>JBHLLI010000005.1:0-63075 GCA_048885765.1 Candidatus Hermodarchaeota archaeon
TGAGCACAATCAGTACATTTTTCTTCATCCCAAATCATATCCCATTCACCCCAAGAACCTGTATTTACTTGTTTGCTTCCAATTTCTATAACATCTTCGTCACAGTACCATACTCCCGCGTCATCTATTTCTTTAAATCCTGGCAACCCGGGATATACTTGCTGCCAAGGAACTTTTGTGTCAATACTAAAATCTATATTAGGAGCTTCTGGTGTTTCATAAATACATGTTTCTTCAAAAGCTCTTTTTATAGCTGCAACATTTTTCCCTGCAATTTCACCCTTAAATCGACGCATTATTGCGTCTGCCAATGCCTCAATAGAAAAAATTGGCATTACTCTTAGTAAAGCGCCCAGAATAATAGTATTGGTAATATTTCTTCCAAGAATTTCCATTGCTATGTTTAATGCATCTATAGTTGCTATGTTTATATCTTTTCGACCAATAACTTCCTGAATTGAGATTTGATCCAATGTAGTATTGATAATTAACCAACCACCAGGTGGAATACCTGCAATTACATCAACTTCTCCCAATAGAGAGGGATCCAATACAGAAACAGCGTGAGGAGCATAAACTTGCTCATTAGTTCTTACCAACTCTTCATTTGCGCTAAGTCTAACATAACTCTCGGTAGGAGATCCCATACGTTCTGCACCAAATAATGGTTGACAAACACCATAACCATAAAAAGCTTCAACGCAGAGATTAGAAGCCGTGACTCCTCCTTGACCACCACGAGCGTGAAATCTAAGATTAATTACATTTTCTTTAAGAATTTCTTTCATTTGTTCTGGAGTTAACATCTTAATATAACTCAATTTTTTTTATAAAATCAAATTCACTTAAATAAATCTTTGAGTAAAAATTAAGTTATGCTTATTATTTCTTAAACCTTTCTAATAGATTCATTAATAAAAATAAGAATGCAAATTTATATAATCAAATTATAAATCGAACTCATCGTCTAATTCGTTTACTACATCTACGCATAAAAAAAGAACATTTCTTATTCCTTCTTTCGACACTAATTTCATATTGTCTTTCTTGGTATGCACATATTTTAAACCGGGTTGAGAACCAAGCCAACAAGCCTCAAAACCTTCTTGAACAATCGGCATATAATCAGACCACATACCTGTAGGTAAATAAATATCTTTTATATCAATTTTTAACTTATTTGCACTCTTCAAGAATAATTTATTTAATTTCTGAGAAGATGATCTACGGGGAATTCCATAAGAAGTTATTAATCTAATTAGTTCATTTCCTCCAATTGGATCAAGATTAATAAAATAAGTGGATTTTTTGTCAAATTCTTCTTTATGGCTTTGAATGAAATGTTTTGCTCCTCCTAGATTTAATTCTTCAGAACTAGGACATAAAAATATAAAATCAATATTGTTTATAGGATTGTTTTTATAAAATCTAGCTAGCTCAATAATTGCTCCTACAGCTGCTGCATTATCATATGCTCCAGGTGATTTATTTTCTGTTTTATTAAAATAACTAAAATTACTAATTATACTAATTACAATACAACCGTACAACATTACAATATTTAGAATCAAATTATTAAAAGGAATTATTAATCGAATAATGGAAAAAACAAGATATATTAAAATAACCAATATAAAACTAAAAAGAGTAACTATAAATAGAAGAAGTCTTGTGCTAGTAGGGAAAGTTTGCGATTTTGAATCCCAATGACCTATAAAAATGACTTTTGCTTTTGAATTCTTACTTTTCAAATCAGTATAGATGTTTTGAGTTAGGTAATTTTTTTTCTCGTTCTTAAATAATTTGGTCTCACTTGAAGTAGATAAACTAAGGATTTTTGCACAAATATATACATTCAATAAGATTAATAATAAACTAAGCCATGGATTGATGAAAAAAGATAAAGCCAGAAGAATTAAACAAATACTAGAGGGGATAAAAGCATACCTTAAAATATTCCAAACATATAAGGAAGTTTTAAAACTTTCTTTATATATTGGATTATACCCTGCTTTTTTGAACTCCTCTGACACAATTGTTATAGCCTTTTTTTCTCCTTCTGTACCAACTAATCGAGGAAAAGCTAGTCTTTCTGTTATTTTATAAGCATTATCTATATCAAGGTTCATATTAATAAATGTTTTGTCCACTATTTTTTCATTTAATTCTTGAAGTTTCATTTTAGATTTTAAAATCATGTTATGTTGTTATGTAAAAAATATTTAAACCACTCGATAGGCAATTCTTGCTTTACTTCTTTAAGAAAATCTTGTATACTCAATATCCCTAAATTAGAAATAATATTAGTAACATAATTAGGGGGAGTAATATCGAAATAATAATTGTGTACTTCCAAAAAGTCATTCTTACAATGGTTGTTATAAATTTCTTCTGAGGGTTTCTGTTCAATTAAAATAGGTTCTCCGAAATGGCTTCTTAAATTATACTTAAAGGAATCACATACCGCATATACTTTTTTATTTCTTGCATTAGCTAATACTGCTAAAGGAAACGTTCCAATTTTATTAACAATCGATCCATCCTTAAGGATGCTATCAACTCCGATTAATACAATATCAACTTGTTCTATAAATTTCCCGATAGCTGCATCAATTATGAGATGAGTCTTAAAATATTGGGATAAAATATCAGCAGTCTTTCTCCCTTCCAATAAAGGTCGCGATTCAAGGATATATAATTCAATATTAGAATTATTAAATTTCTTTAAAAGATTAATTATTGTAGAGCTATATGATATAAGCATTAAGGAACAATGAGTTTTTAAATTTGAACTTAAAAATTTAAAGAAATTATCTTCTAAGCTCTTCTTCCTATCAATTTGAGTTTTTTCAAATTGAATCAAAGTTTCAGTAATGCTTCTTTTAGTTAGATTTTCCGAATTTTTAAGAAAAAAGCCAATTGTATTAATAAGAGGAGCCATACTGGGACGTGAATCAATAATTTCTTTTGCTAAATCAAAGATTACTTCTTTTATGTTTCCATTTGGATCTTGAATTAGTTTTAACTTAGATTTCACGATGTCGATAGCTTTAAATACCAATTCTCTTGCTCCAGATAAATTATCTGATCTTAATTCAGATAATTTTTTTTGAATTTTAGACTCTTGATTATCCAAACTGATTTGCCATTAATATATTTTAGGTTAATTTCTGCCTACCTAATTACAGGTAATGCAGCATTCTTTAAAAATTCAAGTCTATAAGATAAACATCATAGAAAAAAGGTTAAAAAAATAAAAAAAAAATATTTAGTTATTTGGTATGAGTTTAATACATGATTTTACGCTACCAACGACAACGCCAATTCCAGGAGTCTGCAGTATAAGTATAGCTGGTTCCAAAAGTGTGTTCATACCCTGGTTGGTTAGCAATCACCATAACAACCTCTGTTGAAATACGCTTGTGGTTGAGAGTAAGCAATCGCTCGATACCCTCTTCAGTAACTTCATCAAGGCACATGTGATAGATTCTGTCCCATGTGTGCCATACTTCCCCACTCTTCTTGGTTAAAGTGTAGGTTTTAATGAAGTTAACTTCGAAATTATTATAAATAATCTCGTCATTTAAGCTCCATCCATTGAATATCCAGGCACCTTCAGTTTCACAGTCATCATAGAACCCAATTTCAGGGATTTCGATATCGTCAAGATACCATCCTGAAGCAAGATAATATGCGTCAGTCCAATATGTGAAATAAAGTTCTATAGTGTGCCCAGCAAAAGGAGTAAGATCCATCATTTCTGTATATAGACCAGGACCATCTCCTGTAAAGCAGTTCCATTTTCCTGTTTCATTATAAGCAGTTGGTTCTCTCTCAAGAGGAGTGTTTGGATTGTTTTGGGCATAACCTAAATATGTCGTGGTAGTAAGACCAGGAAGCGTTGTCCACTCATCAGTAGTGAGATCGTGAACTTCTATATAACCATAATCCCAATCTAATTCGATCGAATAATAGTTAGAGAATTGTAAGGTCGCTCCTGTAGGAGGGATATCAAATGTCTGACCAAGTTGATACCATGACCATGCTTCACCACTAGAGTACCAATTGTGACTACCACTTGTTGGAACCGCGCCACAATAATCGACACCATCAAATGTTACTTCAAATAACTGTGGCATATCAGTGAATTTGACATAATTCGCAGTGTAAGGTAATCCGCGCCCAACAAGGATATAGTCTCCGGCATATGGATATTCATTAATGTACCAATCGAAAAAACCATACTCACCATACAAATCATACCAATATTCCATTGAGGATTGTATACTCTCTCCTTCTGTGTTATCAGACGGTATATCTAAATTATAATATCCGAATTTTCCTTTACAGAAGGAAGTATCATCAAGATAGTTGGCAATACACCAATCCTGAAAGATTTCATCAAATGTTTTATCGATGCCACGAGCAGCAAGTACATTATTCCAGCCTTCGATTCCATTTGCTTGTTCATAGCAAGAGTCCTTTATCAATGATGCGCCACCATAGTGTTCATACATATAGAAGGTCCACAGAATAGATGCTCCATAATCAGCTAAATATCCTTCCCAAATCGTCAATGGAGTATCCCAATGCCAGTGAAAATAATTTGAAAGATGATCAGGTGCAAACCCATATCCGCAGAGATACATGGCTAAATCTGAGTTTCCTTCATCAACCCATGACAATTCATCCTGATCTACATCATTATTTATTAGATGTTGAAATTCATGAGCAAAAGTTCCTTCATAAGCGTTTGCTTTCACACTAAGGTAGGTGTAGTCATATCCAGTTAAAGGATCAATCATAGGTGGATTATCACCTTGCCTTCTCCACCACTGATACGTATCCATATGGAATGCGTTTACACCCCAATTAGCGATTGAAGGCCAGAAATAACCAGCAGCGTAGCTAGGAGCAGTAATTGGAGAATAGAAAAATTCATCCCGAAGGTTGAATATCATAATTTGAATTTTATAATCACCAAAGGGACCTGCGCGATCAGCATATTCACCAAAATTTTCCACTACAATATCATGAATATTATTGTCAAACGCATCCAGAAGTTCTAATAAATCTGCTCCAGTAATAGTATCTCTATATCCGGGAGGTAAATAGTAACCACTAGGATAACCTGAATCTGGGTATCCAGTTGGAGTCCAAGGATAACCAAACACCCAGATATCCTCAGGACTATATCCTGCAGGGCCAAGATCAATATATTCGTCATATATAGGATCTAAACTAATCCAAATATTTCCATATGTACCATTATAGATATTATCAAATTCACGCCATACTATAGTGCCTAAGTAGTCATCAAGAGTTGGATACAGCCATGGACTATTAGGGTAAGTAAACTCTGCACCTTCAAGTGATAATAGTTCAGTATGTTTAAAATCATTAACAGCTACGATGTCGTATCCTTCATATTCTTTTTGGACATCTCCTCTTACATTGAAAAGTACGGTTATACCAGCAATACTCAAAAAAGCACAGACTATAAGTAATGTAACTAGTTTTTTTTTCATAATTTTCATCTCATTTTTTTTATAAATTTGTTCTTATGTCTTTCTCATTACAGTTTAAATATCCAAAACTCTATGCGCTTTAAGGATATTTAAAATATTACCAAAAAGTCTAAAAATTTCACAATTTAGATTACTCTCTAAGAAATAACAGACAATTTTGGTGAGATTTATATTATACCATGTTGTTTATAAAGTTAATTTGAACCTAACATAAGATCTAAGTATCATCTGACTTGTTATAATATATTAGCAAGTTTTTTATTCTTGAAACAGAATAAGTGTTATTCATCAAATATTTTCCATCGTTTGAGCAACAAAAATTTAGAATTCTTCTACTTTTAATATCAAAACTTCAAATATTTTTAACTTAATATACTTAATCTTGAATATTATAAAAAAAAAAAAGATTAGAATTAATTTGATTGTTTATTTTAACACCACCAATGATGTCGCCAATGTCTTGGATGTGCATTGAAAGAATACGACGTTCCAAATGTATGCTCATATCCTGGTTGGTTGGCAGCTACCATTACAATAGTAGTTTCCCACTTTTTACCATCAAAACACGTAAAATATTTTTTACCTTGTTCAGTATCATCATTGAGCCACATATGAGATATAAAATTCCATGTCCAAGTATGCCACTTCGAAGAATAGGTTGTCGTTTGGATAAAACTTACTTCAAAATCAGTATAGATTATCTCATCATTTAAACTCCAGCCATTGAAAGTCCAAGCACCTTCAGTTTCACAATCATCATAGAATCCAATTTCAGGGATTTCGATATCATCAAGATACCACCCTGAAGCAAGGGTGTAGCCATCAGTCCAATATACAAAGTATAGTTCTATTGTATGACCTGCGAAAGGTGTGAGATCCATCGTTTCTGTATATATTCCTCCACTATCTCCTGTAAAGGCATTCCAATTTCCAGTTGCATTGTAATAAAACGGTTCTCTCTCATCAGGCATAGCAGTATTGTTTTGCCAATGAGCATAATAGTCAGTTGTCAATAAACCCGGAAGGGTGGTCCATGTATTAGCTGTGAGGTCATGAACTTCTACATAGCCATAATCCCAATCTGCTTCAATTGAGAAGTAATTGGAAAAGGTTAATGTAGCTGCGGAAACAGAAGTAAGGTCAATTATTTGACTAAGTTGATACCAAGCCCACGCTTCACCACCAGAGAACCAATTATGGGTACCACTTGTTGGCGCAGCACCACAATAATCATCACCATCGAATTCTATCTCAAGGAAGGTTGGCATGTCAGTAAATCTTACATAGCTCGCAGTGTAAGGTAAACCACGGCCGACTAAAATATAATTGCCTGCATATGGATAGTCATCTACAAACCACTCGAAGAAACCAGTACCTGCATAAGCATCAGCCCACATTTGCATTGATAACTGGATACTCATCCCTTCTGTGTCATCAGAGGGAATATCCAATGCATAATATCCAAACTTACCTTTGCAGAAGGAGGTATCATCGAGATAATTAGCAATACACCATTCCTGAAAGATTTCATCAAAAGTCTTGTCTATACCCCAAGCAGCAAGTATATTATTCCAACCTTCGATTCCATTAGCTTCTTCATAGCAGAACTCACGTATAAAATCAGCACCACCATAATGTTCATACATATAGAAAGTCCACAAGAATGATGCTCCATAATCCGCTAAATACCCCTCCCAGATTGTCAATGGTGTATCCCAATGCCAGAGTAAATAATCTGAAATATGATCTAGTGAGAATCCATATCCACAGAGATACATGGCCAAATCCGAGCTACCTTCATCAACCCATGAATATTCATCGGGATCTACGTCATTGTTGACGAGATGTTGAAATTCGTGAGCAAAAGTTCCTTCATATTGGTTTGCTTTCACACTAAGGTAGGTGTAGTCATATCCAGTTAAAGGATCAATCATAGGTGGATTATCGCCTTGCCTTCTCCACCACTGATACGTATCCATATGGAATGCATTAACACCCCATCCAGCAATAGCACCCCAGAAATAGCCAGCAGTATAACTAGGAGCAGTAATAGGAGAATAGAAAAATTCATCCCGAAGGTTGAATACCATAATCTGGATTTTATAATCACCAAAGGGACCTGCGCGATCAGCATATTCACCAAAGTTTTCCACTACAATATCATGAATATTATTATCAAACGCATCCAGAAGTTCTAATAAATCTGCTCCAGTAACAGTATCTCTGTAACCTGGTGGCAGATAGTAACCACCTGGATAACCTGAATCTGGATATCCAGTGGGAGTCCAAGGATATCCAAAGACCCAAATATCGTCAGGACTAAATCCTGCAGGACCATTATCAATATATTCATCATAGACTGGGTCTAAACTAATCCAAATATTGCCATGCGTACCATTTAAGATATTCTCAAACTCACGCCACACCAGAGTGCCTAAGTAGTCATCAAGAGTTGGATACAACCATGGACTATTAGGGTAAGTAAACTCTACACCTTCAAGTGATAAAACTTCAGTATGCTTAAAGTCATTAACTGCTGCGATATCATAACCTTTATATTCTTTTTGAACTTCTCCTCTTACATTGAAAATTACAGTTATACCAGCAATACTCAAAAAAGCACAGACTATAAGTAATGTAACTAGTTTTTTTCTCATTACTTTTCATCTCAATTTTTTTACAAATTTGTTCTTAAATTTTTCTCATTACGGTTTAAATATCCAAAACTCTATACAGTTTGAGGATATTTAAAATATTACCAAAAAGTCTAAAAATTTCACAATTTAGATTACTCCCTACGAAATAACAGACAAATTTGGTGAGATTTATATTATATCGTGTTGTTTATAAAGTTAATTTGAACCTATCACAAGATCTATTTTTCACATGACACGTTCTAATATTTTGACAAGTCATTTTTTGTTGAATATGAAGCAACATTACTCCTCAAATAATTTACTCCGATTAAGAGGAAAAAATTAAGCATAAATCTATTTTTGACATCAAAACTCCTTACGTCTTTAATTTTAAATGGTTAATTTGTAATTTTTAAAAAAAAAAAAAAAAAAAAATTAGAATTAATTTGATTGTTTATTTTAACACCACCAATGATGCCGCCAATGTCTTGGATGTGCATTGAAAGAATACCACGTTCCAAATGTATGCTCATATCCTGGTTGGTTGGCAACCACCATTACGATAGTATTTTCCCACTTTTTACCATCAAAACAAACAAAATATTTTTTACCTTGTTCAGTATCATCATTGAGCCACATATGAGATATAAAATCCCATGTCCAAGTATGCCACTTCGAAGAATAGGTTGTCGTTTGGATAAAACTTACTTCAAAATCAGTATAGATTATCTCATCATTTAAACTCCAGCCATTGAAAGTCCAAGCACCTTCAGTTTCACAATCATCATAGAATCCAATTTCAGGGATTTCGATATCATCAAGATACCACCCTGAAGCAAGGGTGTAGCCATCAGTCCAATATACAAAGTATAGTTCTATTGTATGACCTGCGAAAGGTGTGAGATCCATCGTTTCTGTATATATTCCTCCACTATCTCCTGTAAAGGCATTCCAATTTCCAGTTGCATTGTAATAAAACGGTTCTCTCTCATCAGGCATAGCAGTATTGTTTTGCCAATGAGCATAATAGTCAGTTGTCAATAAACCCGGAAGGGTGGTCCATGTATTAGCTGTGAGGTCATGAACTTCTACATAGCCATAATCCCAATCTGCTTCAATTGAGAAGTAATTGGAAAAGGTTAATGTAGCTGCGGAAACAGAAGTAAGGTCAATTATTTGACTAAGTTGATACCAAGCCCACGCTTCACCACCAGAGAACCAATTATGGGTACCACTTGTTGGCGCAGCACCACAATAATCATCACCATCGAATTCTATCTCAAGGAAGGTTGGCATGTCAGTAAATCTTACATAGTTCGCAGTGTAAGGTAATCCACGTCCAACAAGGATATAACTGCCTGCATGTGGATAGTCATCTACAAACCAATCGAAATACCCATACTCTCCATACCAACTATACCACAATTCCATTGATAATTGTATACTCATCCCTTCTGAGTTGTCAGATGGTATATCTAAATTATAATATCCGAATCTTCCTTTGCAGAAAGAAGGATCATCAAGATAATTTGCAATGCACCAATCCTGAAAAATTTCATCAAAGGTTTTACATATACCACGAGCAGCGAGTACATTATTCCATCCCTCGATTCCGTTGGCTTGTTCATGACAAAAGTCCCATATTAACTCAGTTCCTCCATAATGTTCAAACATATAGTAAGTCCACAAGAAAGATACTCCATAATCCGCTAAATATCCTTCCCAGATTGTTAGTGGAGTATCCCAATGCCAGAGAAGGTACTCTGAAATATGTCCTGCGGAGAACCCGTATCCACAGAGATACATAGCTAAAACTGAGCTTCCTTCATCCACCCATGAATATTCATCAGGATCTACGTCATTATTGACGAGATGTTGAAATTCATGAGCAAAAGTTCCTTCATACTGGTTTGCTCTCACGCTAAGGTAGGTGTAGTCATATCCAGTTAAAGGATCAATCATAGGTGGATTATCACCTTGCCTTCTCCACCACTGATACGTATCCATATGGAATGCGTTTACACCCCAATTAGCGATTGAACTCCAGAAATATCCTGCGGTGTATCCTGCAGCGTTAAGAGGATCATAGAAAAATTCATCACGAAGGTTGAATATCATAATTTGAGTCTTATAGTCACCAAAAGGTCCTGCGCGATCGGCATATTCACCAAAATGTGCCACGACTGTATCATGAATATTATTATCGAACTCATCTAAGATTTCTAATAAATCTGCACCCGTTATTGTGTCTCTATATCCTGGAGGTAAATAATACCCACTTGGATAACTTGAATCTGGATAACCAGTAGGAGTCCAAGGATATCCAAAAACCCAAATGTCTTCTGGACTATATCCTGCAGGGCCGTTATCAATATACTCGTCATAGAGGGGATCTAACCCAATCCATATGTTTCCATAGGTACCATTAAAGATGTTTTCAAAAGGACGCCAAACGAGGATACCTAAATAATCATCAATGGTAGGATAAATCCATGGACTATTTGGATAAGTAAATTCTACACCCTCGAGGGATAATTCGTCAGCATTTTTTAAATCATAAACAGGTTCAATATCAAAGCCGTTATATTCTTTTTGGACATCTCCTCTTACATTGAAAATTACTGTAATTCCAGCAATACTTAAAAAGGCGAAGACTATTAGTAATGTAACTAGTTTTTTTCTCATTATATATCATCTCTTTTTTTTTTAAATTTGATTCGAATTTCTTTTCCATTTTTGCTGTTCAAATATCCAAAAATGTATAATTTCTGAAGATATTACGAACATCATCAAAAAAGTCATCAAATTTCTGCACGTGAAGTTCACCCTAAGAAATTATAGACTATTTTGTTGAGAATTTATTATGTTGACATATTTATAAATCTTTTTTTTCATTTTACAAAATTGAAAAACATCCATAAAGCTGAAATCAATTAATTTATTAAAATTTTCGATTAAACCATCAAAATTCAAGGAGGATATCTTCCCTAACTACTTTTTTTAAAAATATGATTGTCGATTTAGCTAACTACCAAACGATAAAAGGATAATAACTAGTCTAAATATCTCAACATTTACTGATTTTAAAACACGTACAAAATTCACTATGTGATTATTTAAAAATATGAAGACTATTATGATCTAAATTATATTTTATATAATTTTTATATCATCTCTTTTTTTTTTTTTAAATCTACAAGGCTTTTTCTTAAGAATTCTATTTCAAAATATTATATTTGAGGGATTTTATAGTTATTAGTAATTTACACCTTACTAATGGAAGTTCTTAAATAGAAGCTAAAGAAAACCTTAAAAGTCAAAAAGGAAAAAAAAAGATTTGTTATTTTTTTAAAACTATTTAATTACTCTATCTGAAGAACCATCTACTTCTAAATGACTCTAATTTAAAATTGTAATCAACCCATCCATTTTCATTTGTAGGACTGATTACAACATAAATTTCTTCAAAAGGCATTCCATGAATGTATGATTTTCCATATTCAGTAACATCATCTTTACACCACATATCATAGACAACGGTCCATTCAAAGCCAGATGGGAGTTCTCCCATTTGAACAATGGTTACTTGGAAGTCTGCTTCTGGATATACTGGAGTTAGTTCAAGCTCAGTGGCTCCAACATAGGCACCTACAATATACCATCCTGGATGAAGTGTTGCCCAGTCAGTCACGTATCTGAAACCGAAAATGACTTCAGTACCAGGTGTAATAAAATCATCAAGATCGTACTCTAAGGTCCAATAACCTCCTCCAGTATTACCTGTAATTCCAGGGAGATTTGCTAAAACATCAGGATGAGCACCTGGATCATGATCATATGTACTATTGTCATTTAACATAGACGTCCAGGTCTGTCCTCCATCAGTAGAGAATTGAACAAAGCCAAAATCCCAGTAATCTTCAATATCATACCATGAAGGAACGGATAGAATATCTCCTGCTTGTACAGTATAAGCATTACTTACCAGCAAAGCATTGGCGAGATTTTCTGCTCCTGACCACCATTCATTGTAAGTCTCATCAAATGTCCAACCATATACAGCACCATCATCACCATCAAACTTGAAGGTTCTGAGTCCAGTTAAATCAGGGAAATATAGATATTCCGTACCAAATGGGCCGACATCATAGAAACCAGTAGCATATCCTTCTGGAACGGAACTGGTTCCCTTTGTATAGGTTTCTCCAAAATATTCTCCTGCATTTAGCCATGGTGTCTTTTTTCCAGGAATCTCATGAACTTTAAGAGGTTCAATCTCATCAAAATTGAGTTCAACATGTGGATTATAGAGTTCTCTAAGTTCATCTAATTGATAACCATATTTTCCATGATCAGCTTGAATGAGATTAGCAAGTCTCCAATCATGGAATACATCTTCAAAGGTAACTCCTACCGGAAGTAAAGCATTAATACCTTCAATGCCATTTCCTCCATTTTGGACATATCTTCCCATGAAGTCAATACCATAATGGTCAGTGAGGTAGAGTGCCCATAAAAAGGCAGCTCCATAATCAGCTAGAACATTTATATTGCCTTGTTCCTCCCAGACTGTTAATGAATTGTCAGGGGTAGCCATAAACCAATCAATCTGACCAGTATCAAGTTCATATCCACACAATGGTTCAGCAAAATTTGAAGATGCTTCATTCATGAAGGTATCTGGGTCTTCAACATAATCTCTATGAATATTATGTTGAAACTCATGAGCAAGTATAGATTCATACAAATTAGGTCTGGTGACAACTAATTCAGGGTGTTCTGGTAACCATGAAGTTCCTTCAGGACCTATTCTCTGATACCATGCCCAACAATCAAGATGAACCATGTTTCTATTATAGTAGCCAGTATAAGTTGAGCTAAAGAATCCAGCTACATAGGAAGGATAAGTAGGATCATAGTAATTATTATCCCGGTAGTTTATAATCTTCAAGATTACTCTTTGAGGATTATAAGGATCAGTTGTTTCTATCCAATCCCATCTAAAAGAAGGCCAGCCAATAGCTTCAAAAATAGTACCAGTTCCATCTCTATCAGCAGGAGCTCCATAATAACCAGCAACTCTGGCATAGATGGTATTATCAAACTCATCTGCTAAATATTGAGCCATTTCATCAGTGATCATCCAAGTCCAAGGCTCAGCATTTCTAGGATCTCCTTCGGGGAAGGAAAGATCCATTTGAACCCAGACTTCAACAAAATCACCAACAGCCCTAAGTTGTAAATCAGGGTTTCCACTAATAGCACCAACATACCAATCATAGACTATAGTTCCAACTGGTGGAGTAGACGTTGATAATCCTGCTTCATTTGTAACCCCTCCAAAGTAATCATAAGGAGAACTATCTGGATTAAATACAGGCATATCTACTTTACCAGCAAGCCCACTTTGTATATCTACAGGTTCATATTCAGGAAGAACCATAGGTTGTGCTACAACAAAGAGTGTCAGTGGTATTGCACTGAGTGATAGAGTTAAAAGAATCAGAAATGTAATTCTTTTTTTATTCATTTTTATATCATCTCTTTAATTTTTCTTAAATTTTTTTTTTTGAATTCAAAATTTATGTTGTTTCATCTAAAAACAACGAAATTTGAACCAAATAACAAAGACTTGAAATTAAATTTAAATTTCAAGGCTTTCGGTGATTGAAATATTTGAAACTTTGTTATTTAAAATTTTCCATTTTACAATTTACAAAAATGAAAAGAAACACAGAGGTTTTATAAGTTAGAATTATTTACATTAATGTAAACTAGATAAGATTAAATAGACAATAATGTAGATAATTTTGAGATAACTCCGACAATTTAATTAAAGGAGCATAAAAAAGCCCTAAAAAAGTTGACTGAAAATTTACATTAGTGTCAGATATATAAATTCGGACAATTAATCTTTAAATATATATATTATTTGGACAATTTAGTAGGAAAACAAGGGGAATACTATCCCATCTATCCTAGAAACCCGCTTATATTATTTCAGCTACTTATTTATAGTAAAATAATTAATGTAATTGTAAATTTTGTTGAATATAAACAGACGTATATTTCACAAATTTTTATATCAAGGCACTATAGCAAATAAAAAACAATTCAAAAAATTTCTTTATTCTTTAACCTTAGATTCTTTCTTCTAAAGAAAACTTTCCGTTGAAATTCTAAATCCTCTTTATTTTTATCAGTAATTCTTAGTAATTCTTCAACTAAGTTTTTTTTGGTAACTTCACGATATATATCAATTCCATTAAAAATTGGTATTTCTGAACACTTATGAATTATTCCATTAAAAGCATCTAGAGGTAAAACGTCAGATCTCTCTTTAATAGATAAATCAATTAAATCTTCTATTTCAGCATATTTTTTTTTATTGCTAAATTGACAATAAACACATTTATGAATTCGATTTCTAAAAATTTTCAAAATTATTAACCCTAAAACAAATTTAAAATTTTGGATCAAAATATCCTTATCTTGATAACCAAATTTTTTAAAAGATTGCTGAATACATTCCTTTGCATTAATATATAAATTAATAAAGTGCTTTGCTAGGCTAAAATATACTGGTATTATGCAAAAGATTCGAGTGAACCAGAAAGGGTTGATATTTCTTGGTGGTTTTTCAACAATGTTATAATAAACTACTCTTCCATTTTTTTCTTTACGTAAAACAGATTCTTTGTTTAGAATATTTAGATATAAAGAAATTGTAGATCGCGCAACTCTTTCAAAGTAATTTTTATATTCAGTAATCACATCCCGAGTAGTCATTTTATTCATTCCTTCAGAATATTTCTTTAAGAATATCCCTAGTATGCGTTTTTCTTGTAGAAGTCCTGTTTTCATCAGGTGGGCTTCAGTTATATCTTCCTGATATTGACAGCTATAACTTATTTCTGGTGAGAAATCTTGAAAGAATTTATCTAACAATTTAAGTTTAAAATCTTTCATTTCTAAATGTTCTGATTTAGGGCTTTCTATTATTTGTCTTTCCAAATCTGATAATTTTTCTAACAGCTTAATAAACCCAATGATATGATTTCAAGATCTAAATTACAATAAATTCTAATTCAAATAAAGATTTTCAATTCGAAATTCACACGAAGTTTGAACGTCATCACGAACTCTAAACTTAAATAACTTCATGAATTATTATTTAACATCAAGATAAAAACGTGTTTTTTATGAATAGAATAGAAAGTATTATTTATCCTCCCTTAGAGATATTTAACCCCGTTAATAGAAAGGTAGATTATGAGTATATTATCCTTTGGATGCTTAAAAATAATGAATTTTGTACGTGGGCTGATTTCATAGTAAAAATGAGTGGTTCTACTATACACGGATACATAAAGAAGCTTTTAAGTATGGGATATATTAAAAAACCAGAAAAAGGAATTTATCAAATTACTTCAAAAGGAAGAGATAGATTTAATGATTTTATATATGATAAGAAATCAAAAAAGAAGATCTTAAAGTTTCCTCCAAAATTAATATTAAAAAAAAGAAATTATGACCATTGGATCTTATGGATGCTCTATAATAATCATGTTTGTAGATGGTCAGATTTCAAAAAAGAACCACTTTTAATTAATCAATCTGCTTTATCTAACACTCTAAATTCATTAATAGATAAAGGATTTGTTATGAAAAACAAAAAGGATTATTCCATAACATCAAATGGTAAGATTGAGTACTTCAGCACATTAAAATTGTATGATTTAGATCGTCAGTCGATTTTAGAACAAGAAAGTAAAAGAATTGAAGAAATAACGGAAAAAACTTCTGATTTTTTTCATCGACATAATATTACAAGTGAAAAATTAAAATTTCGCTATATTGATTACGTGTTAACCCTAAATTACTCAAAAGTTGAACTGATTTTGAAAGATGAAGAAATTTTTAATAAAATATTATTATTCCTTACAATTAATCATCCAGATCAATATCCTAATAGTATTAAACCAGAAGAATTTTCTAAAATTTATGAAATTGAAATTGAAATACTTAATTATTACGTACTGGAAATAGTCGAAAAACAATTTTTTTCAATAAAATTTTTTAAAATAGAGGATATGCGGGGGAGTATATACTATTTTCGAAAGAATGAGCCAATTGAAAAGATGCTTAGTGTAATCGTCGAGAAATATATAATTCAATATACATATTTAAATAAATTGCAAAAAAATCCAAAAATAAATATCGAATTATTATTAGATAATATTTTAAGTGAAATATGTGGATCTTTATTCAATGAAGGTTTGAGAAATTCATTAAAGAACTTTATACCTGAATATATTAAATATTTAGCCTATAAAATAGAATCTGGAAATGATTTAATTAGCAAAGGGACAAAATTAGAAGATTTATTATGGCAGAATATTTATGAAGAATTTCAAATATTTAAACCCTTGAAGGCTTCTATATCAAAAGGAAAGGAAGAATATACTTATACTCTAGATCCACAAATTTTTGATGTGTTAGAAATTGTTTATTTATCAAAACTGAAATTTCTTCATACAAATGAATGTCTAGTAAAATTAAATCTTCAAAAAGTGCAAATTTTCGATCGAATAAGCAAACTATTATATCGAAATAAAATCTCAAAAGCTAGAGATCTATATGAAAAAAATCGAGAAAATTTGGAAGAATTACATCAATTAATTATAGATGATGTGATAAATACATCAGAATATAACTTCATTAAATCTATAGAGTGTACTGAAAAAATTATTGCCAAGTTTCCAGAAAGTTTTATAGGATATCTATTGCAGTCATTAACTTACTTTCTAACGGATAATTATGAAAAATCTTTAGAACTTATTGAAATAGGCTTAAAAAAAGGAGCTAAAATTCTTTTAATCTGTCAAAAAGCGCAAATTTTTATTAAAACTTTTAGAAATGATGAAATAATAGATGAGATTGATGATCTTTTACTTAAACATCCGCATAATACTCTCTTATTACGAGTGAGATATCTCCTGGAAATAATCAATAGGCATATTCACGCTGAAATCCCCGATGATACAATAGAGATCATTAATTCTGCGATTAAAATTAACCCAAACGATAAAGAACTCTTAATTTTGAAAAGTTTGTATTATTTCATGATACATAAATATAAAGAAGGAAAAATTTTTTTAATTAGAGGGATTAATGTCAATATCTTTAAGAATAATCCCAAAATTGATTTAGCTACTTTATTCCTTTTAACATTTTCTTATACGGCAAGAGGTAAATATGATAAAGCTCTGAAAATTACGAATCAAGTTAAGGAAATTTATCCAGATCATCCTATCCCATTTTTAGCTAAAGCCATTTTACTAGGTTATAATTTAATTTTCGAATTTAGACCTAAAAAGGTGGATATTAACCTATTTCAAGAATTTGTCGATAATGCTCTATCTCTTGAAAAATTGAAATATAATAAAGTTAAGTATTTGTTATTAAGAGCACTTATATTAAATGAACTCAAACGCTATGATGATGCATTTAATATAATTGATAATGCTATTGATTTAATACCTAATTTATATAGGTTATATATTAAAAAAATTGGTTGGACTATTACTGCTGGAAGAAATCTTAAAGCTTTAGAATTGATTGAAGATTTAATTAAAAAAATTCCATATTTAAAAAGGGTTTTATATAATCAAAAAGCATTCGTTCTTTCTGAATTAAAAAGGCATGATGAAAGTTTGGAGCTTTATAATGAAATTCTCCATCAAAACCCAAAAGATTTAGTAATGGTTAATAATAAAACATTGCAATTAGCATATCTGGGTAGAAAAGAAGAAGCTATTGAAACTGCTGAATATCTAATTAGTCTTGATCCAAAAAGAAGTAGTTCTTTTGATACATTTGGAGAAGTATACATGATGTTTGGAGAGTATGAAAATGCAATTAAAAAATTTGAGGAAGTTTTGAAAATAGAATCAAAAAGCAATTTTAAATTTTTAACATGTGTGAAATTGAGTTTTTGTTATCAAGAACTCAAATTATATAATCAAGCATTTAAATATTTAGAAAAAGGTAAATTACTTACTGAAAGAATGTTACCTAGTGAAAGAGAGATATATTTACCAAGAATAGAAAAATTCCTTTCAGAAGTTAGAAAATCTAAAAATAAACAGAAAATCGAATAAAAAAAATATCTTAAAAAATTTATTTTTTCCTTATTTTACTTAATTAATGTCAAAAATTGGATCTAACGAATTAAAAATTAAAGATCTCTCTTTTATAAATGATATTACATCTATAGCTGTTATTGGATCTTCTAAAAAAAGAGACTATTTTTTTCTAAAAAACCATGCACAATATTTTAAAGGTCCTATTTATGCTGTTCATCCTTATGTTGAAGAAATTCCAAATTTTGATAAGAGAAATATTTTTCCATCTTTAGAAGACATTCCCGGAGATGTTGATTTTGCGTTTATTGCAGTTCCACCATCGCAGATTCTAAGTACAATTGATGCGTGTGTAAAAAAAAAAGTTAAATTAGTGACTGTATTTGCATCCGAATTTTCTGATTCAGGAACAGAAGAAGGGATTCAATTAGAAAGAGAATTATTAAATCGAGCACAAAATAAAATAAGGATATTGGGACCTAATGGAATGGGGTTATTTTATCCAAAAAAGGGAATAGCATGGCGTCCAAAATTTCCTACTACCCCCGGAAATATAGGATTTATTGCTCAGTCAGGTGGAATATGTAATATAGCGATTTATGGCGCAAATGCTATTGGAATTAATTTTTCCAAGGTCTTTTCATTCGGAAATGGTGCAGATGTAGATTTTGTAGATTTATTATATTTTCTAAGTAATGATCATGAGACAGATATCATTTTATGTTATTTAGAAGGCATTAATGAGGGAAGAATTGAGGACTTAAAAAGTATACTCAATCAAAATAAAAAACCCATTATCATGTTAAAGGGAGGAAAATCTAAAACAGGTTCTATTGCAGCTAAAACTCATACGGCATCAATTTCCGGAGATAGAAGACTCTGGGATGCCTTTTTCAAACAATATAATATTATTCAAGTTAAATCTTTGGAACAACTATTACATACTGCTCGTCTAATTGACTGCTACGGAATTTTCAATTTAAATAATATGGCAGTATTCAGCATTAGTGGGGGTTATGGTGTTATTTTAGTAGATTTAATCGAAAAAAAAGGCATTAGTGTCCCTCCTTTTTCTACTAAAATTCAAAAAAGATTAGACTCAAAATTGCTGTTGCCAGGAACTAGTCCAAAAAATCCTTTAGATTTAGCAGCGCAGTTTTTCATGGAAAATGCAGTATATGAAATAATCGAAATAGCTTTATCAGATGACATTATTGATGGGCTCATATTAGATTTACCTAGTTTTTATTTAAAAACTATATTTAAAACTCAGGATAATCAAACCTTTGAAACTAATATATTAGAGGCTCTAAGTTTAGCTCATAAATATAATAAACCAATAATTCCAATTATTCAAAGACTTAATAGTTCTGAAGAACGAGAAAGAATCGTAAATAAGCTTATTGAGAAAGGTATTCCTGTTTTTGGAGATCCTCTTGAAGTTATTCCACTGCTTTCTAAAGTATCAAACTATAAAAGAAGAATTGATCGTTCATGATCAATTTTCTAAAGTGTCGGCAGTCTTTACGTAATCTGGTATAAACTGAGTTTTTAATAGATTTGAATTACCAGTAGAAATTAATTTATTTTTCATATCACGAATTTCAGCATTTGCATGGATAATATTTCTTCCTTCACGTATAATTTCACCAATCACTCTCACCTGCTCACCAACTTTTACTTTTCCTAAGAAATCCACGTGAAAATCTATACTTATTGGAAACCCTTTATAACCCAATGTAGCTGTAGTCATTCCCACTACATCATCCATAAAGGCACATTGTATTCCACCATGTAATAAATTTGTTGGATTGGACATTTCAGGTCTAACTTCAAATTCTAGTTCCAATAAACCATATTCTGCTTTTATTATTCTACCATTTGCCCATTTCGTGAAAGGGGGGACAGGTAAATCCTTTAACTCTTGATTCTTAAAAGTATTAAATAAGGTTATTATCTTCTCTGAACGCTTTTTTTTCTCTTCATCAGAGGAAGTCATCTTTTTTAATCATACCTCATTATTATTTGTTCTATTCAAGGATTTTAAAAAATTTGAGGGCTAGTATATTCTCCGAAAGCCTCTCTTAAGACATCACATATCTCTTGTATAGTAGCATAAGATTTAACTGTTTTCAATATTATAGGCATTAAATTTTCTGAAGATTGAGCTATAATTTTTAATTTAGCTAAATTTTCCTGGACTAAATTTTCATCCCGAGTTGCCTTCAATTCATTCAATGAATTAATAATTCTTGTTTCTGCATCCCGGTCATGTTTGAATGTATCTATTTTACACTCTTCATCTGTACAAAAGGAGTTTACTCCAATTACTTTAGTACCTTCATTCTCAATTTTCAGTTGTTCCTTGTAGGCATTTTCCTGAATTTCTTGTTGAATGAATCCCCTCTCAATAGCTTCTGTCATACTTCCCATCTTATCTATTCTTTCAATATATTCTAATGCCTTTTCCTCCAACTTATTTGTTAAATATTCAATGTAATATGAACCACCTAGAGGATCTACTACATCAGATACTCCTGTCTCGTATGCAAGAACTTGTTGAGTTCGTAATGATAATCTAACTGATTCTTCAGTTGGAATTGCCAAAGCCTCATCAGCTCCACATGTATGTAGTGATTGAGTTCCTCCTAAGATCGCAGCTAAAGCTTGAATGGCCACCCGAATTATGTTTACTTGTGGTTGTTGAGCTGTTAAAGAAACTCCCGCTGTTTGAGTATGAAACCTTAACCTAAGAGAATTATCGTTTTTAGCCCCGAACCTTTCTTTCATAATTTTTGCCCATAACCTTCTTGCAGCTCGTAATTTAGCAATTTCCTCAAAAAAGTTATTATGGGTTGTAAAAAAGAAGGATAATCGTGAAGCAAAATCATCAATATCAATTCCTCTTTTAAGAACCTCTTCAACATAAGCAATCCCATCAGCTAAAGTAAACGCAATTTCTTGAATAGCATTGCAACCTGCTTCACGCATATGGTAACCACTAATACTAATCGTATTAAATCTTGGTAAATGTTTGGAACAATATTCAATTACATCAGCAGTTAATCTTAAAGAGGGTTTGGGGGGAAAAATATAGGTACCTCTTGCAACATATTCTTTCAAAATATCATTTTGCACAGTTCCAGTTAATTGTTCGGGTTTTAATCCCTGCATCTCTCCTACAGCTATATACATAGCTAAAAGTATAGCTGTCGGAGCATTAATTGTCATACTCGTTGACACCTGATCTAAAGAAATTCCTTCAAATACTTTCTCGAAATCTTTTAATGAATTAACTGTTACTCCAATGCGACCAACTTCTCCTAGACAAATTTCATCATCAGAATTATATCCCATTTGAGTGGGTAAATCAAAAGCAATTGAAAGACCTTTTTGACCCTGGGAAATAAGATATTTAAATCTCTTATTTGTCTTAGCAGCATCAGCAAAACCTCCGTATTGACGCATAGTCCAGAACCTTCCACGATACATATTAGGGTATACTCCTCTAGTGAATGGTTTTGTTCCAGGAAACCCTAGATCATCTAAATAATTTAACCCTTTTATGTCATCTGGTCCATAAACGTGCTTCAAGTGAATTCCCGATGGTGTCTCAAATTTTTTCTTAATTTCACCCTTATTAGCAAAAGGATAAAGAATATTTTCTTCCCATTCTTTTCTTTTGAGTTCTATTTTCTTAATTTCTTCTTCTGAATACATCTAATATACCTCTTCTACTAAATTTTAAATTGGTTCAAAAACAAAAGTATGTATTTCTTTTCCATCTAAATTATCACAGATCTTTTTATAGACGGGTTTTAATTTCATTCCAATTCGTAAATTCTCCTGAGTTGTAATTTGTCCTAGTCCTTTTATACCATTATCAAATTCTACAACTCCAAGAGCATAAGAATTTTTACTGCGAAATTCTGCTGGAGGAGCGTTTAAAATTGTAAAAGTGTTTAGTTTGCAATCACCTGAAGCTTCTATTATTTCAAATATATCATTTTTACAATTTAAACATCTTAAATGTGTTTTATGTTGTAAAAAACCACATTTATTGCATTTCTTCCAACATATCTTTTCTTTATCCTCCATGATTTACTCTTTTATTCAATTTATATCTTTTACACAAATTTTAGATAAATATAATAATAAATCTTTCTAAGAAAATGCCAAATTATAAATAAAAATTTCTTAATCTTTTAAAAGCCATCGATCAACTGATATAAAGCTTTCCATGATTAATTCTTGAAGAATGGGGTATTCTTTTAGAAGGATAGTATGGAAATTTTTTAAGAACCTGTTTAAAATCTGTTCTACAGAGGAATTCGTCTTTAAATGCTCTGTAAAATATGCTAATTTTTGTTTTGCATAATATGATTGACCTTTAAACAAATAGCAAATTAAAAACTTCCCAAAAGAGGAGATAATAATAGTATATTCTCCAAATTTAGCACGATCTAATCCCTCTGAAAATACTTCTTTACTAATGGAATCAAATGAACTTAAAAATCCACTAAAAAGTTCATCAGAGAAATGCCAATCTTTAGAAAAAGCATGAGAAAATGCAGGTACTCCTCCCTCAGTCACAATTAAAAGCAATAATGGATCTTCTTCAAATGGAACTGGAATTTCTACTTTTCGTTTTTGAATCATTCTCTTCATTTCTTCTTTCAAGCCAGTTTTTTTTAAGCGCTCACTCAATGGTAAATTTGATTTTTTCAGATTGTCCCATATATCGATTTGTTTTATTAATTCATCATGTTCATTAGAAATTTTGATGGATAATCGATTCAAACCATATTTATCAGCTATTTCTTGAGCTTTAGAAAAAAATCTTCGAGAATTTTTTATATCAAAGGATAATAATGCCAATCTAGCTTCCAATAATTTTGTTTCGGCTATTAATGAGAAAGAATTATTTTTTTCAGCTATATCCAACAATCGTGATACATATGGCTGTAATTCATTCAATATTTCAGGATCATTAGTATTTTGAAGATCAGTTAGAAGGATATCACAGAGATTGAGAAGAGCGTCAATATGGGCTTCATATAGTACAATATCTTCCTCTAATGCTTCTTTTAATATCTTTTCAGCTTTAGAAAGATTGCTGGCACGAGGATTTGCTTTTAAAAGTAAGGCTTTATTTATTAAATAATTTAACTTGATGATTTCATACTCTTCTTGATCTTTGAGTTCATTCATTTCCTCCAAGTATTTTTCTGATTGCTTAAGATCTCCTTTATCAAGTACTACATGGAAAATTGAATCAAGGACTATAGATATTGTAGGGCTTTTTATCTTTTTAGCAAGTAAATAGCTTTGTTTTATGTTCTCAAGAGCTTCTTCCAGTTTACCTTGCTCGCGATATACACATCCTATATTGTTAAGAGCTATAATGATATTATGGGAATCATTTATTTCTTTTGCTAATTCTAATCCTTGTTTTTGATAATCTAAAGACAAGTCCATTTCACCTTTTATTCCATAATAGGCACCGGAATTTAGTGTAAAATGCATTAATAATTTTTTATTATCCACTAATTTTGCTAGTTTTAATCCCTCTTCGAGGCATTCCTTTATAGCATTTAAATTTCCTCTAGCGAAAAAAATACTTCCCTTGACTAAATATAAGGATGCTTGCTTTGTTTGAATCTCTTCATTAGGTTCTGGAAATTCAGTTTTAATTATTTCTTCTGCTTTATGTATTACATCAAGAGCTTCTTCCAACTTACCAAGTCGCCTACAAACCCAAGCTATTATATCTAAAGCATCGACAACTTTATCATGCCATTTTAGTTCTTCACTCTGGTGCAAAATTCGCTCTGCTATCTCTTGCGCTTCTTTTAAATGCCTCAATTCTAGTAGTAGTGAACTCTTAAGAATAAGTAGTGAAAATAATTCCTCTTGAGAGAATCCTTCCTCCTTTTCTAGATTAGCAATAATATCAAGTGCTTTTTCGAACTCACCCTTTTCTCTGAGAAGTTCCACCTTCTTTAGTTTATCTAATGCTAATGTTGACATGGATTTATCTTTTTTCTGATTAAGAAATACTATAACTACAAGAAAAGAAGAATATTTTATATATAAGCCTTATTAAATTCTACTTTATAAAACGGAAGTTTTAGACTTACTTTTATAATATAAATCATCAATAATTATATTGAAGGCGTCTATAACTCCAAATCCTGTTTTTGCAGATGTTAAATAATATCCAAGGAATCTATACTTTTCTGTAATTTCTTGAAGGCTAGAATGTTCTACATTGTTATTATCAACCAAATCAACTTTATTAGCAAATAACACTACTGGAATATTCCCACAAAATTGAATTACATCTTCATACCAATTGGAAATATGATTAAAACTATCTTCACCCAATTGATTTTCTTCTAAACTAAAAACAATAACAGCTGCTACACTATCTCTATAAAAATAAGGTCGAAGGAAATTGAAATCATCTTGACCAGCAATGTCCCAAAATATTAGTCTAATCATCTCTCCAGTTATTTCTTTATCATAAATAGAAAATTGAGCACCAATTGTTTTAATATAGTCCTGTTCGAATGAACCTTTTGTGAATTTCTTAATTAAAGATGTTTTTCCTACTTGACCATCCCCAATAACAGTAATTTTAAATCGAATCTTAGGTCCGGTTTCATTCATTGGATTAAATTGTCAATTCAAAACTCAATTATTTGATCATAATGTAACAATGTAAATTATTATATCAAATATTCAAATCCTATTTAAACTTATATCAATAATTTTCTATTGAGTTCCAGAATTAAGAATTTTTATTTATAAAATAAAGTGAAAAAAATTTAGTTACTTCTTTTTCATTAATTTTGAAAAATAATGCCATTGTATACCTCTACTTCCATAAGAGTAAGTAGATATTGTAATAATTGATTTTCTTGATTTATTTTTTGGAATATTACTAATCCTAAAATCTTCTAAATCACCTATAACTAAATCAAGCTTTTCCTTTTTCTCAGGGGTTACCATTTTCTTGCTTACGGTCATATCTTACCACCTCCACTCATTATTTATTTTATATATCTAAATAAACCTATTTTAGATCTTTAAAACCAAATTTAAATTTCTCAGGATTTAAACTGTAATAACTGAATGATTGTTTCCATCTTTCCAATGCTCTCTTTTTCTCGATATTATCTATTTCCTTATTATTTGATGAAATTGTGGTTTTTTTAACCTCTTTCTCTATAAAGGGAATAAATGCGTTTACTTCTTTTGGTTTTTGCCTTTTATCTTCTTTAACAAATACATAGAAGAATTCTTTTTGATCAGGTGCTATTATTTTTTTGCTTTCAGTCAGATTTCATCACCTCATAGAATTTTTTTTATTAAAAATATATATGGAGAGCCCTGATTTTTTTAAGGTAGAACAGGGCTCTCCTTCAAACTGCCCTCTTTCTCTACCCTTTCTATTTTTCTAAATTGTCCACCCAATAGGGAAATAAATCCCAAATATTAACATGAGTACAACTATAATTACTCCAACTACCAAATCGCTAATATAAGAAAAACGATTTCGTTCTAAGTTTTTCATACCTTCCATCTTTTTTCTTTAATTTAGTACCACCATGCAGACGCAGGAAAACTTACTCCTAAAATCCCCGCAATCACTAATAATGTTATCATTATCGCTCCTACACCTAAAGAAAATAATACTATGACAACGTCATCATTTGAAAAGAACTTTCTTAATCTTCCTTTCTTTTTCTCTTCTGTTTCTGTTTCATGAGGGTAGAATAATGGTGTTGATTTCTCTTCTAAAACTTCTTCGCTTACCACTTGAATATCACCTCATTAGTTTTTCTTTAAGTATAATTTGATCAGAGTTTAATTAATAGTTTATCTCCACAAACTCTAACGAGAGTCCGGGATAGTTTGTAGACAAAAAGTATAAATTAGATAATGAACTATTAATATTATAATAATAACTATTAATGATATTTGAATTTGAATATGGCTAAATCCTATAATTATCCGCCAAAAGAGCTTTTAAACACATATTTTAAAAATAATGAGTTTCTCCTCCTCTGGATGCTTAATAATAATGAATCTAGTACATGGTCTCGTCTAACAAAGGTCATTAATAAATCCACGTTATCTAACTATTTAAACAAATTTTTGAATAACGATTATGCTCAAAAAATTACGATAGAAATAGATGGGAAGAAAAAAAAGATTTATCGTATTAAATCTAAAGGGAAGGAAAGATTCTATGAATTATCTCAAGGTAAGAATGAAAAGAAATTGAGTTTTCCTCCTGTTGCTATACTTAGAAAGAGAAACTATGATCATTGGATACTTTGGATGGTTTATAACAATAGTTATTGTAAATGGGCAGATTTTCTCAAGGAACCTCTTGCTATCAACCAATCTTCATTATCTAAAAATATGAACTATTTAATAGAAAAAAAGGGATTTGTAAGAAAAGAAAATAAGGAATATACTATCACCAAATCAGGTAAGTCCGCTTATGCTTCCATGTTAAGACAGTATGATTTAGATCGACAGTCCATTTTAGAGGCAGAGAGTAACCGTATTCGGGAAATTACCAAAAATACTAATAGATTTTTTAAAGATTTTCAAATAAAAGACAAAAATATTAAGTTTCGGTATATCAATTATGTTTTAAAGTTACCATATGAAAATGAAAAGATTAAATTTATGTTCGATAATGAGGAAAATTTTAACAAGGTATTATTATTTCTTTCATTGAATCATCCAAATGAATTCCCAGGCTGTATCTCACCTCAAGACTTTTCTGAAAAGTATGATATTAATCTTACGAAACTAAATTTTGCTGTTATCAGAATTGTCGAGGATAACATTTTTCCCGTAAAATTTTTCAAATTAGAAGTTCAAGAAGATAGAAATTATTATTTTCTAGTAAATGAGAAATTAGAGAAGATTCTAAATGCTATAATTGAGGAAAATGTAGCAAAATCAACATACTTATACAATTTATCAGAAATAACTCCTCGTGAGACTCTTGAATTAAATATAGAGTTAATAATTGAGGAAATTTTAGATGAGATTTGTGGCAATTTGTTCTCAAATGGATTAAGAAATACTTTAAGGAAATTTCTACCCGAATATATTCATTACTTAGCCTATAAAATTGAGAAAAAAAAGGAATTAAAGGATACTTATGATAAGTTGGAAGGATTAATCTGGCAAGAAATTCAAATATATCGTCTAAATGGCAAAGAACGTCAACTTAGGGAGAAAGAAAAAATTTATAGTAGCCTTGAGGCAATTAATAAGGAAATTAAATCAAATCCTGAAAATATTGAACTTTATTATATAAAAAGTAAAATTTTAATTAATTCTAATAAATATCGAGAGTCATTAGCTTTATTAGAATCGATAATAGAACGCTTTCCTCTAGAAGAAAGGAATATTTTGATGATAAAGGCGTATGTTCTTAAAGAGATGAGGGATCTCGAAGGAGGATTGAACATAATCAATAATTTGATTAAAAAATATCCAGAAGACAAAGATCTTCTTAATTATAAAGCATGTTGGTTTCAGTATCTTAATAAAAAACAAGAATCGTTAACAATAATAGAAAATCTTATTGAACAGGAACCTGCTAATGCACTTTATCATGATACACGAGGTGAAATTTTAATGTCTTTTAATGAATATGCGCAAGCTTTTGAAGAATTTCAAAAAGTAATACATTTGAAAAAAGAAAGCTGGTTTGTTTATCAGACATATATTAAGATGGGAATTTGTCACAATGTATTAGGAAATTATGACTTAGCAATTGAATATCTCAATATGGGAAAAGAATTCTCAAATAAGTCTCTAAGTGATCTTGAAACTAAAAGAAAATGGGTAGTAATCGCAAATCTTATCCTCTCAGAGATAGAACAACTTAAATTATAATCTTTATTGTTCTTAAATAGATAAATGAAAGAATTTTTAACACCAGAAAAAATTCAAAAGAGAATTTCATCTGGAGAATTAACACGAGAAAATGCAGCAGAATTATTAATTTCTTTAATCGAGAGCAGTTATGATATAGACACTCGGATACAAAGCATTAATACATTGAAAAAATTAAATATTCAGAGTGAAAAAATCTTCAAACTTCTAGAGAATTATTTGATATCCGATGAAAACGCGATTGTTAGAACTTCAGTCGCAAAATATGTAATTCACAATTATTTAGAACAGGGATTTTCTGCTTTAAGATGGGTTATTCAGCATGAAACTTCCCCATTGGTTTTTAATTTATTTTTTAATTATATGGATAAATTCGATTCACCTCATTTAATGTTAATAAAAAAGGATTTAGTTAAGTGGAATAAAGATTTCTCTTCTAAAATTGGAGTTGTCCCTGCAGAATCAAAATTCTTTTTAGATCTCGAAGTATTATTTGCTAAAGGCAAAAAGAATTATGAGATAAACCCACTTAGTTATAAGAATTTTGAAACCTTAAGTGATAATAAAAATAGTGAACCTTGGTTATTAATCAATGATAAACATGTTGAAATTTTAAATTTCAATTATTTTAATTGGAAATTTATTAAAAATAACACAGATGTCATCAATTCTCTTACTAAATTACATGATCTAGATGTTTATCTATGTTCATTAAAAAAATATAGCTATTATAATGAGATATCAACTATTCCAGAATCAATAGGATTTCTTACTCACTTAAACAAGTTAATCCTAAGAAGAAATAACCTAAAAAAATTACCTAGTTCCATGAAAAAACTTACACAGCTTAAAGAATTAGATATAAGTTACAACAAATTTGATAAAATACCTCAAGTTCTTAATTTTCTCAATAATCTTGAAAAGTTAAACATAAAGCATAATTTTATCCAAGATATTCCTAAACCTTTTAATTTTAACATCAATGTAATTAGATAATTATTTAAACTAAAACATATAAAGTTTAAATCAAACTTAATGTAAATTTTTAACTTAAGTGAATATTGTGGCTGAAGAAAAGAAAATGATTAATGGTGGCGATGTTTTAATAAAATGTCTTCTAAAAGAGAATGTAAAATATATGTTTGGAATTCCTGGTGGGCAATTCTTAAATATGTATGATGCTATTTATAAATGGGGTAAAGAACAAGGTATAGAGACAGTATTATTCAGACATGAGGCCGCTGCTGCTCATGCTGCCGATGCGTGGGCGCGAGTGACAAATACCCCTGGAATCTGTTTTGGAACAGTTGGACCAGGAGCCTTGAATCTAATTTCTGGAGTAGGTGCTGCATGGGCAGATAATATCCCTGTTATTACCATAGTACCACAAGTAAATTCTGAGATTCAAGATTCTTTCACATTACAAGGAAATCTTGATCAAATGACAATGTACAAACCGATAACAAAATATCAAAAAAGTGTTCAGAAAATTGAAGATATTCCTGATGCAGTTCATAAAGTGTTTAGAGAAGCGATGGGGAGTCGCCCACAACCTACATTATTAGAAATTTTTGAAGATGCATTCCTTGCAGAGGTGGAAGAAGATGAGATAGAAATCTTAGGTGTTGAGAGATATAGAGCTATAAAACCGCCAAGCATTAACCAAGAATCAATTCATGAGGCTTTAGAAATTTTATCAAAAGCAAAAACACCAATAATTCTCTCAGGAGGGGGAGTTGCTAGAGCTGAAGCATGGGATGAGTTGAAAGAATTTGCAGAGTATTTACAGATTCCTGTATTTACTACTGTAATGGGTATTGGTACATTATCAAATAAATCCAAATGTTTAATGGGAGCATCTGTTTCTGGTCCGGCACTGAAAGCAGCACCAGAAGCAGACGTTATTTTAGCTCTTGGCTGTAAATTCTCATATACTATGGGACATGGTGCTGAACCGTTTTGGAAGGACAGTCAAAAATTAATTCAAGTAGATATTGATCCTTCAATTATCGGGAGAGCAAAACCAATCACTCTTGGAATAGTTGGGGATTGTAAACAATTCTTAATAAAGATGCTTGAAGAAGTAAAAAAATCCGATAAAATTGGAAAAAGGGAATGGTTAGATAGTCTAGCAGAAACCAGAAAAATCACTATGGACAATATAAATAAGAAAGCTATGAGAGACAAAACTCCAATTTTACCTAAAAGGTTGATCAAGGATATTCTAGAAAACTTGGATGATGATGCAATGCTTATTATAGATGGAGGAGATATTGCAGCTCATATGGTTGAACAAGTTAATTATTATAAGGATAGACCTCCATTATCAACTCTTCAAGCAATAGGTATGGGACAATTAGGAACTGCAATACCTTATGGGATAGGAGCTAAATTAGCTCACCCTGATAGACAAGCTGTAGCAATTACGGGTGATGGCAGTTTTATGATTAACATACAGGATCTAGAGACTGCTGTAAGGTTAGGCCTTAAAAATCTCATTTATGTTGTATCAAATAATAGTGCTTGGGGAATGATAAAATCAGGACAAAAATTATTTATGGGAAAACGGTATATCGATGTTGATTTACCAGAATTTGACTATGCTAGATGTGCTGAAGGCTTTGGTTGTTACGGGGAAGTAGTAACTGATCCTAATGAGTTAAAGAATGCCTTTGAACGGGCAAAAAACTCTGGTAAACCTGCTGTACTTGATGTAAAAGTTCAATTTGACACTCCAGATACAACAAAACTTATGGGAAGTATGGGGATTCTCTAATCCTCTAAAAAATAATCGAAATAATGGTAAAAACAATGAAAGGTGTAGTATATGAAGATGTTGGCAAAATTGTTGTAAGAGATGATTTGCCAAAACCTAGCATTAAAACTGATGAAGTTCTAATTGAAATTAAATATTGTGGTATTTGTGGTTCTGATGTTGAATCTTTTAAAAAATCAGGGATGTATGGCTCAGGAACAATAATTGGGCACGAAATTTCAGGACATATTGTTGAAGTAGGAGAAGAAGTAAAGAAATTAAAAGTTGGAGACAAAGTTACAATAAATCCTAATCTCCCTTGTTATGATTGTTTTTGGTGTAGTCGGAACCAAGAGAACAAATGTAAATTTGCTCCTAGAGCTATAGGAACCCTTACTGATGGTGCTATGGTGGAATTTTTTAATGTGAATCACAAGCGAGTACATATTCTACCTGATACAATATCATTAGAGGAGAGTGCTCTTATAGAGCCATTAGCAGTAGGTATATATTCAGTTCAAGAATCTGGGATTAGATTAGGAGAAAGTGCTGCAGTTTTTGGTGTGGGAACTATAGGTTTGATGACGCTTTTAGCATTAAAAGCAGCTGGAGCCACTAATATTTTTGTCTTAGATCCTGTAGAATCTAAGCAAAAAATAGCGTTAAAATTAGGAGCTAGTAAAGCATTTAATCCTCAAAATTGGAAAAAGATACAGAGATTTACTGAGAAAATTGGCCCTCCCCATGTTTTTGATTGCGTAGGAATAAATGATACAGTCAAAACTTCAATAGAATTAGCACGAAGAGGTGGTCATATCACAATGGTTGGAATGGATCCTGATATCGGCGCTTTAAAAAATTTCTATAGCATCGCCGTTAAAAATATCACATTAAGAGGCATTTTTGGTTATAATCAAGATACTTTTAAAACAGCAATAGAACTATTAGAACAGAAAAGAGTGGATGTTAAACCATTAATTACTAAGATCATAGATATAGATGAAGTTCCTCATGCTTTTGAGAGTTTAGCTGAGCAAATTCATGAAGATATTAAAATTTTAGTTAGAATCCAGTAAATTTTATTTATATTTTTATTTTTCTTATTTTTGAATGTAGATTAAAATATCTTTAAGTAAAAAATAAAACCATCAATTAATTAAATCAAATCAGTAATTACAAAAGGAGATCGCATTTTAATAGTAAAAGACTAAAATTGGAAATGTGAACTAGAAATTCTTTTAATAATTGGTTTATTTTTATAATTTTATTTTAAAAAGTTAATATACATACTGCTATAAAAGTCGATATTATGAATTCTAACAGTAAATTTGTATTCGTGACAGGAGGAGTCATGTCAGGAATAGGTAAAGGAGTTGCTACAGCTAGTATTGGCAAGGTCCTCCAATTTCGTGGATTTAAAGTGTCAGTTGTTAAAATTGATCCATATTTAAATGTAGATCCTGGAACTTTAAACCCAGTTGAGCATGGAGAATGCTTCATAACTGAAGATGTATGGGATTTTAAACCTGTTCCAGAATCTGAAGAAAGATCATATAGGATATCTGAAATCGATCAAGATTTTGGTACTTATTCTAGAATTTTAGGAATTGAAATGCATCCTTCACATAATATTACATCTGGTCAAATTTATCTTTCTACCATCCTTAGCGAAAGAAAAGGGAGGTTTTTAGGTAAAACTGTTCAAATAATACCTCATGTGACAGATATTATTAAAGAAAGATTAATGGAAATTGCAGAAAAAGAAGATCTAGATGTATTATTAATTGAATGTGGAGGTACCGTGGGCGATTTAGAATCGAGTATATTTCTTGAAGCCTTTCGTCAACTAAAACTAGAATACCCTAAACGAACTGCGTTTGTTCATGTTACCCTTATTCCATATTCACGAGCTGTAGGGCAACAAAAATCAAAACCAACTCAACATTCTGTCAAAATGCTTCAAAGTTTAGGATTACAGCCTGATATAATAATTGGTAGAAGTGAAAAACCCTTAGCTAATGATATTAAAAGAAAGATATCCTTATATTCAAATGTACCCGAAAATGCAGTAATCTCTAATCCCGATCTAGAAGTTGTTTACGAATTACCTCTTTTATTCGAGGAACAGGGATTAGGGGATCTTATTTGTGAGCTTATTGATCTCAAGGCGAAACTAGTGTCCTATAGTGAGGTCACAAACTATTCTGAATGGGTAAAAATGGTAGAATTATTCAAAACTGCGAATAAAACAGTTAAAATAGCAATGCCCGGGAAGTATTTTAACATTTCAGATTCATATATTTCTATAAATGTGGCTTTAGAAGATGCAGCTGCCCATTTAGGTTATAAAACAGAATTAAAGATGATTAATTTAGATGAAAAGACAGATCTTCAAGATCAGCTAAAAGAATGTGATGGAATTTTACTTACTCCTGGATTCGGAGAGAGAGCCGTAGAGGGGATGATCCAATCAGCAGAATATGCGATGGAAGCAAAGATTCCTTTTTTAGGTATTTGTTTTGGAGCTCAATTATTTTTTGTGGCTTTTTGCAGAAAATATCTCGGATTAAAAGATGCAAATTCAACTGAAATCAATCCGGATACACCATATCCAGTGATTGATATTCTAGAAAGTCAAAAAAGTGTAACTGAAATTGGTGGTACAATGAGATTAGGTGCTCAAAAAATAATCGTCGAGAAGGGTACAAGACTTTATAAGGCCTACAAACAAGAAGAAATATATGAACGATACCGACATAGATTTCACATTCAGGAGAGATTTATAACTGATGAAGCTAAAGAAAAGGGATTACTTGTATCTAGCCGAGATGAAACGGGAAAAATAATCAATAGTATAGAATTAGATCGGAAAGATCATTGGATGGTGGGTACTCAATTCCATCCTGAATTTAAATCTCGTCCCTATAATCCTTCTCCAATATATTTGGATTTCATAAATGCTTGTGTAAAAAGAAAAAAATAGTAAAATCTTCCTTTTCTCTTATTATTTAATTTGGATATCTATAAAAATACAATATTCTTCTAATTAACTAATATAAAATTATTAGAATTAACTATATCATGCCCTTAAAAACACCGGAACAATATTTAGAAAGTATTAAACGTCCAGTAAATTTGTATCTGTTTGGTGAAAAAGTCAAAGAATTTTGGAATCATCCTATTATCAAACCGTCTATTAATACAGTCATGAAAATTTATGAACTGGCTCAAAAGGAAGAATTTAGGGATGTTATGACCACGAATTCACACCTCACAGGTGAAATTATAAATCGTTTTACTCATATTCACCAATCTACTGATGATCTTATAAAGAAAGTTAAAATGCAGAGACTTTTAGGGCAACATACTGCTTGTTGTTTCCAAAGATGTGTAGGATTTGATGCTGCTAATGCATTATATAGTGTCACTTATGAAATGGATAAAAAAAATGATACTAATTATTTTGAACGCTTTAAAAAATATTGGATTGAAGTTCAAAGCCAAGATTTAATGGTTGATGGCGCAATGACTGACACAAAAGGAGATCGGAGTAAGCGACCTAATAATCAACCAGATCCTGATGCTTATCTACATATTATTGATGAGAATGAGGATGGCATCATTGTTAGAGGTGCTAAAGTCCATCAAACAGGATTCCTTAACTCTCATAGAGTTATAGTCATGCCTACTCTAGCTTTAAGACCTGGTGAGGAAGATTATGCGGTCAGTTTCGGTATTGATACAAATCAAAAAGGTATTACTTTAATATATGGAAGACAATCTTGTGATACTAGAAAAATGGAAGAAGGGAAACTAGATATTGGTAATTTCAAATATGGTGGTCAAGAAATATTTGTCATATTTGATAATGTGTTTATTCCTGCTGAGAATATATTTATGAAAGGTGAAGTTGAGTTTTCAGGAGAATTAGTTAATAGATTTGCCGGATTTCATAGACAATCATACGGAGGGTGTAAAGTAGGGGTTGGAGATGTACTTATAGGTGCTACTGCTTTAATTTCAGAATATAATGGCACTGAAAAAGCATCTCATATAAGAGATAAGCTTGTTGAAATGACTCATTTAAATGAAACTTTATTTAGCTGCGGTATCGCTTGTAGTTCTTTAGGATTTCAAAGGGAAGCAGGAAATTATGAGATGGATATGTTATTAGCTAATGTATGTAAGCAAAATGTTACACGATTCCCTTATGAAATCGGAAGGCTTGCAGAAGATATTGCAGGGGGAATGATTTGTACAATGCCATCTGAAGAAGATCTTACATCAGAAGAAATAGGTCCTTTAATTGAAAAATATTTGACAACATGTGAAGGAGTTTGCACGGAAGATCGATTTAAAATCTTACGTTTCATAGAAAATTTAACAATGGGAGTAGCTTCGGTTAGTTATAGAACAGAATCTATGCATGGAGCGGGTTCTCCTCAAGCACAAAGGATTATGATCTCACGTCAGGCTAATTTAGAAGAAAAGAAGAAATTAGTAAAAGAGATTCTTGAAATTAAGTAAAATATTTCTAATTTCTCGTCTATTTTTATTATTAAATGAGATTAGGGAAAATTATATATAATTTTAAAATTAACAATTAAATTGGTGAAAATAATGGTTAAATTCAAAAGAGGTCACCTTTATTATCCTGAAATCCCTATTCATAAAATTTTAGAAGATACGTCTATTAGATTTCCAGAGAGACTAGCTTTTTTATATCCTGAAGAAATGACCTTTAAACAATTTAAGCAAAAAGTAGACATATTCGCTACTATATTAAAAAATATAGGGGTTAATAAGGGAGACCGAGTTGCTTTATATAGCCCAAATTCAATCCCTTGGGAAATCTCTTTCTTTGGGTTAGAAAAAGCTGGGGCAATCCTTGTACCTATGAACCCACAATTCAAACAAAATGAAGTAGAATATGAAGCGAATGATTCTGGAGCAGAAACGATAATTGTTTCTCAGCATGAATATCCAAATGTAGCAGCAGTCAAGGACAAAACCAACATCAAAAACGTTATTGTAATACAATCTGAACAAATACCTAATCTTCCAAATGGAACTTATAGTTGGGATGATATGATGAAAAACACAAAATCAAATCCTCCCGAATATGAATTCAATGTAAAAGCGGATCTTGCGGCTTTAGTATATACGAGTGGGACAACTGGTTTGCCAAAAGGAACTATGCTTACTCATTATAATCTAGTATCAAATATTGTTCAAGTATCTCAAACTTTTGAGTTAAGTGAATTAGATATTGCTATAATGGCGCTTCCTCTTTACCATATTTATGGCTTAAATGTCGGAATGAATCAAGCAATCTTATTGGGTGCTGCGCAAGTTGTGATGCCCCGTTTTAATGTAAAAGAATTTTGTGAACTCCTTGAAAAATATCAAGTTTCTTATAGCCTTTGTGTACCTCCAATATTTCTTGATGTAGTAAGACATTTAGAAGATCCAAATGTAAAAGGATATAATTGGGAGAATTTAAAAATCTTTAACAATGGTGCTGCACCAATCCCTCTTGAACTTCTTGAAAGATTTGATAAACTTGCAAAACTGAAATGCAATGCTAAAGAAGCAACTATCCAACATGGTTGGGGGTTAACTGAGGCTTCTCCAGTTGTAGCTGTAAATCCAATGTATCGTCGTAAAATGGAATCTCAAGGTACTTTACTCTCAGATACATTTCATAAAATAATTGATTTAGAGACGGGTGTAGAGATACCTGAACGTGGTCAGGTTGGTGAGTTGGTTATTAAAGGACCTCAAGTAATGAAAGGGTATTGGAACAAACCTGAAGCAACGAATAATGCATTTTGGATTAACCCTAAAACAGGTGAAAAATGGTTGAGAACTGGCGATATGGCATATATAGATGAAGAAGAGTATGAGTATCTTATGGATCGAATCAAAGAAATGATAAAATATAAAGGTTGGAGCATAGCTCCCGCTGAGCTTGAGGATTTACTTTTTAAAAACCCAAAGGTATTTGATGCTGCTGTTATTGGTAAACCCTCTACTGAATTAGATGTTGGTCAAATACCGAAGGCTTATGTAATATTAAAACCTGAATCTAAGGGTAAAATAAATGAACAAGAAATTATGGATTGGGTTGCTGAAAGAATTTCTGCTTATAAAAAAATCCGTGAAGTTGAGTTTGTTGATGAAATTCCAAAATCAGGTTCAGGTAAAATATTACGTCGAAAGTTAGTTGAAAGAGAAAAAAATAAACTAGGAATAAAATAAAACTCTTTTCTCTCTTTCCTCCTATTTTATTTTAACTTAAAATTTTTAGCATAGATTTTATATGATTCATAAAATCTTCATCTGAACAGATATCTTTTAATTCTTTTTTTGCCATTTCTGCTCTATCATTCTTTTCTCTAAAATCAAAAGGAGAAATAACTCCTGAGGAACTTTTCTTTTTTAATTCTTCAACGATCTTGTCGATTTCTAATGAAAAAGCACTTAAATTTTCCAAATAATCGCATAATGCTGCTGGGAGGTTGGGATGAATTTTTTTGAGAGAAGTAGAATATTTCAGTAAATTTTTTGAGAAATCTAATCTTAAATTAAGAATTTCACCAACTTTTTCTGATTCCTTAAGGAGTTTGAACATTATCTCATAAAATTTAATCTCACTTTTATCCCTATTAAGAAATTTAGTTAAATTCCTGATCTTATCTGTTGTATCCCACTCTTGCATTCCTTCATACTCTTTAATTTTAGCTTCAGCTTCTTTGATCTCTAAATTCAGTTGTTCTAGTTTCCAATCACTTAGATAAGTATCTAATTTCATAATCTTTTTCTGATATTCTTGTTCGTCAAGAATAGTGCGAGATATATCAAATATTTTTGGCAAGCAGTCATACAAGTAGTTTAATATTGACATATATAAAGTATGTTCAGTATTCGCAATAGGTCTTTCAAAAAATTCAATTGTTTCGATATTTTCACTTAGTTCAACTAAAGATTTAAAGAATTTTCTGATGCTTAACATGTTTTTTTGAGCATCCATAGCTATTGAATACATTTCTTCAAAATACTTTTTATAGAATCTTCTTGCTAAGTCAAGTTCATTCAAAAAATTGTTGACCAGTTGTATTAATTCAGCTGAAACGCCTGGTTTCTTATATTCTTCACCGATATCCTTTAATTTTTCCTCTTCTCTAACAGTAATCATTTTAACTATAAATTTCGGAAAGTCCTTCATAACAATATCATATGTTTTTATGAAATACCTTTTTTTAGTCAATATAGGTATAATTGTATTTATCGTCATCGTTCTTTTTTGAATCGCTTTTAAATCCTCTTCAAGAATTCTGTTAATATGTTCATCTATTTTCTTTTTATTTTCTACATTAGAGACTTTTCTATCTTTAATTAATTTGTTAAGTCTAATTCCTCGTATTTGTGCATTTCGCCCACCAAAAATTTCTACAAATATTCCCCCCAGAATTCTGAGAGCTAATGCACCTGCTAATAATTTATCTTTCTCTTCATCTACTAATATCTGATTTGTTAACATATTCATTAACCTGAACATGTATGTCTGTTCCTTTTCTCGTGGTAATTCCGAAATTTTAGTCCGATATTTCTCAATGATTTGATCCTCTGGAAATTTATTTTCCCATAAAAGATCTAAAACGCGATCTCCTTCAGCTTTAGGAAGGATATCTAAATAGCGAGGGATTATTTCAATTAATGCTTTCGCCCAATTGGAATGTTCGACACCTAAAGGAATTTCTTCATGAAGATCTGCTAACAATTCATGAATCAAACCACCTTGCTCTAGATCTTTTGGGCCACTATATCTACCAAGAGTATGTATTAGAATTTCATCGAAATTAGGTTCTAGGGAGAAGGGCATTCGTACTTTGATTTTTTCCAGAAAAGCTAGAAATAAGTCAAATAATCCACGTACTTTATGGTTAGACCTGTTTATGATGAATTGATTTACTTCAGCCTTATTTAAATCACCAATTTCACTCAATGAGTTAGAAAACATAATTATTCCATTAAATATTAATTCTAAATTCTCGGCATCATGAATTGTGGCATTTTCTGAGTACTTAAATAAATATTTAGCAAGATCAGAACCAAGATACTCCCTATGTTGCTCTGGAATATTGTTTATTGAATCCAGTAACTCTTCCATGAGCATTTGAACCATGTCCTGCCCTAAAATGAGTGAGTATTTCTTTTCTGTCCTTTTTAAAAATGCTTCTACATCAGAAAATTGAACTCTCTCCTTTTCTTCTCCATAAAGATGAGTTAATATATGTTCAAGTTCATTACTTGATTCCAATATATTTCCTTTTTTAACTTCCTCTAAAAAGGCTTTGAATAAATCAACTAAAGAATGTGCTTGATTATTTCCTCTTCTTCTAATTTCTTGGCTAATTTGATCCCATGTTTTTGCGCCTAGATCTGTTAATGAATCGGAGAATAATAAAGTCGATGATAATATACGTTCTATTGTTTCTGTAGAATAACTATCAATATTTTGTGAGAATTTGAATAAGTATTTTGAAATTTCAGAACTCATTTGATCGCGATGCATCTCATCAATATGTTTAAATGAGTTTTTGAGAGTTTCTGAATAAGATTTATATTTTTCTTCTCCCAATTTTTCTGCTAGATTTTTATGTGATCGCTTGAGGAATAGCTCAACTTCATTCATCTGGGCGAGTTCTGCTTTTCCACCAACCATATACGTCATTATATCTTCAAATGAATCAACACTTTCTAGAACTTCACCATTCTTTGCTTTTTCAACAAAAGCCTCTAATAAATCTGAAAGATTTCGCATTGAATTATTGCTTCTGTTTATTAACATCTGATTTATTTGAGTTCTATCTTTATTTACAAGATCTTTTAGTGATTCAGCAAATATAAAAACATAATTAAGAACGCCCTCAGTTATCACAGGAGAAACATCTTCTATCTCTTGTGAATAGTTGAAAAGAAATTTTGGAATTTCCGAACCAATTACTCTACGAAATTTGAGTGGAATTTCGTTGGTTGCCTTCTTTATATTATTTAAAATACTTAAAGTCTTATCCTCGCCTAATTTTTCTTTAAAAGAACGCTCAGCTCTTTTTAAAAATACTTCCATTTTAATTCACACAAAATTTTTAGAATTTTAGGATATAATTAAACTAAATTCTTTCAAGATTAGATAATAAAATAACCTAGAAGATCAATTTAAATTTATGTTTAAGCAAATAGGAATTTAGCTTAAATGATTTAGGATAATTATAATTGATACTTCTTATAAAAATTGGTATAAATTAATTTATTTAATTATAGCATATGCATTACCAAGTACGATTTCATCTTCTGTTCTCACTTGAATTATATAACGATTATTATCTTTCCAGCCTTCTGTTGTTAATGCTTCTCCCGGATATACTTCATGAGTGAATCGTGCTTTAAATTCTTTTAAACGCTCGACTTGACCATTGCAAGCTCCATAAACTATAGCACGAGTTGCATAACCATAGGTACATAAACCATGAAGAATTGGACCTGCAAATCTTCCACTTCTTCCTGCAAATTCAGGATCTATATGTAAGGGGTTATAATCTCCATTAAGTCTATATAAAGCAGCTTGAATTTCACTAGTTTTATATGAAATACTAAAATTAGGATCTACACCATCTGGAGGGTTTATAGGTTCAGTTTTGGGCCCAGGATCACCTCCAAATCCTCCTCCCTTAAGATAAAAAAATACCCATTTAGTATCAAAAATATGATCTTTCTTAATACTATGCCCAGAAACAGTCATATGAATGACAGCTGCTTTACTTTTATCATAAATATTGTTTACTTCTCCTTGGCAAATAATTTTTCCTGAAGGAGAAAATGGTTGATATAGTTTTATTGACTGTTCTCCATGAACAAAATGTGAAAAATTAATTTTTCCTAACCTTTTTAATTGTAATCCGGAAGCAGCAACTATACACGCAAAACTAGGGAATACCTGTAATCCTTCACTATATCGTTCATACAAAAATTTTAAATCATTTATTTGTGCCCCAATACCTAAAGCGTACAACACTACATCTTTCCAGTCGTATTCAAAGATAATTTCTTCAGTTTTTTTTCCAATTATACTTAGATCTAAATCTGTCATTTTAAATCTTGAATGTTTAGTTTTTGATAATTATTAAGCATTAAGATTTTCTAATAGCTGTAACTCCATGTCCTCCTCCTACACATGCATAAGACTGAAAATTTTTCAGTTTTATCTAATTGCTGAATATTTTTCAACATTCTTCTTTTACTAAAAAATAAGAAAAAAATCAATAGAGGTTTGACTTAATAATATATTTATGCATCTAGATTTTCTATAACTGTTGAAACGCCCTGTCCGCCACCCACGCATGCATTTGCGACACCATATTTTGCCTTTTTATCATTTAATATGCGTGCTAAAGTGCCTGTAAGTCGAATCATTGTAGCTCCTAAAGGATGGCCAATAGCTGTAGAGCCCCCCATTATGTTAACATTTTCTTCAGGAATATTAAATTTATCCATACAATTAAGCGCGACAATCGTAAATGCTTCGTTAATCTCCCAATAATCTATGTCATCAGCTTTCAATCCTGCATATTCCAAAGCTTTCTGTGTTGCAGGAACTGGACCTCTTCCCATAACTCTTGGATCCACGCCTGCCCAACCAATGGAAAGTATTCGTGCCATAGGTTTGAGTCCTATCGATTTTGCTTCTTCCGCTTCCATTAAGACTGCTGCAGTAGCTCCTGCATTTAAAGGTGAAGAATTACCTGCAGTTATAACCCCTTCTTCGGTTCCTTCTCTTTCAATATAACCTTTTTTACCACCATTTTTCTCTAAATAAAATGGAATAGAAATTCTCCGTAGTCCTGAAATCCCTTCCAACGTAGATTTTCTTGCTGCCATATCCCTATCTATCATTGCTGGTTCATCAAGATTTCCTTCGACATGACCCTCAATCGGAATGATCTCTCCTTTAAACCAGCCTTCCTCCTGATTTTTTACTGTTAAGTTATGTGATCTTACTCCAAATGCGTCAAGATCTCCCTTTGTAAATCGAGGTACTTCTTCTTCGTATAATCTCTGTGCTGTTTGTAGCATATTTATTGAATTCATAATATCAATATCGGGATTAAAAAAATTGCTATTTTCTTCAATAAATCGTTCCCACTGAGGTTCAATTCCGATTCTCCGAACTCTCGTCATATGTTCAAAGCCTGTTGCTAATCCGCATTTAATATTTCCAGTCATAATTTCCATCGCTAATACGTGCATACCCGCCCCAGCAGATGCACATTGCTTATCTATGAAGAATGAAGATACTTTATTTGGGAATCCTGTTAAATAAAGAGGTATCTTCCCACCATACGTCCAATTTTCTAATACTCCTGAAGCTACACCAACTGAAATTTCCTCAACATCTTCTTTTGTAATTCCTTTATCCGCAAGTTTTCCATCAAAGAATTTCTTCAATAGTCGAGCAAGTAATTCATCCCCACGAATCTCACCAAAAACATCCCGTTCAGGTTGAGTCGGTCTAGAACGAGAAAAAGCTGTTCTAGCATAATCAATTAACCATACTTCTTTTAAGTTCAAATTTTTTTCACTGCTACTTTATTGTATTTTTATTTTAAAAGAATTCATTTTTTTTTAAGGTTACTAAGTAAAACTAAACTAATCAAAAAAAGAAATGAGGAATAATGGTTATTTTCCTTGAAATTTGGGAGTCCTTTTTTCACGAAATGCCGTTATCCCTTCAGCAACATCCTTACTGCGTGAGTTTATGGCATAGCCCATCTGCTCAAATTGTAAGCCCACTTTTAGGGGTACTTGGGTGCCATAATCTATGCTCTTCTTAATCAAAAATAAACTGTTTGTTGCTGCATTTCCTAACCATGATGCTCTTTCATGAACAAAATTTTCGAAATTATCATCCTCTACCACAAAAGAAATTACTCCCCATTCAAACATTTGATCAGCAGTATAATGCTCTCCAAAAAACATCATTCTTTTTACCCGCATTTTACCAAGATTTCTTATTAATCTTTGAGTACCACCATTAGCGGGAAAAATTCCACGTTGAATTTCGGGAAATCCAAATATTGAGCGTTTAGAAGCTATTGATATATCACAGACTAAAACTAATTCAAATCCTCCACCTAAAGCGTATCCGTCAATAGCTGCTATAAGTGGTTTTGGAAATTCCTCAATTAAGTTATAATATTTATGTCTTCTATACATTGCGTGACTCTGATGTCTTAAGTTGTCGGGATCAAGATCCGGACTCTGTCTATCTGAAAGATCTGCCCCCGCAGAGAAAGCAGGTTTCTTCAGATACTCTTTTGTCCCACGTAGTACTACACAACGAACACTTTGATCGACTTCCAAATCTTTTAATGCTTCAGAAATTTCTTTTAACGTTTGGTTTTGGAGTGCATTCAACTTTTCAGGTCGATTTATTTCTATTACGACATAATTCCCTTCCCTTACTCTATCCAATTTAATATGTTCAAAATTTTTCTCTTCTGACATTCGTTCACCTCTATAATTGGTTGAAATTTACTCTATTAATTTTATAATTAATTAGTTTTATAACTTATTTTTGTATTTTATATAACTTTGGTTTGAATAAAACACAAGGACCAATATTTTTAATATATTTAAAACCCTCTGCTTCATTTATATCCCCATATTTAACACGTAATTCCTCTAAACTTCCTGCATCAAGCGCATACATAGGACATGCTTCAACACAGATAGTTTGTTTTCCTTGTTCTAAACGTTCAAAACAGAAGTTACATTTTTCCATTTTTGGATTTTTTCCGTTTCCAAATTGTGGCAAATCCCAAGGGCATGCTTTCAAACATTTTGCCCCACATTCATCTTTACCTATGCATTTATTAGGATTAACAAGTACAATTCCATCTGAGTCTCTTTTAGTAATTGCTTCAACAGGACAAGCTTTTAAGCAAGATGGATTCTCACAATGATTACAAGAAATAGATAAGTAAGCTAGAAATAATTTAGGGAATCTCCCATGTTCTAGGATCTCTATTTTTCTCCAATTCACACCTGCTTGAATGTTATTCCAATCTTTACAAGCAACAGAACAGCTATAACAACCAGTGCATCTCGTTTGATCAAAAAAAAATCCCATTTGTTTCATGAATGCTCCTCCAATTTATTACTAGGTGTTAATTCTATTTCAACTAGAGAACTATTCATAGGAAATGCTCCACCTGGGGAATAAACATCATTTGTTAAAACATTAGCACATCCTCCGAGATCCACACCTTCTTTATTAGGATTATACCAAGCTCCTTGATATACGCATACTGCACCGGGAATAATTCGTTCTGTAACTTTAGCAGAAATTCTAATTCTCCCTCGATCGTTAAAAACATCTACTAAGTCCCCATTTTTGATATTTCTTTTTATTGCATCTACAGGGTTAATCCAAACAGAATGAGTTTCCACTTCTTCTAACCAAGGGACATTATTTAAACTCGAATGAGTTCTTCTTTTATTATGAGGTGTAAGTAATTGTAACGGGTATTTTTGAGCTAATGGAGAGTCGTAATGTTCATCATGAGTAAGATATTTTGGAATTGGAGGCATTAATGGATTTTTCTTTTCAGCAATGTGTTCACAATAAATTTCAATTTTTCCTGATAAGGTCGGAAAAGGATTGTTTTCACGATCCTTAATTTGTTCCTTAAACGCTATAAATGGCTCCTCTACTTTAACTTTATAATATCCTTTTCTCTTAAATTTATTAAAATTTTTGATTTCTTTACGAGGTGCTGCTAATATTCTTAAAATTTGATCCTCTGGTAAATACAATAGACTTTCTTTAATGTCTAATTTCTTTGAGAGCTCTCTACATATTTCTAAATCAGATTTTGATTCATATAGAGAGTCAATTGCTTTATTTAAATAAATATAGTAAGGAGCTCCAAGCCAAGGGACAGCAATATCATCTCGCTCCATAAAAGTATTTACGGGTAAAACTATATCTGCTAACTGAGCTGTTGGTGTCATAAATTGTTCAAAAATAACTATAAACTCAAGTGATTTTAGTGCTTTTATACCTTTATTTACATTACTGAACTGGTTTAAACGATTTGTTCCAACGATATATGCCATTTTTATATCTGTTGGATATCCCCCTTTGTGACCTTTTAATATTGCGTTATAGTAATCATTATAATGAATACGTGTATTTGCAGGATTTGTACCTCCTCTTAATTTATATAGACTATCCTCACGAGGTTTAGCATTAAAGTCGACAGGATTATCTTGAAGTCTCAATTTCTTTGGTTTCCCACTCTTGGGTTCAATTGGTCCTACTTTCTTTTTACCTCCAGTGATAATTCTTTCTCGACTATAATACGCCCTCATAAAACCAGATGCATAACCACCATTTATACCAATATTACCCGTTATGGTGCATAATACATTTGCAGCTCTTGAATACTGTTCACCAAACATAGTTCTAGCAGGACCCCAACCAGCAATGAGAGCTGCGGGCTTATTTGAAGCATATTCTCGTGCTAGATTTGAGATTATTTTTGCTGGTACTTTAGTTATCTTTTCAGCCCATTCTGGAGTTTTAGGTTCTCCATCTTCTTTACCTAATAAATATTTTTTATAAATATCAAAGCCAACAGTAAATTTGTCTATAAAGTCTTTATCGTGTAAATCTTCAATTATAATAACATATGTCATGGCTAATATCATAGCAGTATCTGTTCCAGGTCGAATTGGTATCCACTTATCCGCTAGAATTGCTGCTGAATCTGTAAACATTGGATCAATTGCAATAATTTTTATGCCTTTTTCTCTAGCTTTGGTTATCCAAAAACTCGTTCCAGGATCCCATATGGTATTTGCCGGATTCCAACCCCACATTATTATCAATTTAGAGTTAAGTAAATCCTCGCGCATATTACCTGTCATAATCGTGCCATAAGTTGCCATAGAAGCAAAAAGAGCGCCCTCATAGGAAGGAGCACCCCACATTCGCGTATATCCACCAATTTGATGAAGCATTAAGCCATGGGATATGACACCATGCAACATTCCTTGATTCCCACCTCCTGGGACAAACAAAATTGCAGAGTTTCCATACTTTCGCTTTATATCTTTAATCTTATTAGAAACTTCATCTAATGCTTCATCCCAAGTTATTCGTTCATATATTCCTAATCCTCGATCACCAACTCGACGTAGCGGATATTTAAGTCTTTCATCTGAGTAAACCCGTTGCCGATAGGCTCTTCCTCTTAAACAAGCTCTTAATTGTGGTTGTTCTTCATTATCGGTTTCAAATTTTATAATATTCCCGTCTTTTACATATGCTTTTAGAACACAGCGTCCACCACAATCATGACAACATCCAGTTTTAACTATTTTAACATTATTTTGATTATTATTTATTTTTGTTTCACAATTCTTTTTGATTTCAAAATCTAAATTTAATTAAAAAAAACTTGCGCAGTTTAAATATTTTTTATTAAAATGGGTATTGGAGAACAGATCGCTATTTTACCTATTCAATTGGGAGAAAACAGAGAAGATGGCAATTGATCACCTTTTAATATTTATTAATTTTATAAATATCTTCTCAATTTTCTCTCTTTAAACATGATTTGATCTTTATAAATACCTTTATTTCTTAATGATTTAATATTGAAAATATTCTTCTCAATCTGCGAATCTTAATAATTTGTTATAAATTAAATAAAAATGGAAACGAATTTATAGTTGATTTTTTTAAAAGCAATAAAACTTTAATAAATAGATGGATGTTTAAAATGAGTGTTAAAAGCAAGAAAAAGACTAGAAGTCGTTCGCCTGAGAAAAAAGCAGCTCAATTTGAACGTATTTTAAAAGCTGGAAAAGACTTATTTTTGGAAAAAGGAAGAGATGGATTTAGCCTACGGGGTTTAGCAAAAAATCTTGGAATGAATCAAAATAATTTGTATAATTATGTAGAAAGTAAACGAGAATTATGGATTGCTATTCGAAACAAATTCTTTAAACAATTTAGAGAGGAAAATATTGAAATTCTTAAAGATCATAGAAGTTCAACAGCCGATCTTATAATGGAGCTATTCGAACATTTTTTAGATTTTGCTGAGGAAGATTATGGGGCTTTTAGTATGATGCATCTTATTGAGGCTCCCGCTTCTGATAAAATGGGACCATTTGAAAAAGAGTATAGAAAATTTAATTTCCTAAAAGGCACAGGAAATGTTATCCAAAGTGGAATTAATAATGGAGAAATTAAAGAGACTAATGCAGGTTTGCTTTCTTTTTATACTTACAGCTTAATTTTAGGGGCAGCGATTGTAGAAAGGCACATGAGAATAATTGAACAAAGTGAAAATTTTAATGGCAATCTAGCAAGTGAAATAATACAATTTGGCCAATCAGATTTTTCGAGGAATGATTTTAGAAATTTTATTCTTAATAAATTGCGACAATCATTAACAGACTCATCTTTAGCTCAAAAAAAATTAACTAACTAATATTATTGGTGATCTCTGTCAAACCCATCAATAAATTTAAAACATTTAAATATGATGCTGCCCCTTTCTTCTTTTATTTGGAAATTTTTCCACCTGATCTCACTGGTTTTGACTCGGAACGCGATGTAGCAATACTAAAGAAGATTATCAATAATCCAATTATGCCTCTCCCTATGAGGGTAGATCGTGTTTTCAATGGTGAATTATCAGTTTTAATTCGTCCAAGAGAACCATTAATTTTTCCAGTAATGGATGATCTTAAAGCCATTATTAATCCTACTAAATTCTTACAGTATGGAATAGAACAGCTAATTAATTTTACAGAAATTCGTGCTTTCGATAGGTTCGCCCTTTCTCTTACTACTCAAAAGGCAGAAAAATGGTGGAATTCAACAAAATTTCTATATGCTAAATTATTAGACCTTGAAAATGATTTCTCAGCATTTTTAAATTTATATATTGATAATTTATTGAAAGCAAAGCTTAATCAGGAAGATCTAATTAGTGCTGCAGAAAAGTATTGTAAAGGTATTCAGACTCTTTGTGAGAAAAAAATAGAAGAAAACTCAATAATGATTGAAACTACTCACCTTCAGACTCATGTTAGATTATATGTTAAAAAAATAGCCAAATTACGTGAAAAAATGAAAAAAGTCGAACAAGTTCAATTTCACCCAGATCTCATAAATCTTGATGTATATGATCTCTCTGAAGTGGGTTATGTAAATAACTTTGAAAGATTAAACTCATCCTTAGACCTCTTGAAACCAAATTTATTAAAATATATTCCGCTTCTTTTTTATGATGATTTACTTGAGTGTATGCTACTAAATGTGAAAAAACTGGAAGAAGGAGAGGATAATCTACTAGATCCCTCATTCTTAATTGATCAGAATGTAATAATTATTCAGGAATCTAAAGACTTAGAAAATATCAAAATACAAGATTATTCATGGTTTAACACATTTGATGATATAAATTTTGAGGAATTAATTCAAGCAATTAAATCTACTTTAGATGAATATATTAAAACAAAGGGAGAGAGTATGAAAAAAGATCTTTACAAATCATACTTGCCACCTCCAAGTAGATCCAGTTGAATTCTGTAATATTTAACTAGTTAATAAATAATCTTAATAAAAGGATTAGTTATCTTTATTTTAAGGATATATAAGAAGAGCCTTACAGAAGAGTCAATGCTGTATAAGAAAGAGAGACCCGCTATTCTGATGCTTCAAGATGGACGTTATTTTGAAGGCATCGGTTTTGGTGCTACAAAGAAATTGGGAGGAGAAGTTGTTTTTACTACTATAACTGGTGCGGGGTATAATGAAACTTTAACTGATCCCTCGTATCAAGGTCAAATTGTTGTTATGACACATCCCCTTGTTGGAAATTATGGAGTTCCAGCATGGGAAAAAGATGAGTTTGGTATTCATAAATTTTTTGAATCTGATTCAATTAAAGTAAATGGATTTGTAGTTAATGAGTGCTGTAAAAATCCAAGTCATTATGAGAGTGTGAAGTCTCTTAATGAATTTCTTCTTGAGGAAGATGTTCCTGGAATTGAATGGGTTGATACTAGGGCAATTACCAAAATATTAAGAGAAGAAGGGGTTCAACTTGGGTTGCTTGCCGTTTATAATCCAGGAGAAAAGCCTAATATAAACCAATTGAAGCAAGAAACTAAAAAGATTCAAGATCCTAACCTTAGACATTTAGTAAGTGAAGTTTCAACAAAAGAAATTAAGAGATTTACACCTCCAGATTCAAAAGGGAAAATTGTCGTTTTGGATTTGGGAGTTAAAAATAATATCCTTAGAAATTTTGTTCATAGAGGAATTGAAGTTATTGTAGTACCCTTTAATCATAATTACGAACAAATTATGGAATATAATCCTGATGGTGTGTTTATATCTAATGGGCCAGGAGATCCTGCTATGTACAAAGGTGCAATAGATGTTGCTAGAATGTTAATTGAAGAAAATATGCCTACTATGGGGATTTGTTTAGGTAATCAGATTTTGGGATTGGCTGCGGGAGGTTCTTCATATAAGTTAAAGTATGGTCATAGAGGAGGCAATAAGACAGTCATAAATCCTGAAACTAGGCATTGTTACATCACATCTCAAAATCATGGGTTTTGTGTTAAAGACTTTGAAAAAGGAGGATTTAAGGAGTTTCTATATAATATTGATGATAATTCTAATGAAGGGTTAATTCATAAAGAAAAGCACATATTCGCGGTTCAATTTCATCCAGAAGCATCGCCCGGACCATTAGATTCCTTATATCTCTTTGATAAATTTATTGAATTTATGGAGTTATGAGCTAATGCCTTTAAATAAAACAATAAAAAAAGCACTGGTCTTAGGATCGGGGGGTATCCGAATCGGTCAAGCCGGGGAATTTGATTATTCTGGAAGTCAGGTGTTAAAAGCACTTAAAGAAGAGGGTATTGAAACTATTTTAATTAATCCTAATATCGCTACAATCCAAACTGACCCAGAATTATCCGATAGTGTTTACTTATTACCAATAAATGTTAGATATGTAGAAGAAATTATAAAAAAGGAAAAACCGGATGGCATTTTATTAGCATTTGGAGGGCAAACAGCATTAAATGTAGGTGTAGAATTAAAGGAAACAGGAATATTAGAAAAATATGATGTGAGGGTACTTGGAACACCAATTGAGGCTATTGAAGCTACTGAAGATAGAGATCTTTTTGTACGAGCGATGGAAAGATCAAATGTTAAAGTCTGTAAAAGCCAAGCAGTAAATTCTTATAGTGAAGCATTAAAAGCAGTAAAAAATATCGGATTTCCTTGTATGATACGTGTAGCTTATACTTTAGGTGGAAGAGGATCTGGTATAGTCGACAATATGAAAGAATTCGAAAGGATGGCAAAAAAAGGGTTAGCTCAATCAAGAATTAATCAAATTTTAATTGAGGAAAGTATCTGGGGTTGGAAAGAAATTGAATATGAAGTAGTAAGAGACTCTGAGGATAATTGTTTTATTAATTGTAATATGGAAAATTTCGATCCCGTCGGACTTCATACAGGCGAATCAATTGTTGTAAGTCCCAGCCAAACACTTACAAATGAGGAATATCATATGCTCCGTTCGGCATCTATAAGAGTTATTCGTAATCTTGGCATTATAGGAGAATGTAATATTCAATATGGCTTAGATCCATTTTCTAAGGAGTTCCGAGCAATAGAAGTAAATGCCCGGCTTTCAAGGTCTTCTGCTCTAGCATCAAAAGCGACTGGATATCCATTAGCCTATATAGCTGCTAAATTAGCAATAGGATATACATTGCCAGAATTAAAAAATAAGGTTACAGGAATTACAACAGCATGCTTTGAACCTGCTTTGGATTACTTAGTTCTCAAAATACCAAGATGGGACTTAACTAAATTTCAAAAAGTAGATCGAAGGATAGGTTCTCAGATGAAAAGTGTAGGAGAGGTAATGGCAATAGGGAGAACTTTCGAAGAAGTAATGCAAAAAGCCATTCGTATGCTTGATATTGGAATGAAAGGATTTGTAACAAATAATTTAGTTCTTATAGAAGATATAAATGAATTAAAATATGCATTACGAAATCCTACAGATTTAAGAGTATTTAGAATAGCTGAAGCGATAAAACGAGGAATTTCTATTGATGAAATTTATCGCTTATCTCGAGTTGACAAGTGGTTTTTATATAAATTAAAAAATATTATTGATATCGAACGTCAACTCCAAGATCTTGATTTATTAGAGACTGACGATAATGAGAAAAGATATTGGCTAGAAAGAGCGAAGCGGTTTGGATTTTCTGACGGGCAAATAGCTAAGATTATGAAGGTTGATACTATTTTTATAAGACAAATGAGAAGAAGGTTGAACATACAACCATTTGTTAAAAGAATTGACACATTAGCTGCAGAATGGCCAGCAAAAACTAATTATTTATATCTGACCTATAGTGCTTCGGAACATGATGTTGATTTCGTAAATGAATATAATTCAGATCTACAAAAAATAATTGTATTAGGATCAGGAACCTATCGCATTGGAGCTTCAGTAGAATTTGATTGGGGATCAGTTAATTGTCTGTGGGGGTTGAAAAAACTTGGAATAGATCAAGCAATTATGATAAATTATAATCCTGAGACGGTATCTACTGACTATGATGTATCTGATAAATTATATTTTGAAGAAATCTCAGGTGAAAGAGTTCTGGATATTTGTGAACTCGAAAAAGCAAGTGGTATTGTGGTTTCTGCAGGAGGGCAGATAGCAAACAATTTAGCTGCTAAAATTTCTAAATACTCAGAATTTTTCAGGAAAACAAATTTGAAAATTCTTGGAACCCATGGTTCTAGAATAGATATGGCCGAAGATAGAAGCAAGTTTAGTAACCTCTTGGACCAATTAAATATAAAACAACCAAAATGGAAAACATTAACAAATAAAAATGATGCTCTGCAATTTGCAAAGTATGTAGGTTATCCTGTATTAGTTAGACCTTCTTATGTGTTGAGTGGTGCTGCTATGAGGGTTTCTTACGATGAAAAAACCCTTAAGGACACTCTTGATCTTGCTGCTTCTGTTTCGAGTGAATATCCAGTTGTAATAACCAAATTTTTCACTAATGCTAGGGAAATTGAATGTGATGGTATATCCGATGGAGAAAACGTTTTAATTGGTGCTATTGTTGAACATATAGAAAATGCTGGAATTCATAGTGGAGATGCTACTATGACTATTCCCCCCCAAACGATATCTAAAGCTGTCATCGAAATAATTGAAAACTATACAAAACAGATTGCTTTAGCTTTAAAAATAGTAGGCCCATTTAATGTACAATATTTAGTAAAGAATGGAGAAGTATTTGTGATTGAATGTAATTTACGATCTAGTAGAAGCATGCCCTATGTATCAAAAACAAGAGGTATAAACTTAATGAGATTGGCAGCGGAGGTAATTATGGGTAAAAAAATTCCAAAAAGACTGCTTAACCTTCCATATGGGGATTATGTGGGAATAAAGGCACCCATGTTCTCCTTCATGAGATTAGATAAAGCAGATTTCCGACTCGGTGTCGAAATGGCTTCAACAGGCGAAATTGGAATTTTAGGACAAAATTTCCAAGATGCATTATTAAAAGCTTTAGAAGCTACAGATATGGAAATCCCAATTGATGGAGGTAATGTGTTAATATCTATAGGTGGGGAAGAATTAAAGAAAGAAGTTATTCCTATTGCTCAAAAACTAAGAAATTTAGGTTTCAATATTTTCGCAACGGAGGACACAGCACGAGCCTTAAAAAATAATGGAATTGAAGCAGTTAAACTTTATAAAGTCCATGAATATGGAAAAGAGCCAAACATTATGGCATGTCTACAAGAGGGTCATATTGATATGGTGATTAATATTCCAATGCCTACAACAGTAGAAGATAAATTTAAAACAATAATTGAAGATGAATATAAAATCCGGAGAATGGCAGTTGATTATAACATACCTGTCATTATTAACCTGCAACTTGCTAAAGCTGTTATAGATGCCATAGAAACAGTAAGGAAAAAAGAGATAGAAATAAAATCACTTAATGAGTACCATAATAAGTTAAAAGAAATATATTGGTAAAATTTCTAGTTTTTATTAATATGACTATTTACAACCATTAGAAACTTCGCAATACTAAATGGTTTAATTAAATAATCTGTAAAACCTAAATTAAATGCTTTATCAGCATGACCATTCTGCGCATGACCAGAAACAGCTATAATTGGCACATCTTTCGTCTCCTTATTTTTTCTAAGAGTTTCAGTTGCTTTAAATCCATTCATAATAGGTAATTCAATGTCCATTAAAATCAAATCCGGGTTTTCTTTGATTGCCATTTCAACTCCAGCTTGCCCATTGATGGCTTCTAGAACTTCAAATCCCCTTTTTTTTAGAATGAAGGCAATCAATTCTCGGTTATTTTTATCATTTTCAACTATTAAGATTTTTACCATAATAAAATTTTCACTCTTATATTTTTCCATTTACTTGAAGGGGAAGTCTAAAATTGAAATCACTCCCTTTTCCTAATTCACTTTGAACAAAAATCTCTCCCCCTAAGAGATTAACTAGCTTCTTTGATAAGTATAAACCTAATCCCGTTCCTTCCATGCTCTTTTCTATTGATGTGTCTACCTGTTGGAATGGTTTGAAAAGTTGATTTATACCCGTTTTGCTTATACCAATACCTGTATCAACTACATGTACCTTAAGATATTCCTTATCCACAATTTTTGCTTTAATAGAAATCTTTCCTCCCGGAGGTGTGAATTTTACTGCATTACCAATAATATTGAACAAAATTTGCTTCAATCTTCCTTCATCGGATTTCATTTCAATATTAGCAGTAAGATCAGTTTCTAATTCTAAGGATTTTTGAGAGATTTTTGGTGTTAATGCTTCCATTACTTCCTCAAGAAGCTCATTAAAATTGAATTCTTCAGGATAGATTTTGAATTTACCAGCCTCAATTTTAGAGATATCTAAGATACCATTAATAAGATTCAAGAGATGCTGAGCACTATTATAAACCGAACCCAACTGTTGTTGTTGATCATTATTAATTTCTCCTGAATAACCTAACATCATTATTTCAGTATACCCCAGGATCGATGCTAAAGGTGTTCGTAATTCATGACTCATTGATGCTAGAAATAATGACTTTAATCTATCCGCTTCTTGTAGACGAGTATTAATTTGTTCTAGTTCACTTGTACGTTGTTTTACCAATTCATCTAGATAACTTTCAAGAGATTCTGAAGCTTTAAGAGTAGACATAGTACCTAAAGGGAAGAATTCATTAATTAATTCTGTAGCATCTCCATAATAGTTTGAATCATTCATTCCGATTTTCAATATCTTTCCATATCTATGTTCAAATGCTTTTGTATATTTTTCAATAGATTCTCCTAGAATTGGTGAATTTCTGGATGAGAGAAGTACCGTAGTAATATAATTACCTTGCTTAAAAAGAATCGTTGAATTCTCCAATTTCATTTCTCTAACTGTGCTATATCCAGCTATTTTCTGGCTAACTTGTTGGAGAACTGGAACCCATTTTACAAATCCTTTTTGTTCTGGAAGAATCCTATCTCCCTTCATTTGCCATGATAAATCAAATAAAGGTATTCCCGATTCATTTGTCACCACAGTTATCCGTTGTCCCTTGAATGATAAGATATACAATAGTTTTGGTTGACGATATACAAAAAATGCTACTATAGCTACTGAAGCACCTGTAAGTAAATATCCTATTGGAAATATCAACCAAATTCCTAGAAGGAAAAGAAGTAACGTAAAAATGTAAAATAATAAGGATGTTATAAAAAGACCTAAAGCATCTTTTCTTAATTCATCTGGTGCTCTTTGCCAGGTTTTATAAAACCATAATGTCAGTTCAAAGCAAAGTAAAAATAAAATAAAGATATTTAATATTCTTAAGGACCCTTTTATGCCTAAGGTTTCATATCCACCTAATGCGTGGGTATATTGTTGGATATTTTCTGGAATAAATATCAAAACTAAGATTATACCGATAAAAACACTAGCTGCAACAAATTTAAAATAACTCACTCTTTCTTTAGAAATCAAATCCACATTTAATATTAAAGATAACAAACCAAAAGATGCACACATCTGGCCTAACCTTTTTAACTCAAAACTTAGAAACAGATAAGCGAGAGTTTCGAAAAGATGGAAAGCAGCAAATATGGAAAACGTAATTAGTGGAAATAAGAAAATTTTAGACTTCTTAATATAAATTAACCGTACCAAAATAAAAATGAAGATTAAGAAGAACAAAAATCCTATGAATGTAATTAGTACTTCGATATTCCAATTTAATGTCATAATTCCCCTGGTATTTTTATCAATTATGGTGTGTTATTTTAGCATTATTAAGTGTTTTTACTATTGAAAAATACTAAAAATCACATTTAAGTATAAGTAAATCCAAATATTTTTAAATAATTTATTTGCCGTCCTAATCCCAAAGTGTATCAAAGAGACTAAATATTGATTTATAGATTAATAGAAATCTTGAAAAATCTTGGATATATATCACAATTTATATTTGTATAATATCTCATGTTATATTCTAGGTGTTAAATAGATTTACTATCGCGGATATATCTTAGTTCGCTTGAAAATTATTGGAACACAGTGGAAAGTTGCAGAAAAGTTAAAAAGCTTGAAATCTACAGATAAACATGAAAATTGGCAGATAACGTATGTTACTCCCGTATACGGTGGATGGGATCTATTAATTGAATGTAAATTCATTAACCTAGAGGATTTGGATAAAATAGTTACTTTTTGTAGGAGTGATCCAGAATTATCTCAATGGATTGAAGCAACTACTACCCTAATAAGCACTAAAAGAAATTATCCAAGCTAAGAATGTAGAGAAAATATTTAGGAAATCTAATTTTTCATTAAGTTTTTATATTCCTAATTATTTGTGAATGATACTCCTTTGGTATGAGTTGTAATTCTTCGAGTAACCAGATTTTAAGCTTCACTTTCTCAAATTCTTCTTCCAACCTAACGTCATACGAAATATCTTTATCAGACACAAGTACTTTATAAAAGTTTTAATATTTAAATTAATCTTTAATATTTCATAGTATTTTGTCGGCTTTATTAATCGGTTAACATCACTCACAATTTTTGTATACAAAATCTGTTATCAAATTATAGAAACATTTCCATGAAAATTTCATCTTCATATTGGTTATCAATTTTTACTTGACGAGATAATACACTTTTTTGTAAAAATCCTAAACTTCTATAAAAAGCAATTGCCCCAGAATTCCCGACCTTACAAAAATAACAATTTTCTCATAGTTTTTATTACGAGCAAAGTTGAAGATATATTGTGCTAATTTGCTACCTACACGTTTTCTTCGCCATTCAGGGAGTATGAAAGTTCTTAATACTCCAACATGCTTAAAATATTGCGAGAATTTAGCTCATTTATCTAATGTTTGGAAATCAACGATCTTTTCTTCCACTTCCGCTAAACAAATAATTTCACGATCAGAAAGAGAAAGAATATAATCCTTTTCTTGTTCTGGTGTAAAAGGATGACTTACAGAATTCTATATCCTTTCTGCACATATAATCTCCCATATCTTCGATATTTCTTCGACATCTTGGACAGAGGCCTTTCTGATTGAGACTTCCAATACCATTTTTCACCTAAATAAAACCCAACTTGATGGGATTTCCAATCATTTATAGTTTAAATGAAATAAATCTATTAATAACCAATCATTTCAAAAAAAATACCCCAAGAATTATAATTTTTACTAAAAAGAAATTCCTAATCAATGAAGAATAATAAAGATACAGCCATTAATACTTATTTTGTAGAATTTTCTCCAGGAAAGGATCCTTTTGAAAAGTCTCGAAGAAAAGGACCCCAAAGATGGATTTTGAAACATATTTTTCATGGTTCTAACAAGATTTTATTTTTTATTGTATTAATTACGACTATAGTTGCGTCTAATTTATCATCTATTATTATGGTTATTATTGGTAATGCGATAACTGATTTTATAATAGGTAATTCTTCTACATTATTTTTCTATGCAGGAATTATCTTATTATTAAGTATCGGTACTCCTTTAATGAGGTTAGCAAATTACATGCTACGAGAAGTAATTGCTCAAAGAATGGAAAGAGATTGTAGGAAAGAGTTTTATACAAGTCTTTTGGGAAAAAGTCAGTCCTTCCATGAACAACAAAAAATAGGAGACCTTATGGCTAGGGTAACAGATGATGTTCGTATGTTGAATTTTTTAATTAGTCCGGCACTTTCATTAATTTTTGAATCTTTTACAGCTTTAATAATACCTCTCATCTATATTATTATTTTTTATCCACCCCAATTAATATTTTCTCCATTGATATTTTCTATACTCTTTTTATTTTTTTTAAGATCATATGTTCGTAAATTAGGGCCAGTTACAGGAAGGTTGAGGGGATCATTTGGAATGATGAACGCTACTTTAAATGAGACTCTTACTGGAATAGAAGTGGTTAAAGGTACTGTCCAAGAAGCAAAGGAAATTGAAAAATATTATTCAATAGCTAAATCATATCGAGATGCGTACATAGATCAAGGAAATATTCAAGCAAAATATCTTCCAATATTAATTTTATCTATCTCATTGACATTAGCGTTTGGACATGCTATTATCTTAAATTTTTTCAATTTAATGAGTATTGGCGAAATAATTGCATATTATGGATTAATTGCCCAGTTACGCTTCCCGACTTTTATTTCTATTTTTGTTTTTGCAATTATACGCTTAGCTATTACGAGCTCTGAAAGACTTCTAAATTTGATGAATAAAGAAACAGAAATAGATGAAAATATAAAAGGTATTAAAAAAGCAATAGAAGGTGAAATTAAATTTGAGAACGTATCATTTACTTATCCTGACAGTAAAAAGCCCGTATTAAAGAATGTTTCATTTAAAGTTCACCCAGGTCAAACTGTTGCTATTGTTGGGATAACAGGATCGGGAAAATCTACTCTAACTAAATTGATTTCACGGTTGTATGATGTTAATGATGGCAAAATATTAATTGATAATATAGATATAAGAGATTATGCTTTAGAATCGCTGAGAAGCCAGATCTCGTTTATTGAGCAAGATGTTTTCTTGTTTTCTGACACAATATTCAACAATATTTCATTTGGGAGAACTTCCTCATTAGAGGAGATTATTCGGGTTGCAAAAGAAGCTCAAGCTAATGAATTTATTATGGGCTTTCCAAGTCAATATGAATCAGAGGTAGGTGAAAGGGGCGTTCAACTTAGTGGAGGTGAAAGGCAAAGGATAGCAATTGCTCGTGCTTTTCTCTCTGATCCGAAAATTCTTATCTTAGATGATTCGACTTCAGCTATTGATTCTAATACCGAGGATAAAATACAGCAAGCAATTCGGAGTATTCTTAAAGATAGAACAACAATTCTTATAACCCATAGATTATCCCAAATTCGATGGGCAGACTTAATTATTGTTTTGAAAAAAGGAGAAATTTCTGCTATAGGCTCACATGAGAATCTACTGAAATCATCTGAGGAATATCGAAGAATATTCATCAAGAAATTTGATATAGACATGGAAAAATTGATAAAACAAGAGGAGGGATCCTAAATGGGAATGTATGTAGGACTTGAAGCTGAAGAGTATGATAGAGAATTTCGTGATATAGATTTGCTAAAACGGATTTTTCATTATTTTGGTCCTTATAAACGCTCTATGCTTATTGTAGTTCTTTTTTTAACAATTTCTTCACTCACATATGCTTTTGTGCCCGTTCTTGTTAGTACAGCAATTAATAATTTAGAAACTAATAGAAATACAGTTTACCTCTTTTTCTTATTAAGTATTATTTTTATTCTAAATCTATTATCTTGGGTTTTTAATTATTTTACTGTTAGATATTCTGTAAATGTAATTGGAAATGTTGTATTAGATCTAAGACGAGATGCTGGACAAGCTATTTTAAATCATGATCTTTCATTTTTTGATCGAAATCCAATTGGAAAAATAGTTTCAAGAACGAACACAGATTCACGCGATTTCGGAACTACTGTAGATTTAACTCTTCAGTTAATTTCCTCAATACTAGTCATTATTTTTTTACTAGTAATTATGACAATGATAAATTTGACGTTGACAATCATTACAATAATTACTTTTCCGTTCTTTTTTATTTTAGCTCTTTCTTATAGAAAAATAGCACGTTCAAAAACCCTATTAGGTCAAAGAGCGCTAGCTTCTGTCAATGCCTTTGTTAAAGAAAGTTTTTCAGGTATTCAAATAGCTAAAACATTTCGACAAGAGGAGAAATTGTATGATAATTTCAATAAAGTCAATATTAACTCCTATAATGTTAATTTACGAAGAGCCTTTGTACTTAATGCTATATTTCCTTCCTTAGGTGTTATCCAAGGAATAGTGTTAACTTTATTACTATATTATGGTGGAACTAGTCTCTTGGGAAATACTATAAGTGTGGGAGAATTCAGTTTGTTTATACAAGGGTTGACTTATTTATTCTTTCCACTCTTAACTTTAGCTTCCTTTTGGCCTACTTTCCAAACGGGTATGGCTGCTTCAGAAAGAATATTTGCTCTCATAGATACTTTACCAGTAGTAATTCAAAAAGATAATATAAAACCTGATAGATTAACGGGTGAGGTTGAATTTAAAAATCTTTCCTTCAAGTATGAAGAATCAAAAGAAGTTTTCGAGAATTTTAGTCTAAAAATTAATCCTGGAGAATCAGTTGCGATTGTTGGACATACTGGTGCGGGAAAATCAAGCTTAGCAAAATTATTAGCAAGATTTTATGAATTTCAAAAAGGAGATATTCTAGTCGATGGGATAAGTATAAGAAAATATGATCTTATGGAATATCGTAAACAGATTGGTATCATCCCTCAAACCCCATTCCTTTGGGCTGATACAATTGAAAATAATATAAGATATGGTGATAGAGATGCAACAAAACAAGATGTTTATAGAGCATTAGAATCAACAAGTGGAGCAGATTGGGTAAATGATTTATCAAAAGGCTTGAAGACGAAAACTGGTGAAAGAGGTAGCCTTATATCAATGGGACAACGCCAATTAGTTGTTTTTGCCCGAGTTCTCTTAGAAAATCCTGCAGTTCTTATCTTGGATGAAGCAACAGCCTCAGTTGATCCTTTCACTGAAACTCGTATTCAAGACGCTTTGCAGAAAACAATCGAAGGGCGTACTTCAATAATAATTGCTCACCGACTTTGGACAGTGCGTCATGTAGATAGGATTATTGTTCTTGACCATGGAAGGATTATAGAAGAAGGGAACCATGACGAGTTAATGGCTAAAGGAGGGATGTATGCTGAGCTCTATAACACTTATTTCAGACACCAAAGTCTTGAATACATAGAAAAGATGAAAGAAAAAATATAAAAAATAAAAAAAAATTTATTTATTCTGATATAAATTCTATAGGTTCCTCATAACTTCTCAATCTTAATTTGAAAGTTCCAGCTGTAACCCCATAGTCTTGGAATACTAAATAGAGAAGAAGAAAAGTTATAACTATACCAAAAATTGCTAAACCAGGCCAAAATGTGGCCCATGGTGCATCGTATAAATGTGCTCGCGCTTGAACAATTAAATATCCTAATTGGTGGGGGAATGAAGGACTTTCGGCACCTATAAATCCGAGCACATTGTAAATCATTACTGCGGTTGCTATATTCAATGATAATTGACCTAGTATCTTTTTCCCAATCCTTTTGAGATCAGGTACTAACTTACCCGATATTGCGTTTGAGAAAGCTCGAACATTAACAGGTATTAAAAGAACACCAACAAGTACCATCATAAGCACATAGTAGAAACCAAAAATTCTATAAACTAGAAATACAATAACAAACAATGGAATTATGTAAAAAATTAGTAATATCCCCATTGTTGGTTCATATATCCATTTACGAAATCTTCCTGTTAAAATACCAATTGGTAATCCTCCAGCTAATCCAACAAGAGCTGCAATAGTACCAAAAAGCATTGAATCTCCAATTCCATACATAACCAATCCTTGTACATCAAATCCCAATTGAGTTTGACCTAAAGGATGAGTAGGAGATGGAGGATTCCATGCACCAACTTGAACGGTTGCTGCTTGTTGTAAAGTATATTGTGTTATTAACTGTGGGAAAATTGCTATTATGATAAAAAAAGTTAATAAAACAAAGCTCAAAGATCCTAGAATAATTTTAAAAATTGTGTTAAAAGTACCATGTTTTTTCATCTTATGAGATATATATTCCTTAATATTTCCTTCATCATTAATTTCAGTATTCTCGTCTCTTTCAGTTAATTGAGGTTTGGGTTTGTTTCTTAAGCTTTTTATGTAATTATAGATGCTGAACGATAGTGTTGATATAACTATTAGAATTACAAAAATGATGACAAGAGCAAATATAGATCTTATTATAACATAATAATCAATTAACTCTATAGCTTGTATTAAAAAATAACCAAAACCTGATAAGTTGAATGTCATATCGATTAAAACATAAAACATAAATATAAAACCGAAAAGAGTACCAGTTATTATTGTCGGTCGTAATATCGAGCCCTCATGTGATTTATTTACCATATAAGATCGAGTTTGCCAAGTGATTAAAGCAAAAGAAACAATTCCGAAAATAATCATTGGTGTTAATAGGTGATAAAATATATCAATAGCTAATGCAAAATTTCCCTCCAGTAATGAATCTAATATCAGAAATCCTGTAACTGTTGTTGGGTTTGGTAAGGAAGCGGTTTTGTAACCCGTTGCGGGAATAATACCCGCACCATATGAAAGCAAAAATTGGCATATCATACCAATGATAAAAACAGGGAATGCTAAAAATAAAATATAAACGAATTGGATTGATTTTTCATACCATTGTCCTCTTTTTCTAGCTAAAATTCTTCCAAGCAAAATACCTAGTGCTATAACAATAATAAGAGGTAATGTCATTACTTCAAACATTCGAGTTAATCGAGGCGCAATTAATCCAGATACTGGTTCCGAAGCGGCTATATAAACCGATATTCCAGTATTTCCTGTGATAGTTTGACATAAAAATTTAATATATTGCAAGATTGGGTTTAAGTCGAGACCTAATGTTTGCTGAGCTGCTTGATATTGTGCTGGGGTAGGACTAACGATTCCCATAGCACTTAGATATGCATTAACAGGATCTCCGGGTAAAACATAAATAAGAGAAAAACTAATAATTGTCCCTATTAGAAATAACGCACCTCCAAGACTTAAAGATAAAAGTATATTTCTATAGAATTTCTTTATTTTGAGGATTAAATCTGATCTTTGAGATCGTGGGTATATAACTCTTGAATTGAATAAAGTCCCAAAAATGAGAATAGCTCCACTTATAAATGGTGCAATCAATGCAAATCCAGGTACGTAAAACTGCCAAAATGGATAAATTAAAGAAAATGAGATACTGAAATAAGTTAGGGCACCAAGAATAAATAAACCTCCATTTACAAATAATAATTTCTGAAATCGCTGGAAATCTCCGTTAATCCTTATTAAGATCGATAAAATAATCGCAAATATAGAACTAACTATAAGTATAATAAAAGGAGTAAGAAAAATTAGAAATGCAATAAGTGACCAAGAGAAAAAAGGCGGTCCACCATCAAAAAAACTAAATCCCCACATCCAAGTGAAAGTTGTACCAAATATTGAACCGGGAGTAAAAAGACCAATAAGAGTTAAAATTCCCCCTACTAAAGGAAAAGACCAAATATGATCTTGATTTTTGTCCATTTAAATCAACTCATTAATCTTAGATTTACGCTCTTTATTTTTAAATAAATTGATTAATATTACTATAAAATAAATGTAATA
>JBHLLI010000006.1:0-61240 GCA_048885765.1 Candidatus Hermodarchaeota archaeon
TACTCAAGCATCAGTAAACGTAGCTAATATAGCTACAGAATTAGCAGCAAGTTCAAATGAAGTAAATGCTTCTGCTGGAGAAATTTCTAGTTCAACACAAGAAGTTGCCGAATTAAGCAAGATATCTATGCAATCTTCAAATGAAATTGCAAAAATTATGAATCTAATCACTAATTTATCAGAACAAACAAATTTGCTAGCACTCAACGCTAGTATTGAAGCGGGAAGAGCTGGTGAACACGGTAGAGGATTTGCTGTTGTAGCTGATGAAGTAAGAAAGCTAGCAGAAGAATCAAAAAGAGCTATTTCTGAGACATTTATAAGTGTACAAAAAATTGTAAATAATATTAACCAAACATTCGTATCGATGGAAGGAATTAGCGCATCTACAGAAGAACAAACATCTTCAATGGAAGAAATCACTTCAACAGCAAACAAGCTAGGAAATCTTGCAGAAGAATTAAAAGAAAGTTTAATAAAAAGTACTCAGAGATTTTCATAACTACTCAGTACGAGAAATTAGAAAATCAACGAGCTTTCCATAATTCTTAACATTATCATAACTTTTTGGAGCTATTTCCTTAAAATATTCTTTGAAAGACTCCCAATTTACTTTCTTATCTGAGGGTGCTTCTAATAATATCTTTTTAACTTCTTGGAAATCATAAGTAAAGATTAATCCATTATCAATTCTGTTCGCATTCTCAGATAAGAGAAAAATGTAATAATCATTTAAGTCCCATGGATTTAAAACATGTTCTGGTTTATTTCCATCTCCTGCTTTCTTTCCCCTCAATAGACTTGTATCTACCTGCGTAGGTAAGACCATTGTGAAATTAATATTCTCCCGTTTATATTCCGCGGCCATAGCTTTTTGCATCCCTACAACAGCATATTTCGAAGCCACATATGCAGTAAGTCTAGATGGAGCATTTGGGTATGCTTCGCTTCCCGTAATAATAAATCGAGCTTTATCTTTTTTATCCTCTCTATTTAAATATGGATATGCGGCTTTAAAAGTATAGAATACTCCAAGTACATTCACATCTAAGATTTCAGAAAACTTTTCATTGATAAATTCATGAGTTGCCCACATTCGGGAATAACCAGCATTGGCAATTACACCATTAAATGCACCTAGTTCATCTTTAAATGTCATAAAAGCTTCCATTAGTTGCTCAAACTTACTTACATCAGCAGCTTTGACAACTATCTTTACATTTAAACCTAGATCTTCAATTTCTTTCTTCGTTTCATTTAACTCGTCTAGTGTTCTTGCTGTTAATCCTAAGTTTGCTCCCTCTTTAGCACAAGCTATTGCTATTGCTTTTCCAATACCTCGTCCTGAGCCAGTTATAACTACATTCTTTCCTTTTAATAGCATAATAACCTTTTATAATTTGATTTAAAATATTAATTTAATTAAAACATAATAAGCATTTTAAAATTTAAGAGCATTGGAAGAAAAAACAACTTTTTGATTAAAGTTAAATTATTTATGATTGAATATGTAAACGGTGAAAATTTTTAAAGTCGCTTTAATAAATCCTGGACCAGGTGAAATTTTAGAAAAAGGCAGAATAGTTGCAAATGCAGATCATATTTATCCACCTTTAGGAATATGTTACCTTAGTGCCATATTAAAGAATGAGAATTATCAGGTTGATTTAATTGACCAAGCAGCTATGGGATATAATTTACAGCAAATTGTAAAATGGATTAAAAAGAAAGATCCCGATGTTTTAGGCTTTTCTACATTAACTGCTTCAGGATCTGGAATTAGCGCAGCATTAACTTCAATTGAAGTAAAGAAATGGAATCCAAATATAAAAATAGTATTTGGAAATCGACATGTGAATTATAACGACTATAGGGTTTTAAAAAAGTATCCTGAAATTGATGTTTGTGTAAGAGACGAGGGAGAATATACCTTTCTAGAATTAGTAAAAGCTATAGAAAAAAATCAGTCATTAAAGGATATTAAGGGTTTGACTTATAGAGACAATAGCACAATAAAGAGAAATGAAAAGCGTCCCTTGATTAAAGATCTCGATGCAATACCTTTTCCGGACAGAAAATCATTAAATATTGAGTATACGGGGAGTTTTGGCGGTTTAGAGTTTGCTCCTGAAGGGTTTACTTCAATGGTTTCTTCCCGAGGATGTCCCTATAATTGCACATTTTGTTATGGGAAGAGAACTGTCGGTTTTAGAACTCGCTCAGTTGAAAACATACTGAAAGAAATTCTACTCTTAGAAAGTGAAGGATATAAGTATTTAAATTTTGTAGATGACAATTTCACCGTATCAAGGAAGAGAGTAATTAAACTCTGTCGACTAATGCAAAAACAAAAGATTGATTTGGATTGGATTTGCGAGGGAAGAGTAAATCAAGTATCTGATGATATGTTGAGAGAAATGCGAAGAGCTCATTGCAGAATCATTTTTTATGGGATTGAGAGCGCTAACCAAAGAATTCTCGATTACTACCATAAAAACATAACCCCCTCTCAATCAATTCAAGCAGTAAAAAAAACTCGTAAAGCAAAAATACCTTTCATTTTAGGCTCCTTTATTGTTGGTGCACCAGGTGAGACCTATTCAGAGATATATAATACATTAAAATTCGCGCAAAAATTAGACATTGACTTTCCAGTCTATAATCTTCTCGGGACAATGCCTGGAACAGATATTTGGGATGAAATGGTTGAAAAAAAAATCCTTGATGAAGACAAATATTGGGAGGAAGGAGTGCATATTTCTGATATCGACCCAAATGGTGTTCCGACTGAAAAAATCTCTAATTTGATTCTAGAAATGTTAAAACAATTTTTTATGAATCCCAAATATATGATAAAAGCAATATATAGAAGTACTACAAGTTCTTACAAATTCTTTTCTATGCTCAAGATCCTTTCTCAGAATGTAAACAACTTCGAGAATTTCCATGGAGTAAAATCATTTTGGAACCCAGATAATGTTTAAATCATCCCCAGAACGGTTTCCAACTATTCCATAAATCCCAATGTTTAACATTTTTAATATTTTGGCCTATTGCTTTTATTCTATATCTACTCCTTAAAGATTTAAGTAGCTGCCTAAAGATATATTTTGGTCGTCGCATGAATTTTATATGAGTTTCTCTTATTCGAAACATTAATTCACTCAATGGGATAGGAAGAACAGCAGTACCAACCTCCCAACAATCTTCAGGGTTAATTTTTTTTTCACTAACCATCTGATCCCATATCCAATTTCCCGGGATAATGCCTAAAATATGAAACTGTGGAAAATCAATATCCAATTTGAGTGAAAAGTTTAATGTATTAATGATTTCCTCACGAGTTTCTATTGGTGCCCCTACAATAAAATTCGCTAGAACCATATCAATTCCAACTTTTTTGGAATTTCTTATTGCATTATGAACTTGCTTCAATTTAATTTGTTTATTGTACCAATCTAATATTCTTTGGGATCCACTTTCAACGCCATAACTCAGAATTTTGCATCCCATTTGTTTCATTGCGTTTAATAATTCTATTGAACTTTGAGTAACTCTCCCTTCAGCCATCCAATGAAAATCTAAATGCTCTTTCTTTAGCAGGTATGATAATTTCAATAATCTCTTTTTACTGATCGTAAAGTTATCATCAACCCAGAGTAAGTTTTGATATCCTTGGTCTTCAAGAAGAGATAACTCTTCAACAATATTTTCGGGAGATCTTGGACGCCAATTACCCCAAAACATAGAACTTGAACAAAATGAGCACTTAAATGCACACCCTCTCGATGAGGCTGCTGATGTGAATTTCCCTACTGACAGATCGAGCCCTTCAACCTTATTCTTATATTCTACATTTCCTAGTAATCTCCTGTTTGGAAACGGTAAGCTATCGACATTTTTTATAAGAGGGCGATCATCATTTCTAATAATTCTACTATTATCCCTATAAGTCAAACCTCTAATCTCTTCAAAGCTTTTATTTTTCTCCAATTTTTCGGCAATTTCTAATAATGTATTTTCACCCTCTCCTCTTATACATGCATCTATAAATGGGTATTTTTTTAAAATTCGAGTATCATTAAACGTAGCATGGTAATTTCCAAACAAAATCTTAACATTTGGATTTATTTTTTCTTTTACAATTTTAGCAATTTCTGCTGAACTTTTACCGGTTCCAGCAGTAGTTATTGTCGAGAAACCTAGTATATCTGGGGCTTCCTTTTTTATCCAATTTAAGGTCTCTTCATTTGATAAATCCCTAGCAAATTGATCAAGTATAGATACATCAAAGTTATGTTCACTTAGATATGTGCCGAGATATAAGATTCCCATTGGGGGAAATCCATAAAATTCTATTTTATCTTTGTTAAACTTCTCGGCATCTTTAACAGAGCCACAAAATATTCCTGTTTCCGCTGGTTTTGGAAAAACTAATGATATTTTCAAAAAATCAAACCAATTCTGAATTTATAGAATAACTAATAAATGAGTAAATTTATCCTTAAAAATAAAACTACATGATTTCAATTCTTTTACCAGGAATGAAAGAAGAATAATTATTAAAATCAAATTCATTTTTGATATACATACTAAGTTATGATTATTTAGACAATAAAATGAAATTAAATACTAGACAAGTTCAAAGAGTAGCCTTAGTAAACCCAAATTTTATTACTAGGAGCATTACTGATAAGTTTACTATCCCCGCAATAGGTTTAGAATCTATTGCGGCGAATATCATAGACTTAGTTGAAGTTAAAATTATTGATGGAAAGGTTAGAAATTTAACACTTAATGAAATAATAAAAGAAATTAATGAATTTGAGCCTGATCTTGTTGGAATTTCATGTTCTTTTACAATAGGAATTAATTTTACTCTAAATATAGCATATGAATCAAAAAAACTAGGATATATAACAGTATTAGGAGGTTGGCATCCAAGTTTTACTCATTCTGAGATATTAAAATTCCCTTATGTCGATGTTATCGTTCGAGGGGAAGGAGAATTAACTTTTCGAGAACTAATTAAAAACAATAAATTAGAAGAAATCAAAGGAATATCTTATAAGGTTAATGGACAGATTATTGACAATCCAGAACGTCCTTTAATTAAAGATTTAAATAATTTACCACTTCCTGCAAGAAAATTGAGAAATCATAAGACCTATTATCAAATATTTCAAATGCCTTTAGATGCTATTGAAACCTCAAGAGGTTGTCCCTATAAATGTACTTTCTGTAATATACATCTCTTTTACCGAGGCACGTATAGAACTAAAAATACAGAACGCGTTATTAAAGAATTAAAAATGATAGCTAATCAAAAAATTAGCAATAATGTTTTAATCGTAGATGATAATTTTACAGCCAATATGAAGCGTGTTGAAGAGATTTGTGATAAAATAATTGATGAAGGAATTAAACTAGATTTAATTTGTCAAAGTCGGATTGATGTTATCAAGAACAATCCAAATGTAATTCAAAAAATGTCTAAAGCTGGATTTTGGTTATTTTTCCTTGGTATTGAATCATTTAGTCAAAAATCTTTGAATGAGATCCAGAAAAAAGTGAAATTTAGAGATATCGCTGAAGCAATAAAAATACTCAATGACAACAATATTCTAATAATTGGAAGTATGTTAATTGGTTCGAATTTAGATGAACAAGAAAGAGATACAGATCTCATGATAAAAATTGTTAAAAAGTTAGGAATCGATTTTCCTATTTATTCTATTATGACTCCATTACCTGGAACTAAATTTAGGGAAATTTTGATTGAGAAAGATTATTTATTGACTCGAGATTGGAGGAAGTACAATTTTACAACAGCAGTGAATAGATTAAACAATCTCCCCAAAGAAAAACTTGAGGAACTCTTGTCTAAAGCATATTATTATGGGTATTTTAGCAGAGGATGGAAAGGCACTTTATTTAAATTGTATAAAAGGAAGGGAATCAAATTTCTATTAAATTCAAGAAGAATCTATGGTATAGTCAGAGATTTTTTAAATTTCTTCTTAGACATTCGAAGAATGAAAGGAAACATAAATCACTCTTGAATTTATTTATTCTGTATGTGTACACAGATTTTTTAGAGTTACAAATTCAACTTTTTTAGTAAGAGCGTCATTGATAAATATTCTCAGTCTTTTGATGAATGGATTTCCCGTATTAATCCATCTATCTAGTCTAAAGAATGAATTGAAGAATAGATTGATATTTTTTTTTTGATTGAACATTAAAGCTTTAATATTTACGGCTTCCCATGAATGAAAGTATAATATCATTAATTTCTTTCTTAAGATCCATTTTCTTATCAAATAAAAACTTATAGGTAATCTAAAAAAAACATTATAACTAGAAGGATGAAATTCTCTAATCTCATAATTTTTTATTTGGGAGAATTCAGATTTTTTACGAGATTTAATTGAAGAATCATATTTGAAATTTAGATCATCCAACAATAGAAGAAGAAATCTTGGTGGTTTCAAATAAGGTGCTCGAAAACCAATAATCTCCGAACGTGGGCATCTATTCTCAATTATATCTTTGCTTTTTAAGATTATTTCTTTACATTGTTCAAATGATAAATTTTTCAACCGTTCATGATTTAAACTATGACAAGCGATTTCATGCCCATGTTTTTCAATCAGGTTAATGATATTCGGCTGTCTTTCAATAACATTCCCTGTACAAAAAAAAGTACTTTTGATGTGAAAATGATTTAATAAGGTTAAAATCTTAGGTAATCCAATTTTCAATCCAAAATCAGTATCTAGAAAATTAGGGATATCTCTTTCAATATCAAAAGTAAGGGCAATTTTCATTATCAGAGTATTGATATATTTATTTGTTTAAGAAATTATATATTTATTTTAAAATTTATTTCAGTATTTAAGTTCAGATTAAGTGCAAAAAATGCAAATATTAGTCGTAGGTGCAGGGCTTACTGGTTGTACTTTGGCACGTCTGATGAAGGATAAAGGATATGACGTTTCAATAATAGAAAAAAAAAATCACATAGGAGGATTATGTTATACTAAAACAAGTTCTAATGGTGTCTTGTACGAACCTTATGGAGGACATGCATTTCACACAAAAGATAGTCGAGTTAAAAACTTTGTTCTAAGATTTTCAGATTTTAACAGTTATAGGCATAATAAAGGGATTATAATCAATGGTATATTACGCCATTTTCCTCTAAGTAGAGAAACCATATTAAAAATGGAAGATAGTGAATGTATAATTAAGGATCTAGAAGAAAAACCGGAAATACCGGACTTAACAAACTTTGAGACTTATGCTCTCTCTCATTTCGGTCCTACATTATATAAATTATTCATTTATAATTATTCTAAGAAAATGTGGGGTTTAGAACCAAAGGAATTAACAACTGAGTATATTAAAAATCGTATTGAACTTAAAAATTCTAATACACACATATTTGAAGATAAATTCCAAGGGCTTCCTATTCAAGGTTATACTATATTTCTTAATAAAATGATTCATGATATTCCCTTAAAATTAAATACGTGTGAATTTGATGATTCAATATACGATCTTGTCCTCTTTTCAGGAAGAATAGACGAGTTACTAGAATTTAAGTTTGGAAAATTGGAATTTAGGTCATTAATCTATACTTATGTTGAAAATGAAGACTGGGAAAATGAAAATTATGGTACTATAAATCTTCCACAACATCCAAAATTTATACGGAAAGTGAATTTTAAAGTTATGCATCAACAAAAAACTAATAAAACATTAATACAATATCAAGAGCCTATAGCTGCTATTGAAGAATATCCTCCATTATATCCAATTTATACAAAGAAAAATCTTGAAATATTTAATCATTATTTATTGGAAGCTTGTAAATCCGAAACAATTATCCCCATTGGACGATTAGGTTTATACAAATATTTAGAAATGGGACAAGCTATTTCTTTAGCAATGAATATGATTCCTATAATACAAAAATGGAAAAAATTAAACCCAGAAGAACGATACTACGAAATTAAAAATCTACTAGCTAATTAAGAGATTACTAATCTTTCCAATTAATATCTTTTGCTAAATTATAGAATATGTCCTTTTTCGAACGATATTGAGTAATACGGCCTAGACTTCGACGTGTATTTAGAAATCTCCCACTTGTCAATACAGAAACAAAATTAAGCGTCTTAATTTTACCTTTTTTCATTTTTCTCGTAAGATATATCATTGAATCTGAAAAAACCTTGTCAATTCCTATAAGATTTTGAGGCAGTTGTTTAAATCCGCCAACTTTAAAAAATATATCCCTTCTAACAATTATATTGCATCCTATAAGTTCAGGATATCCAAGTAGAGTTTTAAAGAAATAATATACATGCATATTAAAATTAAGGAAAAAATAATGTGTGATTGTAAAATGTTTGGATCCTAAGTTAAATGAGATTGCTTTTCCATCATAATATTTTACTCTAGCACTACAAGCAAATAAATTTTTATGCTTTTCGAAAATTCTATATATTTTTTGTAAGAAATCGGGATTTATTATAGTATCGGCGTCTAAAAAAACAAGTAACTCACCTACAGTTTTTGGAACTACATAATTTAATTGAAGTGCTTTTCCTATCTCAGGTGCTGTATATACTTTTGCAAAATTTTTCGCAATCTCGACTGTTTTATCAGAGCTTTGGCCATCAGCTACTATAATTTCATAAGGAATATCACAATTTTGCTTTTTGATAGCTAATAATGTAGTTTTGATGTTATCTTCCTCATTATAAGTGGGGATTATAACCGATATTTTTGGATTGAGATTCATTGTTTATCTTGGGTAAATAGAAAACAGAAAATCTATATATTTTAGATGATGATGTGTTATTATTCTATACAAGTATTAGATTTATTAAATAATTAATTGATTTAAAAATAAGAAAATGGCAAAAACTTCGGGTAAAATGAAATTGTGGACAAAAGGATTCATAATTTCATTTCTTTTCTTAATTCTAAGTGCAGCTTTAATAATATTATTGATATTAAATCATATTTTCTTATCAATTCCTTGGATTGATGATCTTTATGAGATTTTAAGACCTTGGTTATTGATGCTTTTTTATGATTATACCTTGTATATTTATGCTGGAATTTTCATAAGTTATTCCTTTTTACTTGTATTGTATGTTTTTGGGTATAATTTGGCAAAAGTAAAACATATGACAGGTTCAATAATATATATTTTCAGTTTATTAGGATTTGTTCTAGTTACGTTTATTGCTTCCCAATATTCATATCTTAGCGTGTTATTTAATCAAGATATAACTCTCAACACCAGACTTATGCTACTTTTACTCTTTTTACCCATGAATTTCGCCCTTAGTTTATTCCTATTCTTAGTAAATACAGATTTCCTTGTCTTCTTTAAGGATTTAGTAAAATCTAGAAAAATATGGAGACGTAAAAGACCAGAATTTGATATTGAAGAAAAAGGTAAGATTACTTACATTAATATAAAAACAGATGAGCATATTTTCACGCCAGTACCAATGTTAATTATTGCGAAATATCTTCAATCTAAAGGATATTCTGTATCTTGGTTTGTAAGAGGGGCGTTTAATCATTTAATCACCTTAATAATTACATATTTAACTGGATGGCCAAGAGCTAGAAATCTATTGTTTAGATTTACAGGGATGAAAATTGATAAAAATTGTCATATTTCTCAAAAAGCAATACCTGATCCTCTATTGCCTGAATTAATTGAATTTGAAGATGGAAGTGGGTGTGGTATTGGCGTAAAATTACTAACTCATAATGCAATGAACATTCAACATGGAAGTTTTAGTTTTGGGCCAATAAAAGTATGTAAAAATGCAAGGATCGGTGCTTATTCTGTTGTAATGCCTGGTGTCACCATTGGTGAAGGTTCTATAATTGGTGCAAATTCATTGGTTAGTGAAGACATTCCACCATATTCTATAGCATTTGGTTCCCCTGCTAAAGTTTTACGCGAATTGACTGATGAAGAAAAGAGTTTAGTAAATAAAGAATATTAAATTTTATTTTGGATAAACCTTTCAATGGCTTCATTAACTCTTGAATAATTATTATACATTGTCCTATGTGAACCATTTTCAATAACTAATAATTCTGAATTAGGAATGAATTTATTTAATTCATTAATATTTGATTTTGAAATAATTTTATCATTACTTCCAAAAATTAATAGCGTTGGTTGAGAGATTGTGAACAAGTTCTTTTTAATTTTATATTTATACGTCATGTTTTTAAAAGTACTTAGAACAACCATTTTTGGTAGTTTGAGAGTAGAATTATAAAGTTTATTAAACTCCCTTATTTCCACTTCAGGAGATATAATTTTTCCTATAATATTTTTTAGAGAACTTTTATAAAACAGTTTAAATAATATATTTACCCAAAATACTATGAATCTTTCTCTTATTGACTGAAAAATGTTAGAAGTGGAACTTATTAAGATTAATTTTTTCACTAAGTTTGGAGTATTAAATGCAATATTCTGTGCAATTAAACCACCTAAAGAATGACCAACGAGAATTATTTCTTTATATCCAAGCAATCTTACAAAATCCAATAACTGATTAGTGAAAAATTCAATAGAATAATCTTCATTGGGTTTATCTGATTTACCAAAACCTGGTAAATCTAATAAAATAATGTGATTTTTAAAATTAAAATGAAATAATTGATAACGCCACTCTAGTGAGGTTCCTAACCATCCATGAATAAAAACTAATGGAATTCCTTCTAATCTATTATCAAAATAAAAAATCTTCTGGTTATTAACATTAATAAAAGGCATTTTAATGAAATTGTTTTATTTTAATATGTAATTGTAAATCAAGTTTCTGATAGGGTGCTTAACTAAGTTTGTAGGATTCCAATAACAAGGTTTAAAACAATCACAATAGTTAAATTTGAATTTTTTAATTTTTTTCACCCTCTCTTTATATCTAAGATTTATAAAATCTTTGAATTTAATTGGTGTTTTGACATCTTCACAAAGCATTACAGTTCCATCATTATCAATTGAATAATATAAATCCCCTGCATCGCAATTCCAAGAATAATTTTTTTGATACCATTTATTCATAAAATAGTAATAGCTATTAGGCGACATAAGTTGAATTCCTTGTCTTTTCAAATTTTGAATTACTTTCCTTAATACATTCATTGTATTTTTCTTAAGTAGTAGATTTGGGCAATAACTCCTATATTGATACTTCTCATTTGAAGTATTAGCCGAATGAACTGGATCTATCGAGAATCGACAATCTAACTTACTTTTAATAGTTTCAATTAATGGGATAAGTTCTCTTATGTTATGTCTTGTGTTTATAATATGAAAGCTGTAATCTATTTGCTCTGGGTGCCTTTTTTTAATATCTTGAAGCAACTCAATTAATTCCGGTTGATATTTCTTAGGAGTATAAATTGATTCCTCAAAACTATCAATACTAATACCTAATAGAAAATATCCATACGATGCAAATTCTTCAAGTAATTCTTTCTTTAATAAAGCTCCATTTGTAACCACATGAGTAAAAATGTTTAGATCAATACAATGTTTTAATAATTCTCCCAAATCTGATCGAAGAGTTGGTTCTCCACCATAAATAGTAATAAATCTGCAACCTTGATTATATAACTGGGTAACAATGTTTTTCCATTGCTTTATTGATATGTCTGGATTTATTTCACCTTTAGATGTTGCACAATAATAACAATCAAAATTACATTTCCGAGTAAAAAATAGACTAACAAATGTTGGACCATTATGTACTTTAAATATCCTTTTCAGATAACTAATTCCTAAGTTTCTTAGTATCTTATTTTTTTTATTACTCATTTCACTTTTATGGTCATTTAAACAGAACAAAACATTTTAAATATTTATTTAATATTTAATTTTGGTATTAAAAATTTTGACGATTTCGACTCTAAATCCAGTATCCATTGTTGTTCCTATTAGGAATAGAAGTGATCTTTTACCCAATCTGATTAATAATCTATCAAAAATAGATTACTCTGAATTTGAAATAATTATTGTTGATGATTGTTCAACGGATAACACAAGAGAATTGTTGGAAAATTATCCAGTTAAGTCTATATTTTTGGAGAAATCAGTAGGTTCAGCTGAAGCTAGAAATATTGGAATAAAAGAAGCAAAAAATAGTATAATCGCTTTAACTGATTCTGATTGTTTCGTTTCTAAAAATTGGTTAAGAAATTTAGTTCCATATTTAAACAATTATGATGTAGTGGGGGGAAGAGTTATTTTTTGCGATGATACAGAAAAGAAATTGAATCCATTCAATACAAAAGAAGAAATGATATTAAATAAGGAATCTTCAATTAACTTTCTTAACACAAGTAACATGATATTTACAAAAGAGACTTGGAAGTTATCTGGTGGTTTTCTAAATTATAGAATTGAAGATTTAGAATTTTCATGGAGGTTATTGAGAAAAGGATTTCGATTACTATATTCACCTAAAGGTTTGGTAATTCACCATGGTAATAGGTCTCCAATTCAAAATATTAAGAAATATCTCCAATATGGAAAATCCTATTCAAAAATAGCCTCAATTCATAATATGAGTTTCTCGTTTAAAACTGATCGAATTCTTGACAGAAACTCGATTCTTGATTATCTAAGACTGGTTTCACTGCCTTTTCTTTTACTTTTAGTTTCAATTCTTCTTTATTTTATGACTATTAACATGTTTTTAAATATCTCAGTAAATTTTCTCACAGTTTCAATAGGATTTCTCCTTTTATTTCGACTTATGAGAAGAATTGATATTTTGTTCAAAATATATAAATTTACTATAATATTTGGCATCGTAAATTATTCCTTAATCTATATGCTAAAAAGGAAATATAATTTGGGTAAAAAAAAATACAGGAAGAATAAATTAAAATCCAAATCTTGACTTCGTCTCTTCAGTAACTTCAGAAATATCTGAAAGTTCTTGTTTGGAAAAATTTGGACTATAATACGTAGGTTTATGTAAATTTTTAATGTAATATTTTTTAACAGTTTCAAATTTTTCTTTAGGTAATTCCGTATGTTCAAGTATTTCATCTATTATTATTTCTGGAGTTTCGCATAATTCATCATATCTAACTATGAGGGTTGCCTTTTTTAAGTCCTTTGTATTTTCAATTTGATTAGCAATGAAATAATATATTGAGGACCAATAATAAGCCCAACCTTTTACATAGGTTCTTTTATTTGCCCAGAATCTACGAATCTCATTAATTAATTCATTATTACCAAGATTAATACACTTTTGATTCCGACCAAACTCATAATGCCCAACTATCTTCAACCAATCGGGTAATAGAGGATTTTGCTGCTCTAGTATTTTAAATAGTTTCGATTGTTTAATTAATGAAGCAATATGTTCCACAGGATTACGAATAATTAATAAAATCTTAGAATCTGGGAATATTTTAAGCAAATAGTTCAACCTAGAAACAAGATAATTATTTTTAGCTAAGTATCTTGAACAATTCTGATTAATCATAAGTTTTTTTATATGGTTAAGATAGAATTTCTCAAATTTTGGGTTATGTTCTCTCTTATCAATAATGTTTGAAATATTTTCATTATGTAGATCTTTGAAAAAAGCTTGCCAAAATACTTCTTCAACTGCCTCTGGACTCTCGCGTGAAACGATAATACCATCTCTATGAAGGCGTTCAAAGGGAGTTTTATAGAAATTGAATCGATCAACTATCTGACTGAACCAATCAGGTAGATAAGGCATTAAAACGTTTTTATATTTATGGGATGCTAAATCTGGATGTTTTTCTAACATTTCTAAAATAATTGTTGTCCCGGCACGAGCAAGACCAGTTATAAAGATTGGTCTATCAATAGAAATCTTTTTGATGTCATTTTGCAAGAACATAGTTTCTATTCTATCAAGTAAAAAGGAGATAATTTTAAATGAAGTAAAAAATTTAGTTATTGCATATCCCGCATTCCCTACAAGTGGAAATTTATGTGAATTTCGATCTAAAGTTTTCAAATTCTTTTCTCCTTTTAGATTAGCATTATTTTTTCTTCTTTAGGCTAAATATTTAGAAGATTAATTAATTTCCCCTTAACACAGAAATCCAACTTATTTTAATTTTAAATGTTTGTAAAAGATTTTAACTTATTTATACAGACTTTTCTTTAATATTTATTTTAATTGAGAGATAATATTTAAACATCACACGGTTTAATCTAATAATTTTTTATATGATTGAACAAAAATATAAAATTCGAGAGCAGAGTAAAAATGTTTAAAATTAAAGCTGATTCTTGGCAGAGTAAAATAATCATCCTTGCTGTCTTTATTATTGTAATAATGATAACAGCAGAAGTGGATTGGGCCGCAGAAAACCCTGGAGTAGGACTTACGACTCGCCTTTTTTGGCTAATTTGTTTAGTAATCCTAGGATTAGTTTTACCAATTGGATTTATATATCTTGCTGGTAACAAAGAAACAGAAAGAGGAGAATCTGATAAAAAGTGGTTAATTATTGCTATAGTTCTATTCTTGATTGCTAATGGAATACCAATTATTTTCTATCTTATACTTGGGACTCCACCTGGGCCTTTATTATATCTACAATTATCGTTATTTGGATTAATCCCTGCTTTTTTCTTACAACCAAAAATAAAAAAATACCGGATCGTAATATTAGTAATTCTTTTTGCAATAATCATTCTTCCTATTGGCATTCTTGTGAATTTTGCAATTGATGATCTTTGGGCAGGAGCACTTGATAATACTATGTATTATTTATCTTTTTGGGGTCTTTTGATGACATTCTTTTATCTTATTATAGCAATTGGCTGGAAATTGGGTGGTGGATCTAAACGGCAAAGTTGGAACATTTTTCTAGCGGGAACTCTATTACAATTTAGTACACTTGAAGATTTCTTTTATTTTCTACTAAATGGGCAATCACTTCCCGGAATATGGCCATGGATGAGTAATTTTGTAATTAATTTAGAAGCTCTGTTTGGTCACATTCCAACTGATCTAGATCTTCTAGTTTTTTGTCTAATAGTAAGTGCAATAGCGATCTTTATACTTTTTGATATTCATGGAATTATCTGGACGAAAATCAAGGAAAAAAAATAATTTTTTTTTTTTATTTTTGTTAAGAATTGATTCAATAAATCAAAGTAAGACCAATTAATAAGAATATTGAATTTAATACAAGTCCAGCAATTCCCAAACCCTTTCCTGCTTTCAATATCCCGGTTTCTGGTTCTATTGCACTTGCAGTATTACTATTCACTACAGAAACAATTCCAAATATTATACCTATAACACGAGCAACAATAAGACCTATACGTATTCCATAGAAATAATATATTGGCAAAGTATATCCCATTTGGAGTGTAAATAATGCAATAATTAAAGAGATAATACCAAAAGCTAAAGAAATCTTTGAATGCTTGCCCGGTTCCAGCCCCGGTTTAAACTTAGAGGGATATTGCGGTACTGGGATACGGGTAGTTGGTGTAGTTGGCTGCGGTACCCCATATGTTGGTTGTTGAACTCTATATGTTGGTTGTGGTAGCTCAGGTTCCATTATAATCTCTGAACCGCAGTTCTGGCAAAATCTTTGATTTTGTGTTTCAAGTTTAGAACCACAGTTTTGGCAAAACATGATTAATTTTCCTGAATTTTAAATAATTTAATATTACTATAGATGTAAATCTTTGTTATAATCTTTATGCTAGAAATTTGTTCAAATAACAATATCAAATTTTCTAATGAAACTTTATTTAGCCTATTTTTAAATTTATGAGTAAAGATTTCGTACCATTATCCAAGGGATTATCTGTTACGATTATTCTTTTTAAAGAATTTAACCTAAAGATAATAGATAATTTAAGAATTGAACCCATCGAGCTCGTTGTACGGTATCAGGTCTATCAGATTTATTTACAAGAATAGAGGTATAACTGGTAAATTAATTCCCCATTCAAACTATAGGAGTTTGTTCTAAAAAGGAATGATAATCTTCTAATTATCTAAAACTTGTTATAAGATTTATATACTTGTGTCTTTAATATCAACTAGGGATTGAAATGTCAATAGATTTAAATATTATTCTTAGAGTATTATAAGAAGGAGGATTTAAAACAACCTTTATTGAGAAATTAACTGATAATTTCTTTTTTATGCAAGAATTTTTTTTAAAATATTGTAGGGATGGTGATTAAAGTAGGAAATTGTGCAGGATGTTTTTTTCTGTTTATTGGTTTTGTGGTGCTATATTTTGCAATTGGAATATTAGCAAATCCGGAGATGATGGCAAATCCTTTGGGGGGGGTGTTTGGATATATGTATTTAATGGTCTCAATAGTCCTTTTTACATTAGGTGTGATTCATTTAGTATTATGGGGGCGTCATTCTAACTAAGTTTTCAATTTCAGAGAATAAATTAGTATCATGATAATTACAGAAGCCAAAAAATGTTAATGCTGATCGAATCCCTATTGGTTCAAATTCCTTAGTGAATAATGTCTCTTGTATATCAGTGGATATCAGCATCCCGTTCTCAGCAATAAGGTCTAATTTCCTATTTTATTGAATAGAATGTGCATTAATAACCTTCATTGAACACTTAGATTGATCTGGAAAGAGACATATTTAAACTTACATTCTCGAAATAATCTAGATGACTTTAGTTAACAATTTAGGTTTGAGATGTAAAAAAAGCCATTTAATAAACCCAATTAATTATGGAAGAGCAACTCTTCCCTTGAGCGTTTCTTAAACGCCCTAAAACTCTAAATGTAGCACCTTCGTATCCACATTCTGGACATTTATTTTCTGCGATAAGCTCTACAATATCATCTACCAAAACAGCTTGATTTATACTCCCATTCACTCCATATGGTGTAATTACTTCGAGTAATCCCTCCATACCCTCATCAACGGGGTCTAATTTATCTAGATCTCTTACAATAATTCGTGAAGTGTTTGGGCAATGTAATATGAAATCTTGGTATTTTTCAGACCAATGACCCCCAAAAAGAGTAGGTCCTTCTGTAAACGCATAAATATCCGCAATATCCTTAGGTTTAATATTAAACACTTTTTCATAATATTCTATGAATCTACTTTTATTTACTGCACCCATTTTAGCTTCACCCTTAACACCGTCCCATCCTCCACCTCCGCATCCAACAAAAGAAATCCCATTAAGATCATTGTATACATTTTCTTTTAATAATCTTTTTTCAAACATATTATTCATTAAAAGAGCACTCCCACCAAAAATAATTCTACTTACCTCAGTATCTTTCCATCTACCTGTATCTTTAACTTTTCTAATCATTTTCAACATTTTGGAGATATCTAAAATAAAACCACCCTTTAATGAAAAAGTCGAAATTATTGCCCATATTGTTTTTAAAACTTTCATTTTTACTAAATATTCCTCATGTCCATAATATTCCCAAGGCTTATTCATACACGCTGTGAAGTACCGAGTTTTATCAACATATTCAAATCCTTTTGTGCTTCTTTTAGCCATTACTGTCATGAATATGCGATCTGGTGAGAAATTGAATACTAGACATCTTTTTGAATCAATTTTTAATTCTTGCCACCTAAAAAATTCTGTAAATACTTTTATTGAATTATATTGCAGTTGATCAAAATCTTCTAATGTTCGAGGTACTATCGATGGATCTCCTGTTGTGGAAGAAGAGCATGAATAGAGAGTAATTCTCTCATGAGGTACTTTTAATAGATTTAATGTTCGATTTCCTGACTTTTTATATATATCTGTAGGAATATATGGGAGTTTTTGCAAATCATCAATAGATAAATCACTAGGAATTGTAAAATTGAACTTACTACAGAGTTTATCTTTATAATATTTACAATTCTGAATGGATAAGTTGATTTGTTGCAATAAATCTTTGCAAAATGCATCATCTGGGTAATTACGGAACTTAAAGTCAAAATATTTTTCTTCTAAATCTTTAGGTAAATGATCATGAAATTTAAGGAACAATGTTGCTCACTCCTAAAATTGTTAATAATTAATGATTTAAAATCAAATATGATTGATAGATATATAAATTTACAATAAAAAATAAGTAAAAAAAAGGATTAAATGTTTGATAAAGCTATTATTTCTGCTTCTTCTCGCTCTAATAACATTGGTGTCTTTTCCCAGCTTATCTCTTTAGGAAGTTTGAATTGTCGTAAAAACATATAAAGATGAATAAAACCACTTATTGGCCAGAAAAATAAAAGACTAAAATGGTTATCACAATATTTTCTTATGGTATTGAATAAAAAGCCAAATTGAAAGAAGATGCATGATAAAGTCCAAAATAGTAAATAATATTCACCAATGAGAAATTGGAATATCGCAAATGCAATTTCAATTGGAAGCCATGTATCCATATTAGCTAGAACCATCATTGTCATATTTCTTGCAATAATTAATTTTTTACCATCTTTATATTCACTTTTCATACTCATTAATGTGGGCATATCACCAATAAAGCCTGCTAACCATCGTGTACGTTGTTTTACTAATATTTCCCAACTATTTGGAACAAACTCATAGATTTTTGCTTTAGGGGAAAATTTAATTAAAACTCCATCCAAATTTAAAAGTGCTGAGAGATATAGATCTTCGGTCATCGAATCTTCATTGAAACCTCCATATTTCTGAAGATATTTTGTTCTAACTGCGAAATTTCGTCCAAATGAATAGGCAGATGATCCTAGTCTATTTTTTACTTCAAACAGTAAACCACCACCAGAGACTATACCATAATCTAAGAAAATTCCCTTAGTGAGCTTATTATCTTTCCAATTTTTGACTAGAACGGGACCTATGACAGCATCAATCTTTTCGCTATGAAAAGGAGCAATTAGGTTTTTAAGAGTATCAGGTTTTAAGATACACCCTGAATCATAAAGTACAATAATATCGTTTTTTACATATTCTAAACCATAATTGAGTGCTGCGGGCTTTCCTTTTTTAGACAAATCCTTTGATAAAACCTTTATATCAATATCACTATGATTTGCTGCAAAGTTGTTAGAATATTCTGTGGTGTCATCAGTAGATCCACTAGTTATTATAATTACTTGGATCTTTTCTTTAGGATAATCAGAGTTCACAATAGAATCTAATGTTCTCTCTAATAATTTCTTTTCATTTTTGGAAGCAATAAGTATACTTATTTCTTCATAATAAGGTGTTTTTGGTTTATATCCACTACCAAATGAAGCTATGAAATGAATTCCATAATAAAGAACAAATCCCAATATCATAATCAATCCAATTAGTGGAAATATGAACCACCAATAGGTTAAAGGTGCTGTGAGAAAAGTATCAATTGCTTCTTTTACTCCAGAAGACCAAAAAGGTGGAAAATACATATGCATTAATACAAATAATATTAGCCAAATGGAGCCATATAACAAATATCTATAAAGTTTCATTTTTTTCAATCACTTATAACTTAATTTTAAGCTTAATCTACATTTTCGATCTTCTTTAAGTTCTTCCATATATACTTCGAAAAAAGTATTATAGAAAGCACCATAATGACAAGTAAACTAATTTGGTATATTAGCATGGTCCATGTGATTATCCAAGTATGTGAAGCATACCATATTGTAGCTGAGGGATTAATCAAATTTGTTATTAAAGTTGCAAGGCTGGAAACACCATACATTACAAAAAATGTCGTTTGAACTATAACTCGTGTTATTCTCTCACCAATAAATGGTTTCGTTTCGTGTAAACCTAAACCCTCATGTCGTGCTCTCATATACTCATATATGAATATTAGGTAAATATTAGTCCACACTATCCAAGTAAAATCAAATCCAGGAAAAACTAATAAACTTACGGGTACCAAACATACAAGCATTAAAATATCACTTATTCTATCTATTACATTATCCAACCAAGCACCAGTTTTTGATTTGATATCCAACAATCTTGCTATTGCACCATCAATTCCATCAATTATTCCTGTAAACAATACAAGCAGTCCAAGTGCAAAAAACCAAGCTCCATATAACGGTTGTTGAGTAATTGGATTAAGTGTATGTCCAATACTAGCCATTACAACACCCCAGAATATAAGAAATGATAGAATTAAATTCATTAATGAAACTTTATTCGGACTTACACCCAATTTTATGAATATTTTTGCCCCTCCATATGTTATTGGCATATACAGTTTTCCCGCAGGATCTTTTTTCATTTGAGTAAATTGTTCTTCTAATTTATGAGCTTGTCCGTGATCTTTGAGCCAATCTCTGATAAATTCATCACATGTCATAAATTCTTGGTTCGATCTTCTCTTCGGTATCCCACTAAGGATAATAATAATCAGAAGTGCAACTAGAACTATGGGGAATACAAAGGTAAATAATACCGCGTATATTGTCATCTTGTTCGCCTAAGCAATTCCTTAATTTTTTTCTTTAAAAATTTTTGAAAATGTAATTTTAATTAGAATTTAAAATATTTTAAATTTACTTTATTTTAATTCCTTAACTTTACTGTTAAAAAATAGATAATTTTAAGAATTTTTAATTATATTGAATTGACTGATTTTGAAAATTGGACTACTAAAAATATATATTCCAAGCTATAGTTATTATACTAAAAAACTATTATAAATAGAAGTGACTTAATAAGTGTCAAGTTCTAATTTAGAATTAAAATGGATTGATTTTGTTAGAAAACTTCGAAATGTCGGAGCTTTATTACTCTTCGTATTCATTCCATATTTGGCATTCGTGATAATTCCTATCCACTTCATATTAACTTTGGTCGCTATAAGAGATATTAAAACCATGAATTACGAATTAAACGACTCATTTCTTTATAATTTTCATTCAAAATATTTAACGGCAACTATAGTTAAATTTATCGGTTCGATAGTAGTTCATTTAGGAGCAGCTTTAATTGCTGCTGTGGTAGCTTTCGGTCCAATTTATAATCCATTACCATTTCAAGGATTCCCCGCTGCAATCGGATTATTAATAATTGGATTTATCATTATGATTATTGGTAGCGCTGTCGAAGTAGGTGCTTGGGATAACCTAAAATTTTTCATGCAAGAAAAAAAGGATATATTCCCTGCAAGAATCCTTGGTGATACCTTTAACAGCATAGAAAATTTACGTACTGGAGCCTTTCTATGGGCGCTTGGTTTTCTAATTATTCCAATAGTGATAGGATGGATATTCCAACTTATAGGATATTTCACTTTAAGTAATATTGCCAGATGGGGTATGAAACTAGAACCAATCTCCCCAATAACTCAAGAGTTCAAACCTATGTATCCCTCTCCTCAAAAATATCAACCCGTCTCTATGCCTTCTCCAGTATCAGAACCAGAAAGTGTCATTAAATTTTGTCCGATGTGTGGAGCTAAAGTTCCTCAAGGAGCTAAGTTTTGTGGGGAATGTGGAGTGAATTTAAAGAGTTAAAGATAGAATAAGCGAAATTTATTTAATTTTTATATTCTAATAATTTAAATTGCTGCATAAGCTTCTTTGATAGCAGAACATCCACCACATTTCACACACCCAGCCTTATTTTTTAAGGGATTAACTCCATATTGTTTCATTAATTTCGCACTTTCTCTATAAATTTCTAATAATTCATCGTAATTAGTGTTTGGTAAATCTTTCTTACCTGGAATTGACCTTACTGGTGTAATATATGGAATGACACCAACAGAAATCACTCTTTCGACCTCTTTCATAAAATCATCCTTAACTTCCCCAAATCCTGTTAAAATATAACTACTAACTTGGTTTTTACCAAAAATATCAATAGCATGCTTCCAATTTTTTTCGAATAATTCACGAGATAAATGAAACTTACCTGGTGTAATATCACTCCTAATTGATTCATCCAATACTTCAACATGGATACCAATAGTATCCGCTCCAGCTCTCTTTAATTGATTAATATAGTCTAAGTCATCTAAAGCTTCAATCTGAACATGTAAAGGAATATCAGGATGGATTTTTTTAACTCCTTTTAATAAATCAATATATCTATTTGCACCCTTATCAATTGTATCTTCAGTTCCACTAGTTAAAGTTATATGATTACATCTACCCTCTTTTTTGGCAGCAGCTATAACCTCTGATATTTGTTTAGCATTTTTTTCTAATATTGTTGCCTCATTTTGTAAACTTACCTCAATACCACAGAAAGTGCAAGGTTCTCCACAAGTCCAATAAACACATTTTTGGTATATTGTACTTGCTAAGCAATCAATTCCATGCACTAAAGCTATCTTTTTCATCTGAATTCCATCTGAAGTTTTATATTCAGGTTTATAAAAATTAGGATTTCTGATTAACTTTAACCTTCCAAATGATTGTTTACTTAGTTTATTATATACTTCAAAGAAACCATCTCGAAATTCTTTTAAAAATAAATCGGTTTTACTAGGATTGTTCCAGAGTGCAACATTAACCAAAGTAAATCCATCTTCTAATAAGAAGTATCTTCCTCCAGATGGACCAGCCCCACCTTTTCGTCCGAAATCAATATCAATTCCTTGTTTTTTATATTGAGGAATTAATTCTTCATCAAGATATAATCCTTTGCATAGTAATTCAACTTTCTGCCTTAAAGCAATTTCAGCATTTAACATAATTTTCTAAATAACCAAAAAATGTTTATATCTTTATTTGAATCAACAAAATTCTATGATATGTAAATGTAGAGCTTATATAATTTTGCTTCTTATTGAAAATAAAAATTTTAATAAAAACTTTTATTAACAACTTTATCCAATCTCATTTCACAATAAAAAAATAAGAAATTCTAATGGTGATTTATTAATGCCAAAATTAGAAAGAAAATTAGATATATCTGCATCTCAAGACATGATTTGGAAAATCATTGATGATGACGACAATTATCCTAAATGGAACATTGTGGTTAACGAAGTTAAGAAACTCGGTGAGGGTAAGTATTTTTTCAAAACTAATGTTGGAGATATCAACTCTACTCGTATTGAAACCAATCCACCTAATAGTCTAGCTGCAACTCAAGAAGGAAGTCCTATGACAAGTCTGGGATATTCCTTAAAACCAAAAGGAGACGTCGTAGAAGCTACAATATGGGCAGAATTTGATGATGCCGCACAAGAACCTATTTTAGGAATTGCTGGAGAAATGCTTTTAAAAAGTTTACAAAAATATGCTGAATTTTTAGATTCTGGTGGAAATCCAGACGAATTTAATAAAAAATAAGATAAATAATAGATAAATTATTTTTTTTTTAAATTACTCCTAATCCCTTAAAATAGCTAATATAATTTTTGTTAATAAGCTAATTAATTGCTCATCGGAACTAAAACCATAACTATCGTAAGTATATTTATGAATAATAGCTTGAGTGATTACAAATAAATGCTTTTCTTTCCCCTCAAGACTTAAATTTTCATCAGGGAATTTATTGATTAATTTTATGATTTCCTTTATGAAAAAATACATCTCATTATCAAATTTTTTTTCAGAATCTAATTCATCTCTTAATTTGAGGTAATAATCGAGATTTGACAGTACTTCGCTTTCCCAAGCTGCTAGGGTAAGGCGATATTTTTTATGCAGTTTAATAATCAAGGATAAATAATACATCATACCTTCTTTAATTGTTGAAAATTCCATTCCCTTCTTAAATCCTAAAACTTTTGCTTCTTTCTTGAAATCTAGCGCGATTTCCCTGGTGAGAGCTAATAATATATCAATTTTTCCCTTTGGAAAATGATAATATAAGGTTCCTACACTGATGTCTGCTTGTTTTGCTATTTCTACTATACTTGTATTTGCATAGCCTGTTTTATCAACCAATTTGCTAGCTGTCTGAATTATAAGATCTCTTGCTCCCTGCTTCCTCATAATTAATTTCTTATCATAATTCTAAAATTATTTAAATAATTAATGGTAATTCGAAATTATAAATCTTTCGAATCGAATTCGATTCGATAAATTTAAATAGAGTTTTGACTTAATTATCATCAGAAGATAATCATATTTAAAGAGATTTTGATGAATAATAAGAAATCTGAGCCTAATCCGTATGCAAGATTTGTTATTATGTATGTTTTTATAGCTTTAGCCTTATTTCTTCCTGCAGGGACATTATTTTGGATACAAGGGTGGATTTACATAATAATAATGATTTCATTTTCCTCCTCATTAATAACTTACCTAACTAAAAAAGATCCCGAACTCTTGAAAGCTAGAGCGAAAACAAAAACTACGGAAAGTTGGGACAAAAAGTTAGGTTTAATTGGTACACCCTTTTTCATATTAATGTATATACTTCCTGGTTTTGATGCTGTAAGATTTCGCTGGTCAAAACTACCATTTTATATTAGTATAATTGGATTTATTGGTATGATCCTCTCAGTTACCTTCTTTTCTTTAGTTCTTCGGGAAAATAGATATCTTTCAAGGGTTGTTGAAATTCAAGAAGAGAGAGGACATAGAGTTATTACTACAGGTCCTTATAGAATTGTACGGCATCCAATGTATTTAGCCGTTATTTTTTTATATATTTCTCACTGTATAGCTTTAGGGTCTTTATATTCTTTAATACCATGTGCCTGTATTATTATAACAATAATTCTCCGTACAATTCGCGAAGATAAAATCCTACATGAGCAACTTGATGGTTATGAAGAATATTCTCAAAAAACTCGCTATAAAATTATTCCAGGTATATGGTGAAAAATTAGATAAGTTAGAGTCTGTAACGTCTATTCAAAAGTTGGTGATCAATGGATGATAGCTATGCATACTGGAGATCTGGAGTATTAATATATAAAAATATTGATTAGCGTTCTTTCAAATATAATTTATATAATTAGTCTATAAGTGTTAAATCTAAAAATCACTCTTATAAGTTAAGTCCAAAGAAAAGTAAGAACTTCAATACCTTTTCTAATCTAATTATGATAAAACTTATTAGAAATAACATATTTTAAACAATCATAATCAAAAATATTTAATTATATTATATTAATCTATTATTTGAAAAATTAACAATTATTAACCAAAACGGTGAACTGGAAGAGATGGCTCATAAACGTCCGTGGCATTGTTATTCTAAATGGTCAAGAAGACCTTTCCAATATAAAAGATCCGCAAACCGCAGACGAGAGTATGCTAGAGGAGGCGCTCAGTCTAAAATACAAAGATATTGGGGTGGAAACAAATCTATGGATTGGAAGGATTGGGAACTTGTGGTTGGACTCAAAGTAAACAACCAAATTCAAATCTCATCAAATACTTTAGAAGCAATTAGAATTACAATAAATGGAGTTCTTCAAAGAAAACTTGGACGGCAAAATTATCGACTTCGAATAAGACCAAAACCATTTCAAAAATACAGAGAGAATAGAATGTTAGCATTTGCGGGAGCAGATCGTGTTCAATCAGGGATGAGAAATTCATTTGGGAGATCCACAGGTGTATGTGCTCGAATTAGAGCAGGACAGATAGTAGCAGATGTAGGGTGTTATCTTAGAAATCTTCCCTTAGTTAGAGATAGAATGAGAGTAGCATCCATGAAAATTTCAGGTTCTTGCCAGATAGTTGTTTTGAGTTATAAAACACCTGAATTATTAAAAAAATCAGGGTTACCATTATACGACGATAAAAAAAGAAGAGAAATACCTCTTTATGAGCTAGAGTTTGCCACAGCTTAGAATAATTCTTTATTAGGATATCTTGGAATTTATCTTTTCATGTAAATTTTCTTTTTTCTTAAAGATATTCATTAAGAATACCCCTATTATAATTATTATAATTGATAAAATTATCCCTAATGATACTCTTGCACCTTCTACAATTAATAATTCAAAAAGAACAGGTGCTGTAATGTATAAAGAATTATACATAGGAACTAATCGTGAAGCATCAGCTCCCTTGGCAAATCCTATCTGAGTTATAATCAATGCGAAAAATCCTGCAAGAAAACTAAATAGGAAAATAAAACTATCAAGCTCTAACCTAAAAAGACCTGCTAAAGCTTCAACAAAATTACTAGATGATAATCCAATTCTTTTCAAGACATTATCTAATCCCCCAAATGTACCTGCACTTGCTCCAAAAATAAATGCTAAGGCAATCTTAGTTTTCCAAGAAAACCCTATAAGAATTGAGAATAGTATTAATGTCATTAATATCAAAATAAAGAACATAACATAGTTTACGGTTCCAGTCACAGGAGGCTCAATAATATAAAAAAATCCAACCAAGGTAGTTCCAGCGATGATTAAAATAGCCCCTAATAGTTCTATCTTTGTTATTTCTTCATGTAATATATAACGTGAGTATAACATTAATAGGATTAATCCCAACCCAAATACACTAGAAAAAACTGCTGCTGATGCAAAGGTAGTACCAATAATCTGCCATATCATAACGGTATTATTTAATATAAACCCTATTATGTAAATTAATGGTTTTTTACCTTTTTCTTTAAAGGATTTCTTTCTGGAAAAAATTTCAATACCATGCCTTTCCATAGCTTTTGCAAGATGCAATACTAATGTACTAATTATTCCAAATAACAATCCCAAAACAACTGACATTATATTGACCCACTAATTTCTCAATTTATAGATTATCTGAAATACTTAAATAAATCTAGTTAAATTATAAATTATTATATACTGTTAATAAAAATATTAAAATCATTTGAATCTAATTTTGAGAAATCTTGAACCTTTCTTTAATCCTAAGAGTATTTTAATAGTTGGTGTTTCAAGGAAAGCCTATACTTTTAGCTATACGATACTTAAGAATCTATTAGAGATTTTTTATCGTGGGAATGTTTATATCTTAAATCCAAATGCAGATGAAATTCTCGGTATTCAATCTTATCATTCCTTAGAGGAATTGCCAGAGATACCTGAACTTGCTGTGATTGTATTAGGTAAGAAAATTGCTGAAATATTTGAAAAACTAGCAAAATTCGGAGTTAAAAACATCGCTATTGAATCGGAACTAAGAATTGAAACAGAAGATCCTATACTTATAGCAAATTTGCATAAAATTAGCGAAGAATATGGCGTATCATTCATGGGACCTTCAATGTTGGGAATTATTAATTTTAATAATAATTTCACCACTTCAATAATACCAGTTAGACAATATCTCATGCAAAAACATAAAAAAATAAAGGAGGGGATTAGTTTTATCGCCCAATCAGGAGGTTTAGCTGGGGCAATGGGTTGGTGGGCGCCTTCCCAAGAATTACCAATTTCAAAAGTTATCCATCTAGGTTATGGATTCGATATTAATGATGCTGATGTCTTAGAATATTTCCAAGAAGATGAAACAACTAAAGTTATTTCACTTTTTTTAAGAGAAATTACTGATGAGATTATTTCCGCTGTAGAAAAATTAGCTACAGAAAAACCAGTTTTATTTTTTTATGTAGGAAAAGATGACGAAAGAGAAAGAAAATTAATTCAAGTTGGTGGAATCAGTGTTTTAAATTATATTGAGCTCTTTGATATAGCAAAAATATTTTTATGGTGCCCAGAGCCTAAGGGTGCTAATTTAGGAATAATAGGTCCAAGTTCTGGAGCAATATATCTCATTGTTAAAGAAATGAGAAATCAAGAATTATCACTTGCTAAAGTAACTCAGGAACATAGAGATATCATTCTTGACAAAGTTGGAGGATCAACCTGCAAATTAGGAAATCCCGTAGATTATTGGCCACCGGAAAAGTTTGTGGGTACTAAGATTTGTGAAATTTACAATACTTCTTCTAAAACATTATTAAAAGATGATGCTGTTGATGGACTAATTCTAGCATTAGAGTTCTTTATAGAAATTGAATTTGATTTTACCATTTTTGAAAAAATAAAGAAAGCTTATCCTGATAAACCAATCATAACCATATTAATTCAAGCTGAACATTCAGGCGCTAAGAGGGTGTCTTTTCAGGCGACGCGTATAAAGATACCTGTTTTTGAAAACGAGGTAGAACGTGCAGTCAGAGGTTATAGATTGTTATATGATTGGTATTCAAAGATTAGAAAAATTTAATGATTATACCGAAAATCTAAAACACGCTATCATCTTGTTTTGGACCATATGATTGATTTTGGATAAAAGGGACCGTAAAAATACCACAACCAAGGAGAAGTAAAAAACCACCTAACACTTTTACCATTGTAAATAATTCGGTTCCATTCTAGATGAGATCAAATCCATCTCCATATAATTATAATTCATGCTTACCTAGACAAATAATATATGGTTTGATTCAAATGATTGATGAGTTTAAGCTATTAGATATTATAGAAAAACCAACATATGAAGAAATTTTAAACATGAAAAATTAAACATTTTTAGTTCTATATTTTTTTTTTATTATTGTTTAAATGTATTGCAATAATTTTATGAGATTTATTGTTGTAATATTAAACTATATTTACAGAATTTGTTTTTAATTTAAACTATCTGCCCATGAATCAACAATCTTTTCAAAAATAGAAAATATATTTAAAAATACAGATGGTTTTAATTTTAATTAAGTAATATAATTAGTCTTTTGTGAAATTAGATGAATAAAAGAAAACTTATTCCGATTATTCTCATTAGCGTAATATTTGTATCCTCTATAGTAATAGTTCTATTTTTATTTTTACCATCAGGGCAAATATTAACAACAGGTAATAGAAAAGCAATTATTCTCAGTAGTGCAAATGATTATTATAGGAAAGATGGTGAACCTGAATTTAACGAGGGAAACGAAGCTAAATTTAATCAAGAAAGTAATAATTGGACGGTTAGTAGTTTTGTGAATATGTTTGGGGCAGTAGATTCAACCTCACCTGGTTACGATGGACTTCCCGGAGTTTTAAGAGTCTTCGCCGCGGGTGCTGGTTATGGTAATTTTGAGTTTGTATTTAACTGGACTAAATTTTATCCAATATATAATTCTACGGCATATTATCTTTCTGTTTGGGTTAATATCACAACAATATCTGGAGGTTCTCCAATAATAGGTCCACCAAATGGTGTAAGAGTAGGATTACGGTGGTTAAATTCTAGTAATGGCTTAGTAAGAACAGACTGGTCAAATGGTATATTTGATACCATAACTGGATGGACTTTATTAAATGTTTCAGGAGTTAATAATAACACGATTGGATACGAGATAACTCAACTACAACTAGTTTTATCTGTGGAAGGTATTATGGCTGGTAATGAAATGATTCTTTTTGATGATGTTAGAGTAGAACATTGGTTCCCTCCACCAATCCCTATCCCTATTCCGAGCAATATTGATTCGGATGGCTTTCCTGCCCAAGCACTACAAGTTTACTGGATTTTAAAAGATCATGGGTATACTGATGATAACATTTTTTTAATGCTTTATCATACTGGAGACGATGTAATAGATATTGAGGCACTTGACGGAATTCCTAACGATTTAAATAGATCTGGGATTATTGCTGAAATTGATGTTGAAAATGATGATGTAAATGCCAGTAGGTTCAAAAGGGAATTGGATGTATCAATTCCGGGGTCCTTTGTTTCAAATATAACTCCAAGCGATCAACTCGTAATTTATATGGTAGATCATGGCTCAAATAGGGTATTGGGTGATGGTAATGCAACATTTCATTTCGAGGCAGATGATAGTTACATTACTGAAACGGAATTTTTTAATCTCGTTAAGCTGATTAATTGTGCACGAATGCTGATAAATATAGATATATGCTTTAGTGGGAATTTTTTAAATGAATACCCAAACATAGGACAAAGTTGGTATAATATTCCTAATTCGTTATTAATCACCTCAACATCAAATATTTTGTCATGGTATTGGCGAGATAACATTAATCCTGAGGGATTTGCTGGATCATGGTTTTTTCATCAATTCTGGGATCAATTAGATCAAAATCAAACAATTGGAGCTGCATTTAATTTTGCTAAAAATTATGTACCGATTGGATATGCCAATTCAATAGACATTATTCAAAAGCCGCTATTAGAAGACAATTTAGGCATTAAAGATTTGTGGAGTTTTACCAGTAACCCTCAATTATGATTTACTATAATCTCTCATTATTTAGAGTGAAAAATCTTTCTAATTCCTCATAATCTAAGAAACCTACAACTTTACTTTCAGTAAAGGTAATAAAAGTTTTTTACATCTTCATCAACCACTTTAAACCTTAAAATTCCTGTTTTTGAAAAGGAAGTTGAACGGGCTGTAAGAGGTTATAAATTACTTTATGATTGGTATTCAAAAATAAAAAAGAAATAGAAAATTAACTACTAAAAATATCTTTTAATTCATCGGGAACTTCTGCCGATTCATCCATTAATGAAATTGCGTAGACTTGATCTCCACAATTGCACTTCTCACCTTCAAACAAATAGAATTTGAATTGGTTCTTCCAATTGCATATTTGAACACTTTTTATTTCAGCAATTTCACCACAAACACAATAGATTGCCATTTGTTCCGAATAATTAGGCATAATAATTGTAAAATCATTTGGTGCTTTACTGAATTCAGAAATATTTAACATTTCATTGATTTCATCAGCAAGTTTATCTCTAAGAACCGGTTCAAAGTAATTAACAATTCCATCACGTCCTTTCATGTTTGTAAGAACAATAAAGTTTTTCTCAGCCTTTTCAGTTGTTCTTTTTTCAGGAATAATGGGTTGTTGATATTGCTGAAGTTGTGGTGGTACGGGAATAGGTTCTACACCAGAAGGATATTCAAATGTATAAATGTACTGCATTGTTCCCCTTATATTTCTTTGATTTACCAAATTGAGGCTTTCATAATCCTGACTATGGAGTACAAATTTGATTAATTGGAGTGGAACTCGCAATTCGATAAGTCTCGCTCGAATATTTTCTAATAATTCACTTGCAAAATTCTTCAAAATCATAATATCTTCTCTGTAATCAGAATAGATTTGATTCTTATTTTCCTCTTTAAATGCTAACCACTTTTTTACGACACTATTCCTAATTAGTTGAGGTGCCATGCAAAAGACACACAATATAGGAAGCACAAAATAAGTAAGTCCAGGCCAGATAAATGCGATTATTACTGGAATAAACATAGGAAGCATAAGTATTAAAGATATCTTACGTAAACGCTTTTCTACAGAAGTTTTTACACCCTTACTAATTGCAAGTTCTTCTGCTTTCAATTTTAACTTATTAATGATGTCTAAAATCTCCCTTGATTCAAAAGTCTGTTTTATGAGTCTATCTTCTTCTCTTACTAAACTGTTTAAATGTGTGGTTGTTTCCTTTATGTATTGATTTAATGCGTTATCCTTAAAGATGAATTGTAATGTTTCTTCAGAAAAGAAGTCCAGAAAGCGAACAATAAAGAGTTTCTTTTCAATATCTTTAATATCAATTTCATTCAGACCAAGAGCCTCTTGAATCATTTGACCTTGTGTTTTTCTAGGTTGTCTTCCGAGCTTTCTCTTTTTATCCTTTTCAGTCTCCGAACTTTCTGAGACTACTCTTTCCTCATTCTCAGTATCATTCATATTTTTTTCAAAAAATTAATGTTTTAAAACTTAAACTTTATAATTGTTAGCAGTAAATTAACTTTTGGAAAATTCAAAAGGAATTTATTCTGATATTTCAACACTAATGAAAATAACTAAAAATTGAAGTAAGATATTATTCTGAAAAAGAAATGGGAGTATGTATTAATAAAATATAAAAACAATTCTTTTTAAGGTTCTTTTGCTTACTTTTATTAAAGAATAATATAAAATTTAACAACGTGAAATAAAGTGGATAAAGATAAAGTTAAACAAGTTATCGACAAAATTCGACCACAACTCCAGATGGATGGGGGAGATGTAGAACTTATATCTGTGGAAGAAGATGGAACTGTTAAAGTGCGTTTAATGGGACACTGTGCTGGTTGTATGCATGCACAACAAACCATAAAGTTTGGTATCGAAAGAGCAATAAAACAATTTGTTCCTGAGATTAAAGAAGTTGTAGCAGTACCATAATTAAACTTTACAAGCTATTCTTACTTTTTCTCTTTTTCTATTATTTTTTATCTTGAATAATCACCTAATTTGATAAAAAGCAGTTCTAATACTACTTAAATCAAAAATTGTGGTATCAAACATAAGATAGGAAGCATATTGTTCTTCTAAAAGCGGTTCCACCTTATCTAAGAATTGTACTTTAAGATTTTTTATACTTGGATCATAACCGGGATCCATTTTATGAAAAATGAAAATAATTTTGGCTTCTGGACTATAATTTTTAATCTTATTAAAGACTCCTGTGAAATACATAACGGAGGGAATAAGCCTATAATAGTCTTGAATGTCGACTACATAATAAAAGAATTTGATTGTATGAAAATATTTTTCAGGATTCGTTAAATATTCATTCCGATATGTTTCTTGGCCTCCAAAATCCCAAACTACGATTTTTTTATCAAAAAGAGTAAGAGGATTTCTTTCTACACCTTTAGTTGGATTCATTATAGGTGGTTTAGTAGGAATTTCATCAGATTCTTGTGTGAGGATATTCAAAATCGTGGTTTTCCCTGCATTTTCCATACCCATAACTACAATTTTTATTGGTTTCTCTTCATTTTCTGTATATTCCATTATTTTCATCTATTTTATTTAATTTATAATCAAATAAATGAGGATGATGTTATTACACTTGCTAATTTATTCCAGAATTTTTCTATATCCCAATCTTTTTCTTTTTTATATATGCTTGACAATTCTAAAAAGACTTTCTTAATCTGTAAGGATTGAAAATAGGTAATCTTTGGTGCTATAATCGCAATCATGAAATCCTTATGCCCTCCTCTATAGGATTTATCAGGGTAAGAATCAAAAAACACATAGGCCATAAAATTGAAGTTCTTTACGTTAATCAGAAGGCCTTCTGCAATTGTTATAAAATCCTGCCCATATATAGAAGATATCGCATCATATAATTGATTGCTAACTTTATCAATGGGAACACTCAATTTGATATCTTTAGGAAAATAGTTAATCAGTTTTGGACCGATTACATCGTCCCAATTTACTTCAATCAATACCATGAGATCTTTAAAACTTTCCGTTATTAAGCCTGTTTCAATTTCGTTTGAAAGATAGATCTCACTAATTTTACCATTTATAATATTGATCGTCTTACTACGTTTAAGCTTACCAAAAATAGAAGCTACTAAATCATCTTCATTTATAGGTATTGTGAGATAATCATCAACTCCAAGCATTTTCCCAAATCGAATATCTTCAGGAGAATCTAGGGTTGAGATAAAAATAAAAGGGATATGGCTGAAGGTAGGACTGTTTGATATTGCATTAAAGAAGTTATAACCGTCCATTTCTGGCATTAAAATAGCACTTATTATGAGATCAGGATGTTTTTCTTGTTCTGAAAGGATTTTTAATGCTTCTTTTCCATTATTAGCGGTTATAACCTGACATTCATTAAATTCTAATATCTTCTGTATCTCCTTAATAACATTTGGATCGGGTTCTACAATGAGTATTAAAGGTTTCAGGTTATTTCCCTCCAATTGAATTTATTCAAATTCTGGCTCAAAAGCAATTAATATTTATGAATTCTTAAATTTAAATGTAATATTTCATAATAAATAAGGGAATGACAACAAAAAAATGATATAAAATGGATTCTCAGGAATTTGTGAAGCATTTAAATGAAATTCAGGATTTAATGGAAAAGGAAAATTATATAGAGGCAATAAAATTAATCGAAAAATTGAAAGTAATTGACAAAAAAGCTGATTTAAACTATAATTTAACTCATAGACTATATCAATTAGACTCTAATGTTAATTCCCTTTACAATCAACAAGTAATTCTTGCAAATGTCAGAGATTTATCTAAAAAGTACAAATCTATTACTTTTCAAGAATTGAACCGTGTTTTAAGAAATAAAAATGAGTTAAATCTTACTGATGATATACTTAGAAGAGAAATTGAGCTTTTAATATTAAGAAACAAATTAGCCTGGAAAATTGAAAAAGATAGTATTATTAGAATTTAATTTGAAAGTGTTAGCTCTTCTTGTTCCTCTATTTCCGCAAGAAATAGGTTTACAATTGCTAACCATTTGCTTTTTGATTCAAAATCACTTATAATTTTACTGGTTAATTCCTTTCCGATCTTAAGATTTTGAACTGCTAATTCAAAATTTTCAAGTGCTATATAACAAATACCTATTTTAATATAAGTTTGGTGGATAAACCATTCATTAGAATCAATTTCTATTGCTTTTTGGAATTCATTAATTGCTTTTTCATACTCTTTAAAGGTTATTAAAAGTTCTCCGTATGTGTCATGATAAATTCCTTTTTTTGGTTCACTCTTTACTAGTTCGCGAAGAATTTGCAAAGCTTCTTGTTTTTTACCTAAATAAGATAACCAATAAGCTTTATAATTATGAAGAGAATTGTCCTCAGGATATTTCTCAACTAGCTTTTCTATAATTTTTAATCCTGCTTCGAGATTTTTATCTTTTTTAAGTGTATATGCCTTTTTAATCAAAATATCTATTTCTTTTTCAGGAAAGAGTTTTATCATATTTTCTAATACTTCTATTATAGCATTATATTGGTTGAAATAGAGTAGAATTCTAACTTTTGAATTATATAATTCATAATTAGTTGGATTTAAGTTAATTTCGCGATTAATTTCTTTAATTTTTTCATTGTATTGAGATTCTAACGATTCACCATCCTTTGATTGCATAATGTTTGCTATATTCTGCCAAATTATTCCTTCTAGTTTATCATAAGTCTCGGTTAATTCTTTTTTTATCTCTATTTTATATGCTAAATATTTAATATACTTTGGTAAAAATTCTCTTAATGATTCTCTGAAATTCTTATTGAAAAGTGTTTCGCAAATTTCTTCAAGAATATCCTCGATAATAAATTCAAAACTCCCAGATCTCCCAAATTTCTCCAAATATTTGTTTGTTGCAATATGTTCTTCTGTGATAGCTCGAAGAATCTTCTCTAATTTTCCATTTGAATGAAAATAATAATGTTTATCTGCAGAAATATCTAATTTAAAAAACTTTAAAATATATAAGTCGCTTTCTACGATTTCATTTACCCAAAAATCAAGGACTCTCTTTTTAATATCAAAAAATCTCGAGAAATCTTCAAGCGAGAGATAATCTGGATAAAAATTAGGATGATTTATTGATAGAAAAAGTATTATTTTATGAAAATCCTCTTCATCTTTTAATATTGTTTTAACTTTTGAATAGTCTAATTTTAACACATTATCCAAAAATCTAAATTTTACCTGATCATCCGTTATGTTAAACTTATTAAAAAACTGTGAAGTGCTTGTAGTAATTTCGTCAATTCTTTTCTTTTCCTCCTCTAATATTGTTTGTCTGTCCAAATCATAAAGTTGTAAAATCCTAGAGTATTCTGATTTGCCTGATTGAGTAATTATATATCTTTTATTTTCTTTGATAAGATATCCCTTTTGCATTAATGAATTTAGGGTTTTTGATAATGAGGATTGATTGATAGAGAAGGGCTCATCAAGAAAATCAGATCTTTTGCAAAAACCATTATTATAAACCATCCATAGGATCCAATGAGAGTAATTCCTACCTCTTTTCAAAATTATTTCAGGTGGATAACTTAATATTCGTTTCTTTTTATTTTCTTTTGATAGTACTAGAAATCTCTTTTTTCCTTCTGGGGTTATTCTATATTGACCCCTAGAAAATTTCTCAATATATCCTTTGAGGATTAATTTTGTAAAATGACGAGATAATGTGGCAATAGGAATTTCAATAGGCTTTTGCTCGAAATCAGACCATTCACAACTTTCATTATTAGCTAACATCCAGAGAATTATATGCTCGTAATTCCTTCTTTGTAGCTTCGAGGGGTTAAGAATCTCTTCTGCAGGATAATTTAACGGTCCCATTCTTTATGAAAACAAAAATTAAATTTCAATAGATATAAATTGGGAACATTTCTATATATATCTATTTTTCAAAACTTTCACATATTTTTGGAATTTCCAAAAAATTATCGAAAGCGGAACTATAAATGGAAAGATATCCACACATTAAATTAATCATCAAAAAGATGATAAAACTTAATCAAAAAAAAGAATAAAGTTGGTGAAATAGAATGACTGAAATTAAAAAATTAACAAAAATTTCACTTATAATAGTAGCTATTATTCCTTTTCTATTTGGGGTTTTACTTTTATTTCTATTTGATTTGACATTCAATTACGAAGGTTGGACAAGTCCTATTCATGTAAGAGCTCTTGGGGGCGTAATGCTTGTAACATCCCTTTTCGCAATTATAATGCTTCGTAAAAAGGAATGGGAAGAGATTAAATTGACTTATCTGTTTTTGTATAGTATGTTTATACCGACAATCCTAACTGAACTTGTAGTAGTAATTGTATATGGCTCAACATTCCTACCTCAAACAATATCACAAATAATTCTCGATCAAATCTTAATGTGGGCAATGTTTTCACTTGGTATTGTTTCTTATATCAAACAGAGATAATAATCGCAAGAATGTAAATATTATAAATTAATTTTTTTTTCTTTTTTAATCTTTGATTGTGCATTATTAAACATTAGATTTAAAATTACAATAAGGCTAGTATATTCATACAATTATAAATCCAAATCAAGGGAATATATGTCTTATCCAATGTTAAATCAATTAACAAGAGCGGAAGAACTTTTTGATTCTGGTAAGCTAGATGAGGCTTTTGAATTATTAAACGATTGGTCTCAATTTGAGGGGCTTAATCCTGAACAAAGAAACTATTTTCAGTTTCTTAAAGGTTTAATTTTGTTTTATCAGAACAAATACGAACCACTTATTGAATTAGGCCAACAAATAAATAAAGAAGGGCAAATTCTTAATGATAATCTCCAAATCCTAGATGGATTATTTTTATTTATTATGGGATCAGGGGTAGCTAATAAATTTGATAAGGCGGTTAAAGCAATTGATGAAGCTGAATTGTTATTAAGAAAAATTTCTCATTTTCCTGAAAAATTTCTTATTGCAAGAAATGTACGTATAAATATACTAAAAGCATGGATTAATTTAGAGATAGATAATTTTGATTTAACGCAAAACTGTTTAAGATACATTTTAAAGGCAGAAAAAGAACTTGGTACCACATTCGAGATGGTTTGGGCTAATATATTAATGGCAAGTGTTATGTTTTGGGGATTAAAAAAAGTTAATCCCGCAATAGAATATGCTGAGAAAGCATTATCTAAGGCAAAAGAAATAAAATTTAACCATTTTTGGTTAGCAATTTGTCATACGCAACTTGGAAATTTTGCTTATGTTATTTGTGAATTAGACACTAGCTTGAAACATAGAATTGAGAGTTTGAAAATCTTTAAAAAAATAAAAAATGAAGCCAATATTGCTAGAACACTCAATAATCTTGGAGCAATATATGGTGAAAAAGGTAATTATGATCTTGCTTCTGAATGCTTTGAAGAATCATTATTATACAAAGAAATTGCAGTTATTAGAATAGAGGGTGCTCTTTCTAATTTAATAAAAAATGCTATTGAAAAGGGAGATCCTGAACTAGCTCAGAATTATTTCCATCGTCTAGAAGAGATATATTCCAGAAATAAGGATATATACACTGAATTACTTTTCAAGCAAAGTAAAGCTAGGATACTAAAAACCAGCCCTCGAATCCGGGATAAAGCCAAAGCTGAAAAATTATATAAACAAATAATAAAAACAGAAACCATACGAGTTGGTTTTAATATTGATGCTTATATCAATCTTTGTGATTTACTGCTTACAGAATTTCGAATAAGTAACGCTGATGAAATAATCGATGAATTAAATTACAACATCTCTGAATTATTAACTCTTGCTGAAAAATATCACAATAGGAGAATTTTTTGTGAAACATTCATATTGCAAGCTAAATTGGCTTTAGCAAAATTGGAAATGAAATCAGCACGGCGATTTCTGACTCAAGCTCAGAGAATCGCTGAAAATTATGGAATCAAACGATTAGCAATGAAAATCTCACACGAACATGATAATTTACTTAGACATATAGAAATGTGGGAGAATTTTAAAAAAACAGATGTACCCTTATCTGAACGATTAGAACTTACTGGTTTGAACAAGCAAATGGAAAATATAGTAAAAAGGCGAATGATTGAAGTTCCAGAGATATCAAAAGAAGACCCTGTTATGCTATTAATCTTAACGGAGGGTGGTAATCTTTTATTCTCTAAAAAATTTATAGAAGATTTTTCTTTTGAAGATGATATTTTAGGAGGATTCCTAACAACCGTAAATTATATTATTAACGAGGTATTTTCTGAAGGGCTTGATAGAGCGGTTTTTGGGCAATATACTCTTCTTATGATGCCCCTTCAACTATTTTTAGTGTGTTATATCTTTAAGGGAGCTTCATATTACGCTTACCATAAGATTAAAAATTTCCTTGATTCTATCCAGAAGGATAACCTTATTTGGCAGTCATTAAAATATTTTTTCCAAAAAAGCAAATCAGTTCAACTCAATGATATTCCAACACTTGAATCATTGATAACGAAGATCTTTATTGAGAAACAAAAATAAGAGAATGATTAAAAAGAATGACTGAAATTAAAAAACTTACAAAAATTTCAATTATAATTTTTTAATCTTTTTTTATGACTCATTAAACATTAGATTTAAAATTACAATAAGGCTAGTATATTCATAGAGTTATAATCCTATTCAAACAAATTCATGTCTCATCCAGAGTTGAATCAATTAACAAGAGCGGAAGAACTTTTTGATGAGGGTAAGCTTGATAAAGCCCTTGAAATATTAAATGATACTGTCCAATATGAAGAACTTAATTATCAGCAAAAAGATTATTTTCAGCTTCTTAAGGGTTTAATTCTATTTTATCAATGGAAATATGATGAACTTATTGAGTTTGGGGAAAAAATACTTCAAGAAGGTCAAAATTTTAATGATAATCTCAAATCGTTTAATGGGTTATTTTTTATTATTAGTGGATTAATCCTTGCTGGAAGATTTAAAGAAGCTCTCCCAAAAATAGAAGCTGCTGAAGAATACTTAGGACTCATTTCTGATACACCAAAAAAAAAAAATATACAAAGAATAGCTCGGATAAGACTTTTAAAAGGAATAATCCATCTGGAATTAAATAAATTAGATTTAGCAGAACAGAGTTTAGGGGCGGTCTTAGATGTTCAAAATCAACTTGGTAATAGGTTTGAAATAGTTTGGGCTTATTTTATGATGGTAAGACTTATGTATCAAGGAAGAAGAAGGTATGATCTTGCAATGAAATACACTAATAAAGCATTATCAATAGCAAAGAAAATTAAATTTAATCATTTCTGGATTGCTTACGGTCAACTGACTCTAGGGACGATACATACTATTACTGGGGAAATAGATAATAGCATGAAATATTACATGAAAAGTCTAGCGATATTTAGAGAAATTAAATGCAATTTTTGTATTGCAATAACACTTATGAATATCGGTGCAAATTATTACCAACTTGGTAATATTGAGCTAGCTATGAAATATAGTAAAGAATGCTTATCATACCAAGAAAAGTTAACTTATACATTAGATTTTCCTATTTCCAATTTAGTTGAAGGAGCTCTTGAAATGGGGGATAATGAACTTGCTCAGCACTATTTCAATCAACTAGAAAATTTATATAATCAAAAAAAAGATGGACTTACTGAACTTGTTTACCTATCCACTAAAGCACTGATGCTAAAAAAGAGTTCTCGAATTCGTGATAAAGCAAAAGCTGAAAAGATATTCAAAAAAGTAATAAATATTGATACTTTATGGCGTCAATTTAAAATGCGAGCAATAATTCATCTTTGTGACCTACTTCTTTCAGAATATCGGTTTACTAATAGTAATGAAGTACTTGATGAATTAAATCACTATATTGCTAAACTATTAAGTATAGCTGAAATATCTCACTCATATAATCAATTTTGTCAAACTTTCATATTACAGGCGAAATTAGCTTTAATAAATTTCGATATGAAAGCAGCTAGACGATTTTTAACCCAAGCTCAAAAGATAGCAGAATCACACAATTTAAAACGATTTGCAATGCAAATCTCATATGAACATGATGAATTACTCAGAAAAACCAAAATGTGGGAGATTTTGAAAATTTCTGATGTGCCCTTATCTGAACGTTTGGAGCTTACTGGTTTGAACAAGCAAATGGAAAATATGGTAAAAAGACGAATGATTGAAGTTCCAAAGATATCAAAAGAAGACCCGGTTATGCTATTAATTTTAACGGAGGGTGGTAATCTTCTATTTTCTAAAAAATTTATAGAAAATTTTTCCTTTGAAGATGATATTTTAGGAGGTTTCCTAACCACTGTAAATTATATTATTAATGAGGTATTTTCTGAAGGTCTTGAGCGGGCTGTTTTTGGTCAATACACTCTTCTTATGATGCCCCTTCATCCATTTTTAGCATGTTATATCTTTAAAGGGGACTCATATTTTGCCCATCAAAAGATTAATGATTTTCTTGAATCCATAAAGATTGACACTCTTATTTGGCAATCATTACAGGATTTTTTCCATAAGAGTAAATCAGTTGATTTACACAGTATTCCCAAACTTGATTCGTTGATAACAGAAATATTTGTTGAGAAAAAAAATTAGGGGTAGTGTATCTTTCATTTTTATAAATATTAATTTTTCAAAACTTTCATCCATTTTCGGAATTTCCAAGAAATTATCGAAAGTGGAACTATAAATCGATAGATATCCACCCATTAATTTGATCATCAAAAAGATGATGAATTTAGAATTAAAAAAAGAGTTGATTAATATTACTAGAACAAAATTAGTACCAAAATTGATCCCATTCTTAGCTATTGGAGTTTTACTACTTTTATTTTCCACATCAGTTCAAGCATGTGAATCTAAAGCGATTAGACCAATTTCTGACTTTACTGCCACTAACACTAATATAGCAGGATGGGCAGATCCTCAAACTAATTTAGTAGCGGTACCTCATGGAAACAACGATGGCTTGCAGTTGGAAAATATCGCAGATTGTACTCATTATGGTTTTGTACTGGAGGAGGACTTGGGAGATGGACGAATAAAGTATAAAATATTTTTATACGTAAAAGATGCAGTGGTACATGTTTATAACAATGAAGGTACTTGGTGGTTATCAGATCCACCTGGTTCTGGAATTTATCCCCAATTAGTGTTTACGGGAAAGATGGATTATTATTTCAGCACAACTATAATTGTAGAAGGAGTATTTGGTGGGCCTGTCCCAAATCTTTGGGTAGTATGGTTTTTTGGGGGTGGTGAAGGATTGTTTTCAGCATTAATTGCGAGAGGTACCGGAACTCTTACACAAACTGGAGAAACGGGAAACGTAGAAATAACGCAGATCGGTATTTTGGTTGATGGAGTAATGGAGTGGCCTGTGGAAACAGTAACTGTTGGATAAAAAAAACCAAGTAAATATTATAATTATGAGAGTGAAAATGGGTAATTTTAATTTTAAAACAAGCTATAGAGATGGAGGAGTTGGATTAGTTAAACTACTTCCAGACGAAGCTACAACTAAACCTATAATCTTCCATTCTATACTTCTTTTTTTTTCTTTATATAATCATCCGAAAGATGAAAAACCTAAATTTAATAATATAAAGTTGATGAAAAAATATGACCGAAATTAAGAAAATTACAAAGATTTCACTTCTAGTATATGGTATTGTTAATATATTGTATGGACCTATGGGATTATTCTTTCCTGCCCCTCTTTTTATACCTCCTACAACAAATCCCTTTAATGTGAGATACAATGGTGCAGTTTTATTAGGAATAGCAATTTTTGCGTTTTTAATTCTAATTAGAAAAGGACGAGAATGGGAAAATATTAAATTGATTTACGAATTTTTGTATTATTTGTTAATAGCGATGATAATCCTGGAACCTACAAGGCTTTTATTTCCTACACCTACTCCTATGATGATTTCTCAGACGATCATGGATATGATCATAATGTCCGTACTTCTTGTCCTTGGAGTTTACTCTTATTTCAAGCAGAGAAAACAAATGGAATAATTATAACAATTATTAAATTAATTTTTTTATATTTTTGATTGTTTTTAGAGAAACCGTGCGATATAGTGATAGATTCTATGCTATAGTTCATTAAGCATTAAATTTAAAATCATTATAAGCTTAATATATTATTAAGTTCATAATCCAATTCAGCTGTATAGATGTCTCATACAGAGCTAAAACAATTAACCAAAGTAGAGCAACTTATTGATGCTGGTAAGCTTGATGAAGCATTTGAGTTAATAAGTCATCTGGAACTACTTGAGGATCTTAATCTTCAACAAGAAAGCGATTACCAATATTTTAAGTTTATTATTTTTTTTTATCAAAATAAACATGAAGAACTTATTAAATTGGGTGAAAGTATATTTGAAAAAGGGCAAAAATTTAATCTAATTCTCCATAAATTTGATGGTTTATATTATATTATCATGGGATTAGCTTTAGCTTATAAATTTGATGAAGCATTAAAAAAAATTGAGAAAACTGAATATTTACTAAACTTAATATCAAAAGTATCAAAGAACAATTTAAAAAAAAGAGAAATACGCATTAGTGCACTAAAAGGATATATATATCTTAATTTAGCGAAAATAGATTTAGCAGAGAAATGCGTGAAGAAGACTTTAAGTTTTGAAAAAGACCTTAATATTAAATTTGAAAAAGTGTGGGTTCATTTAATACTGGCACAAATTAACCTCCGAGTCAAAATTAGATACGATCTTGCTATGGAATATACCAAGAAAGCAATGTTTTTAACAAAGGATATAAAATTTAAACAATACTGGATTGCTATGTGTCACCTCTTTTTTGGGGCTATATATGGACAAATTGGGGAATTTGAACGTGCTTTGGAATATAATGAGAAGAGTTTAGCAATATTTAAAGAACTCAAAAACAATTTTTTCATAGCTATGGTACTTAATAATTCAGCTGTTGCTTATGAAAATCTAGGTAAATTTGACCTTGCCATAGAATCAATGGAGGAGAGTTTAATAATCTGGGAAGAGGATCCAATAAATATAGAGACCCCAATCGCAGGTTTAGTAAAAATTGCTCTTAGGAAAGGAGATGAAAAATTTGCTCAAAAATATTTCCAAAGATTGGAAAATATGTATACTAAGAAAGAAAGTAGCAATATCGAAAGAGTATACTATTATGTCAAAGCACTTACTTTGAAAAGGAGTTCTCGAATCCGAGATAGAGCTGAAGTTGAAAAATTGTTTAAACACATAATAAAAACAGAACGCTTGCATCATAGATTAATTATTGACTCTTATATTAATCTATGTGACTTACTTTTAACTGAATTTCGTATAAATAATAACAGCGAGGTACTGGACGAAATTAATTCCTATATAGCTCAATTATTAACTATCGCTGAGAAATCGCATTCATATCTAGTTTTTTGTGAAACTTTCATACTACAAGCAAAATTGGCTTTACTAAAATTTGACATAAAAGTCGCTCGACGGTTTTTAACTCAAGCTCAGAAAATAGCCGAAACGTACGGAATTAGACGATTAGCAATGAAAATTTCATATGAGCATGATAAATTACTAAAAGACTTACATAAATGGGAAGTTTTAAATGAATCAAAAGCAAGTCTGTCGGATCGTATTGAATTAGCCCAATTAGATGATCAGATGGCAATTATGCTCAAAAAACGCCCAATTGAAGTTCCAGAGGCATCAAATGAAGTCCCTTTTATGTTATTAATCTTAACAGAGGGAGGTAATCTTCTATTTTCTAAAAAATTTATAGAAGATTTTTCTTTTGAAGATGATATTTTAGGAAGCGTTCTAACCACCATAAATTACATTATCAATGAGGTTTTTTCTGAAGGGCTTGAAAGAGCAGTTTTTGGTCAATATACTCTTCTTATGATGCCCCTTCAACCATTTTTAATATGTTATATCTTTAAAGGGGACTCATTTTATGCTCACCAGAGGATTAATAATTTTCTTGAATCCATACAGAATGACAGTCTTATATGGCAATCTTTACAGAATTTTTTCCAAATGAGCAAATCAGTTGAATTACACAGTATTCCAAAACTCGATTCGTTGATAACAGAGATCTTTGTTGAGAAAAAAAAAATAGATTAAGTGTATCATTCAATTACTTCTATTCACCAAAATTTTATATTAAACTAAACCTAATCTAACATTAAAAAGAATTTTATCTTCATTAAGACATAGAAATCTAATGAGGAATTCTGAAACATTTCGATTTAAGATAGTAGTTGTTGGAGATGGTGCGGTAGGTAAAACGTCCTTAATTAAAAAATTCACTCAAGGAACGTTTGAAAAGGATTATGTAAAAACTATTGGTGCTCAATTTTCAAAATATAACAAGGAATTTAATGGAGATAAGGTTAGATTAGTATTTTGGGATATAGCAGGTCAAGATGATTTCAATTTTCTACATCACCTTTTTTACAAAGAGAGTAAAGCAGCGATTATAGTATATAGCCTTGAAGAAAGTGAACTTGGTCAAAATAGCTTTACGCATATAAAGAACTGGTATGAAGTAGTAGAAAAAAATTGTGGAAATATCCCTATAGTTTTATTTGCTAATAAAGTTGATTTAGTGGATGAAAATAGTATAAATACATCAAAAATCCAAAAACTTGTTGAGGAACATAATTTTTTAAAATTTTTTTTAACCTCCGCAAAAACAGGGCAAGGAGTAGTTGAGGCATTTAATACCATTATCGAGCAATTATATTTAAGATTTAAAACTTTAGAACTATAAAACCTTATTTTTTATTTTCTTCTTGTAAAAAATATTGGTTTTTTTAAATCTATTTTTGAATTATCAATTAAAAGAAGTTACGTTGGTTTAATATTGATTATAGATCACAGTCAAAAAACAATAAGCATTAAAATTGTGTATTTTGGACCGGCTCTTTCGGGTAAAACTACTTCAATTAAGGCTTTATTCTCTCAATTTGGAAAAGAAAAAGAAATCTATAGCATTGAAAGTACGATGAATAGAACATTATTTTTTGATTATGGGACAGTTACTTTTGAAAACGAAGAATGGGGTTTAAAAATTCATATTTATACCACTACCGGACAAGATTTCTATTTTGTCACTCGTCCTATTACGTTAAGGGCAGTAGATGGAGTTATTTTTGTTCTCGATTCGAATATAGATGTTTTTGAAAGAGACTTAGCTTCATGGCAAGAATTAATCTCCTATTTTAATAATAATATAGATGATCTTCCAATCATTATTGCTTTTAATAAACAAGATTTACCAGAAGAAATTAAATTTAATCCCATAGATTTCTTAAATACAATCAGGTACCATAAATATAAAAATATAGATACGAGATATACTAGTGCACTAAGAGGAGAGGGGATCTTAAATTGTTTTGAAGATATTTTGAGATTGATATTAAGAAAGTATTATAATCATAAATTAGATTCCACAGTAAACCAAAGAAGTATTAATTTAAGTAATTTTTAAAAGAAACTTGCTTCTGCAACAGGTGATTGTATCCTTATTCTTTGTTGGGAATTATCTTCTATTATACTGATTAGAGCAGTTATGTTCTGTTTTGTCTCATAAATTATTTCTTTTTCCTCATCTTTTTTCCATGTATTAAACCCAGTTAAATGAGGACTGGTCTCAAATAATCCTTCTTGAAGTCCTGAGACATTTACAGATACTCCTTTAAGATCTTCTTTTGAGATGTTTTTTATTTTTAAGAGATATTTATCGATATCAGAGTCTATAGAAACTACTTTATAGATCTTTTGAAACTTTGAAATGCCATCAAATAATGAAGAAGCTGTAGAAGTTCCTTCTGAAAATAAATCGACACCTAATTTTTCTTTGGATATTTGACCTGTTGTAATAGTAATTGGTATTTCTAATCTAATAGGGTCTTTCCCGAATTCCGGTTTCTTTTTTCCAATTACAAGTATACTCCACCGTGTGTAGGCTCCATAGCGAAATCCAAACATTTCCTTCTCAGATGGAGACCATAAGAAGTTATGACTTGGTTCTGCGACTTCAGGGACTTTTAAAAGAATGAAATCTTTTTCAAAATTCTGAGTTTTTACATCTCCAGCAATTGCAGGGGGAAGTTCTTCCACTTTTCTGCAGCTTTGACCATATGCTTCACAATAACAAACTAAATTTGAATTTTGGAGTAATCTAATTTCTAATTGTTTTAATTCATCTGACGTATAACCTATTTTAATGGTTTCTCCTGGTTTAAAAATATCCTTTGAAAGTAAGACATTTAATCCAGAGATTGAAAAGGAAACAGGATTTGGGCTTTTTGCGTGAAGTCCCGAGTTTCTTGCCCTTATTTCTATATCATGAGTTTTGTTAATAACTAAATCTTCTTCGGGATTAATTGGATTTGGTGTTCTTAAGATAAGTTTTAGATGATAATCGAGATTTCTATTTTTTATAGTCGGGACAATATTACTCTTAATAAGAAGAGATCTTTCCCGTATATATTCTCCAGATTCAAAATGACCTTTTGAGAATATTTCTTCTTTAGAAACTTGGAGTTCCTTAAGACATGGAGGATTTGTAATTAATCTAACTCCACTATATGAAATATCAGAGTCTTTTTCGAAAGTGAAACTTGCTCTGATATTTAATTTATCCCCGATATATACCGAACCATTATTTAAATCATATAATTCTAGCTTTACCAAGTCCAAACAGATTTAATGTTAATTATTTTCTTATTTTTATTAATTAAAAGATAGACTTTTATAAAAATTTTTTATTATTATTTGTTAAGCCTTATGGATTTAAGTATTTTAGCAATAGTATTGTGATTTAATTCAATAATGTAAAACTTATAGAGCATATAAAGCATTTGTTCGTACGTTTGAGTCAAAATTTTCGAATTGTCAAAAAGTAAATAACTTAAATTAATAATATAATTACTACACAAAAAGGCATATTATTGTTAAGAGTATGACAAAAAAATTATGCGATAAAATTAAAGCAATTCTCTTTGATTTAGATAAAACTCTCCTTGAAATCGATCTAGAGAAATTTGTCCAACAGTATCTAATGCTTCTAGCTCAAAGCGTAGCTCCCTTAAATATTCCACCAAAAAAATTTATTTCAAAGATATTAGAAGCTTCTAAAGCTGTTGAAAGAAATAATGGACATATTACAAATGAAGAAGTATATGCTAAAAACTTCTTCCCTCTAGAAGGATATTCACGCGAGGAAATTGAACCTTATTTTGATGAGTTCTATAAAAATAGATTTCAGAAATTAAAACAATTTTCTAAACAAAAACCTGAGGCAAGAGAGATAATCCAGACTGCTTTTGATAGAGGCTATGATGTAGTAATAGCTACTATGCCAATCTTACCAAGAACTGCTATTGAGCAACGATTGGAATGGGCTGGTATAGCAGATTTTCCTTATCGCTTAATTACTACCATTGAAAATAGCTGTTCTACCAAATCATTAACACATTTAATCTATTATGAACAGATTGTAAATAGGTTAGGTTATACTGCTGAGAATTGCCTGATGGTCGGTGATGAAGGTAGAGATATTATAGCTGGAAGATTGGGTATGAAAACCTTTTTAATAGCAAATAATAGCATAAAATTAGGACCTGAAATTCCTGAGCCTACATTTAAAGGAACCTTATCTGATTTAAAATTATTACTTTAAAATGGAAATAAGTACTAACTTTTTTTAATGAAACTCCCTTATAATTTTACTAATTCAATTTAAAGAAATTTGAAAATGATAAACTTATGAAAAATAAGATAACAATATCCTTTTTAATAGCTTTCTTAAGCAGCACTGTATTCTTAACCTTCACCCCATATTGCCTTGGCATGCTGGACAACCTAAAAACATCTCAAGCTCATATTTTTGACGGATTGTATGCTAATTATACTGGAACTGGATCGATTGCTGGAAATGTGAGTTTTACATATATTTATGATTCAGGGACTTTTTATAATGTTAGTTGGCGGGAACCAGGTATTGGAATTACCTCAACTTGGCGTGAAGATACACAAACTCGATTAATTTCGGATGCAACTGGAGGATTTGGTGGTGGATCTTATACACCAATATGGATATTTACTAATATGTCGATAGGAAATTCCACAACTATCGTTGTTGATGGCGGTTTTAATCATCCTTATACTGTTGTTAATGAGTCAGTGGGAAACTATCCTGAAATTGGAAATTTAGAGGTATGGGTGTTGGAAGATGATTGGTATTCTACTCATGCTTGGTACGAAAAGAGTACTGGACTGCTCATTAATGGTACTTTTCAATGGTTTGGAGGTAGTTATACACTCACGCTCACAGAAACTAATATGCCCTTCCCTACCGGAGGAGGACCGGGAATTCCAGGGTTTGAAATCTTTCTAGTTTTGCCTTTAATCGGAATAATAACACTTTTAATCCTACAGAGAAGACAGAAAATTGTGAAAATTAAATTATAATGCTCTATTTTTTTTTCTTTTTTATTGTAAAAACTTATTATTTTAAAGATTTTAATCAGACTTTTTCCAAGTATAAGCTAATTGACTCATATTATAAATGGGTGGAGGTGGGTCTTCTTTTAACATTTCACCAAGACACTTTGCACACAAATAGACTTCCTTGTTTTTTTCTTTAAAGAAGCACATATACAAGTTTTTATGACTAAGACATCCTTGACACCTCATAGTTCATTTTAAAGTGAAAAAATTTAAAACCTTTACTGTAAATTTGAGAGAGGTTTTAAAGTTGAAAAATTGATCTCAAAATAATTTAGACAAAATTTTTTATTAGATTTTCAAAAAAATTGATCTTAATTTTGCACAAACGCATTTTAGGGTAAGATCCAAAAGAATAAATATAAATTCAATTAATAGCATTTATATAAGGCTATTGGATAATAATATATTTAACTGGGATTTTGATGAATTATTTTGTACTTTCATCGTTAGTATTATATATTCCAATAAGAATTATAGGGTTAGGAATATCTATTGATTTTTTATATGATACAAGGGACAAGAAGTTTGTTTATTTTATTCTTGGTTGGATTTTTTGGATTATAGGAGTTCTATTTCCCATTTTTTCAAGCATTCTGGAGCTGAATAGTTTTAAAGAATTGTTCTTAGTTTTAAATGCTATGTTTGCTGCTGTTGGAACTGTATTTTATGTAAGTGGACTTTTAAAATATTACATGACTGTTTCCTTTAAAATAGTCATATATGTTATTGTTACATTTCTATTAATTACATCACTCCTCTATTTTTATTTTACTTATTCTCTCTCTATACTAATTTCCTCCAATTTTCTCAATCTCGCAATGTTCAGTACATATATTGTCCCTCCACTGAAAAAGAAAGATTTTATAAAGTATATGGGAAAAAGTATTAGATGGTATTACTTAGTAATTATTTCTTCTTTGTTATATCTGCCTAGTTCTATATATATTTCATTTTCAGGAGAAAGTTGGGGTTTATATGACTCCGAGAACATATTGCTTATTATAATTAACTATTTGCCTCCAATTGTGGCTAATGTATTGTTAATAATATTGTTGGTACATATTGAATATAGTACTTCTTCCAAACAGAAATTCGATTTAAAGGATAAATATTCTCACAATCTGGGAAATATTTTACAAGTAATTTATAGCTCTTCTGATATCCTTAATCTAATAAATAATTTAGAAATAGGTAACAAAGAAAAACTTGAATTGATGAGAATAAAATGTAAAGAAGCTTCACAATTAATTAAAGAAATAAGAGATCTCTAATTAATTCATAAAATAAAACAACTATTACAATGTGATAATTAATGAATGATATAGTATTGTATTTTCTAATCTTTTTAATAATTTTTAGATTCTTAGGTTTTTTGATCTCTTTTGAATTTTTTTATGATACAAAAGATAATAAATTCATATTTTTTATGTTTTGTTGGGTTTCATGGATTATAGCAGCTTTATTTCCAATTTTATCTGATCTTACAGAGATAAACAATATTAAAGAGCTTTTGTTAATTTTAAATCCATTATTTGCTTCTATAGGTGGATTTTTTTATATTTGGGGCATTATTAAATTTATTATAAATATACAATTTAAATTTATGATGATTGTGCTTATATCTATTATAGTTATCCCCACTTTTTTGTATTTTGTAATCAGTTATACTCTCTCATCACTTGTTTTGAACATAATTCTCAGTTTCTTGATAATTAGCGCTTCTATTTTAATTCCAATAAAAAAAAAGAATCTTAAAAAGTACATAGGAAAAAGCATTAGGTGGGTTTATTTGTTAATAGTCACGTATGTTATATATCTAATTCTATCAATTTATATCTATACTTATGGAGAAGGTTTTGGGGTATATAATGCTGAAAATATTTTACTTATACTAATTAATTACATTCCTGCTATAGCTATAACTATAATTATGTTTGTATTATTGGTACATTTTCAATTTTCATTATCTACACGTGAAAAAAATGAATTAAAAGATAAATATTCTCACAATTTTGGAAATATCCTCCAAGTTATTTACAGTGCTTCTGATCTTATTATGGAAATTTCTAAATTGGAATTACAGGAAAAAAATAAACTCGACTTAATTATAAAAAAATGTGAAGAAGCTTCAGAATTAATAAAAGAGATAAAAAAAATTTAAAATAGATATTTCATAAATTAGTAAAGGTGTGAGTTTAATAGCTACAATATTAATTGTTGATGATGATGAGGATATTGTCAGACTTTTTGAGCAATTCTTAGAATTAAAAGGTCATAAGGTAGTAGCTAAATTATCCAATGGGGAAGATGCAATACAATATTATAAAAAAACTCAAAACCATCCAGATATAATTCTAATGGATCACAGAATGCCTTTAAAAAATGGAGTAGAAACAACAAAAGAGATACTTCATATCAAACCTAATAGTAAAATAATTTTTATAAGTGCAGATTATACTATCCGAGACTTAGCTCTAAAAGCGGGTGCTGTTGCCTTTTTAGAAAAACCTATAGACTTCACATCTTTATTTCAGATAATTGAAAGAATTCTTTAGCTAAAATTGAACTGCCTATATTATGGTAATGAAAGAACCACATAATTATTCCACATCTCGGTTATCGGAGCCTCCCACCATTTAGGGGGAATTTCAGAATAAACTCCATATTATTTCAATCCTTACTCAAAAAATATCTTTTATTTTTGAAATTACTCTTTTTATTTTAAAAGTAGAAATATTATTAAGAACCTTTTATTTCACAACTTAGTTTAAAAGTTACCATAATCATTTTAAATGCTAATTCCAATCGATTAAAATGAAGATAAAAATCAATTTATTTTATACCTCATTGATTATGTTTCCTATTACTTCATTTTTATTATATTTTCAACTCTATTTGGTCAATGAACTTCAATTCAGAATATTTATAATTGAATTAGGTTATGGTATAATGCTATTTATTCCAGTTTTTCTAATTAGTTGGTTTTTAAGAAAAACGAGATTTCAGTTTGATCTGGTAATGATCTTATCAGGAATTTGTGCTTATGGAGCCTATACTGCAGATTTAATGACAAAATCAACCCCTAACTGGGGAGCTTTGAGATCCAATATTCCATTTATTATTGGATTTATCATAATTGGATTAGTTAATATAATATCAGTATTACATATTACCATCTATTTCACGAAAAAAAGAGTTTTAAATCCAATTTATCAAGCAATTAAAGAAAAAAGTGAAATAGAGAAGTCTCTTCGTCAACAAAAGCGAGAATTAAGTAATTTTGCTCATATGATGGCTCATGATTTACGAAGTAATCTAACCTCTATAAAAGGGTACGCAGAAATGATAACAATAGGATTAGGGACAGAAGGTGCTCAAATAATCAAAGATAAAATTCAACAGATTCAAAATTTGCTTGAAAGTTCAGTTGATTTAGCGGATGCGGGAAAAATTATTGATAAGGCAGAGTTAGTTGATTTAAATAATCTTGTTGCTAAAGTTTCTGAAACTATTATTCCAAAACATATTAATGTAAAAATAGAAGGATTACCTGAAGTTTATGCTGATAGACATCGTTTATACCAAGTTTTAAAGAATATTTTAGAAAATGCAGTAATTCATGGCAAACCAAAAGAAATAAAATTAACATCAGATCTTTCTGATTCTTCTTCTTTCATAATTATAGAAAACGATGGTAAGCCTATTTCTGGAGATATTATTGAAAAATTTCAAGATTCTAATTATTCTATTGATTTTAACCTAAGAGGCTTAGGTTTAAAAATTGTAAAACGTATTATTGAAGCTCATAATTGGAAAATTACTATTAAGAATAACCCAATAACGACATTTATTATAATTATCCCTAAATATAATCAAAAAATTAGCTAGTCTGCTTTTTAATTTCTTGATACCTAAAACAATCTTGTACATGATCATTTACCATTCCAACAGCTTGCATAAAGGCATAACAAATTGTAGGGCCTACAAACTTAAATCCTCGTTTCTTTAAGTCTTTACTCATCTCTTCCGATTGTTCAGTTTTAGATGGAAGTTCTGAGAGTTCTTTAAATTTATTATCAATTGTTCGATAATTCACAAATTTCCATATATATTTATCGAATGAACCGAATTCTTTCTGAACTTTTAAAATAGCTTTAGCATTTTTAATCAAGGCTTCAATTTTCAGTCTATTTCTAATAATACCCACATTCTCCATTAAATCTTCAACCCTCTGTTTATTATATATCGCAATTTTATTATAATCAAAGTTGTCGAATGCCTTTCTAAAATTTTCACGCTTTTTTAAGATTGTGCTCCAACTCAAACCCGCTTGAGCACCTTCTAAAATTAAAAACTCAAAAAGAAGTCGGTCATCATGAACTGGAGTTCCCCACTCAAGATCGTGATAATCAATCATTTGATCATCATTTCCTGCCCATCTGCATCGATTTACCATTTTAAGCTAGCCTTCTATACTTTATAATTAAAATATTAATGTTTAGAATCAAATTTACCATAAAAAGAATTCTTATTTATAAAATAATTTGATTTTGTATCATTATCTTGAAAATCTGGTCACATTTTATGATGAAAGAAAAAGAATATAAATTACTAGTTTCTTACTTTCCTTAATGAGAGAACCTTGGAAAGATCTGGTTGGATTTTTTATTTTTTTAGGATTAAATATTTTAATCTTTTTTATCCGTACGTTAGCGATAACTCCATATCAAATTTTAATAACAAATGTCCTATTCACTATGGCAACAATAATGAGTATATTGATTTTTGTTACATTTTTAAATAATCTATTTAAAAGAGATTTAGAAATGAAATACTGGGAAAAATGGAAAATAAAAAATGCGAAAGACCTTGTAAATGATCCCTTACCAGAAGGATTTGGTGAGAGAAAACAAGATATTTAAGAATTAAAGGTAATAGAAAATTTAATTTAATAAAAAATACTTATTAAAAATGTTAAAAATATGAAAGAAACATACCAAAGCTTGATTATTACATTGGCCTTTTTCTTTACGGGATTATTGATGATTCTAATCGGTCATATCCGTGGTACTTACTATAGCGTAGTAATATTTTCATATATCAGTGGAATCTTCTTTATTCTGAGTTTTATTTTATTCCTAACTTTTTTGCACAGTATATTTCATAAGGACTACAAAGTAAGGAAACCTCAAGATTTAGACCCTATATTAGATGATACATTTAAGAAATTCGGTGATAAAGATTAGTATCTTTTCTAATCAAATTACTGTTAATTATTTCTTATCTAAAAGAAGTTGAGATAAAGTAATCATATTTAACAAGATAAATCATGTATACAATTGGTACAATTAAATAATATCATTCGTATAATTCCATGATAAAAAACTAATTATTGATAAGCTTTAGATGTATTCTTCACGATTGCATCCAGTAACTGTGGCCACACTTCGAGTGGTAGACTATGCCCCATTCCTTCTATAATCAGTAATTCTGCTCCTGGTATTGCCTCCGCAGTATCTTTGCCCCCTTCAGGTGGCATGAGAGGATCTTCACTTCCATGAATTACAAGTGTAGGGACAGTTATAGACGCTAATGCCTGTTTGCGATTTCCAGCAGCTATTACTGCTGCTAATTGACGTGAATAGCCTGGACGATAGTTTGAACGATCATATGAAGCGATTACAGACTTACGTGCTTTTTTTTCATCAAAAGGTAAACCAGTACCATGAATAATTCGCAAATTATTCACACCATGCTCAATAATTGCTTCGCGTTCAGTAGGCGCGGGTTGAATTAATACATTTATTGCTTCTGGTTTTGGACGAGGTAAATCGGGATTTCCCGTACTACTCATTATAGATATAAGAGATAAAACACGAGAAGGATGTCTATACGCAATAGTTTGAGCGATCATCCCCCCCATAGAGGCTCCACAGATATGAGCTTTATCAATATTGATAGCTGTTAGTAGTCCAACAGCATCATCAGCCATATCATCTAATGTATATAATGATTCAATTTTTTCTCCTTTTGCCATTTGCATATATAATTTCATGATATCTGGTTCGCCTGCTTCATCAAATTTAGTAGATAATCCAATGTCTCGATTATCAAATCGGATTACATAAAATCCTCGTTCTACAAATTTCTTACACAATTCTTCTTCCCATCTGATCATCTGAGCACCAAGCCCCATAATTAGTAATAAAGGTTTTGAGGAAGGATTCCCAAATGTATCATACTCAATTTCAATATTATTGGCTTTAACTCTCGGCATTATTTTTTTCCTCTTTTTTAAATTTAATTTAATATCTACATGCTTTTATAAGTTTTGAATTAACTTAGGATTTAAAAAAAGGGATAAAGAAAATTGATTTTAAAAAAATATTATAAATTAATCTGTATGAGCTGAAATTATGAGATCAGCGAACAATTTCATATCATTGAGCAGCATGTTCAATTTATCTTGAGAGTCTCGATCAAGTTCTCCAGATTTCATTACAAGAACAGAAATGATATACTTGAAGATATGGAGTTCCACTTCTTTCCCATCTCCATCTCGACCCCAAAATTTACTAGAGTCTGACATAAAAATATTTTCCCGGACGGTATTACAAGCATTAATAAAATCTCTTAGATCTCCTCTCAATGTTAAGCCACTACTAACGCCCTGAACATTATGGACGATAACATTACCAGAAATATCAGCAATAATTACTTTAGCTTTAATCTCATCTAATTGTTTTTCCGCTTTTTCTACATGAGATTTTAATTCTGCATACTCTGAAATTAGAACATCCCGAAATACCTTGGCTAGTTTGTCCTGTTCATAAATACTTGTAAGCATATAATCGAAATCATAGTCTTTAAAGAGATCTAAAAAGATTTCTTTCGCATTCTTCACATTTGTATCTAATAGTTCCTTCTGGTAATCTTCAGTATCGTACTTATGAAGGAATAAGAAAATCTTTGGTTTTTCATTATTCTTACGATATAAATCTAAAAGACTTATGAAATAATCCTTAGCATCATTGTAAGTATTAGGTTCATGGAGAGAGACAATAGGGATAAGAATGTCAGTACCTCGAAATATTTCTGGTTTCTCCATATATTCTTTACGGAACTCTTCCTGTCCGCCGAAATCAAAGATACCAACTTGTAACCCAAGGAAGGGATGCCTTCGGGTTTCATAAAGTATTGTTGGTGCTAATCCTTTTGTTTCTTCTGGTCGTTTTGCAGCAAACGCAACTGAATAAACACTTGTCTTGCCACATCCGCTAAGTCCAACTAAACTGATTTTCATTTTTGACTTTCCTTTTTTTAATGGTTTTTATAATAATTTATTTCATTTAACTTTTTTAATAAAATTTGATTTAGGTTTTTATTCTTTTGGTGCTATTTTGAGTGTTCTGGAAAAAATCTTTCCAAAAGATTCAGTTGAAGCTTCAACTAAGACATTTGCTTTAATAGGTTCACCATCGGGTTTATCCATGGGATATCCAATTTCAATTGTCTCAAAGGGAAATAACTCTCTAATTGTTGTTATCCATGGATTTCTTTCAAAAAGTTCTTCAACGGTTACAATCCTAATTCTTAAGTCTTCTAAGACATATCCTATCGTATTTGTTAGAGCGATATTCAGAATTTTGTCTTCCTCATTCAAGTCTTTTGAAACACTAAGGAATTTTCTTGCTCCTAATGGGGGAGTAACTTCTGCTTGTTCTGTTTCTGGTTTTGTTTCGATTCTGGGTTCTTCTTTTTCTTCAGAATCGCGTACAATAAATACTTTCCTTTTTTGAATTGTATATTGAGAAACTTTTTTGAGTTTTGCCAAGAAAAGAACTGCATTCAAGTTAATAGCATTGAAAGGTTCTATTTTTAAATAACCTTTTTCAGCAGCGTCTTCTATAATTTCAGTCCCAATACCACTTCTAGCAAATACAGTATTCTTATTTGCACCAGAACCAACACTGCCAACGCTAATATCTGCGTTTTCTGCTGTTAAATCTGTACAAAAATTACAACTTGAGGATTTAAATTTATCCAGTTGCTTGATAGTGTATGATTTTACTGGTTCTCCTTGCGGATCATAATATAAATGGAACTTGCCCTTATTAATGTCCATTTTTTGAACTTTTGACAAATCTATCCCTTCTTTCTCAAAGAAAGGGTAAATAGCTTCAGGAGCAAATGAGTCCATACAAAAAAGTCCTATTTTAAGAACATGACATCGCATAAAATATTTCAACATACCCGTTGGGCTATCAAACATCTTAGCAACCGCATCAATGTTACATGGAGTCCCTACAAACGCTATAGATCTAAAATCTTGTCTGACTGCATCCATAAGTGCCTCAACTGTTTGAGAATGACTATATATAGAGCCCGAAGACTTAATGGCATCCTCTTTACTCGTAATAATTTGAGCTACTGGATGCCATGGTTTATTTGGATCTTTCATTGTCACTACTGCTGCATCGATCAAATGCTCCTCAAATAAATAGCAGAGCAGACTTGTAACAGTTCCACCATCTTGCCCGCCAATTACTTCAGGAATATTAGTATTTGCCACATAACCTGTTTTAAATTCTCCCATCAATTGATATGGATCGGTTATTGTTCGTGGGCATTGATTATAACAAATACCACATCCAGTACATTTACCTATTAATTTTGGTTGTGCAGCCAATTCATCCCATTCTAAGACTGGACAGACAGCAGCACATGTGGCACATTCAGTACATATTCCAGTACGAACAATCTCTTTCATCAGCATGCCAAAAGAATCCTTTTTACCCTCCAGTTTCTTCTGAATATAATCAAAAGAATATTCATAAGGAGTTTCGGATTGATCTGATTTATCTTCAGTCATGATTTTTGATTGAAACGCTAAATTGATTATTTAATAAATGAAAGTTCAATTAAGTAAAATAGGCTTTGTAAAAAAAATATTATTAAATTGCTATATAACAAATACAGTCTTTTTGCAAATAAGTCAAAAAAAAATAAATAGTTTATAACAATTGAATTAAGAATTTTCTAATTCCAGTCTTTCTTCAATTTTCTTAATCGCATTTGAGGCGTAAATTCTTACAACTCTATGAAAATCATTAACTCTTTTAATTAATGCCTCAAGAGCGGGTTGACCACCAAAATTTTCTAATAACTTAATTAAACTTAATTTCACTTTATAATTTTCGCTCTCCTTGATTCGTAAGAAATCTGTAAGAATTGCTATGTTTTTATTTAATATTCTTTTTAGATTTTGCGTATCCCCTTTATTTATGTACCAATTATTTTGAAAAATGTTATAGATAGCATCGATTGTTACTTTTTTTATAAGCCAGTACACGTTCTCATCTTCTAAAATATTTAACATATCACCTAATGGCAAAATGTTACCAATTTTTCCTAGAGCAATAATTGTGTTCTTTTTTACATCGAGATTCCTTACTTTTAGAAGCTCACAAAGAGGTTTAATAAACTCCTCTTTACCAATTTCTCCTAAAAGAAAAGCAACGCTTTCTCTAACTGTATTATTTTCTTTCTTTAAGGAATTATATAAATAATCATATGAAGCGTTTGGATTATTTTGATAAATCTTTTTTATAGCATCCAGAATATATAACTTCATATCTAAATCTGTGTATTCAAAACTTACATCCTCAATATCTAATACATCTAACAGTTCAGTTACAGCTGATAAATCTCCAATTTCTCCTAAAGCTTCAATAGCAGCTATACTCACTTCATTATATATATCATCTAGATTCGAGATCAATAAATCTACAGCATCCTTGAGTTTTAATCTGCCACATAATAAAACAGCGTTTTTCTTTACTATAAAATCATCGATTAATAGCAATTTAATAATATCCTTTTCGATTTCTTTACCCAGAATTGTTAATATTGCCACTGCAGAATCCATTAAATTTGAATCTTCTTCTTTTAAAATCTGAGTAATAACATCTAATAATACAGATTTGTTGTCAATTAGATTCGATAAAATTTCGGGATATTTTATTTTAAGATAACTTTTATCCTCAAAAGAAACGTTTATACTCGATATTTCATATCCCATGAGTTTTATTAATTCTATTTTATGTTTCTTTGAAAACTTTTTATTTTTTAGTGATTCTAATGATACATTTATTAGATTTACAGGATCAATGCCTAATAATTCAATTGATACATATTCTCTAATGGAATTTGATGTATTGTCTAATTCACTAATAAAGAGCTTTATTTCAGCAGTATCAAACCTAGTTTTTTTTATAGCTTTTAGAACCGATAATTTCATTTCATTATTTATAGGCTCTTGCTCTAAAACCCATTTTAATGGTTTCAATGCCTTTTGGTTTTTAATCCTACCTAGTGCTTTTGCGGCTTCACATTTTATGTCAATTATGTCATCAGAGACAAGTAGGTTTTCAAACAAACCATAACATTCATTTTTTAATTTTGTTGAGGTATTACTTATCAGTCCTAAATATTTAATTGCCTCCCTTCGCTTATTATTATCTTTCCCTTTCTCAATAATCTCAGTTAACATATTTGCTGAATTCTCTAACCCCAATTCCTCAGTTCTTTGATAAATTTCACGAGGCTGAATTTTTACCTTTAGCATATGTTAACCAGAATATATTAATTTTTTTTAAATCTAACTTATTATCTTGTTTAATTATCAATTATTGATCAGCAATTATAAATATATTACTCAAAATGAGCATAAAGCTAGAAATACTCTATCAGGATCATTAAAAATAATCGATAATGGCAATAAAAATATTGTAAATTACGGTTTTTCGGATATACTTCTAATTATTTTTCACTTATCTTGAAAGTTGATTGAAGATTCTGAGTCCATGGGAATTTTTATGCAATTAAAACTTAATCCTTATAAGATTATGGAATAAAATATCTAATAATTATATAATTAATCTATAAATCAGAGGCGATTAAAAATAGAAAATAATATAGAATTAGATTTTAGAAGTCTAAAGATTGCACATATATGTTACTTATATAAGGAAGCTGAAAAGCAGGCAGAGTTGATGGAATTAATATTTAATATGCCAAAATTCCAATTTTCTGAAGATTTGGACCATCCTGCGGTATATCGGGGCAGAGATACGAAATTTTCAATAAAATTGGGTGTAAGCAGATGTTTTTCTACACCAATTGAGATATTTCAATGGCTTAAAGGTGACTCTATATATAAAGAGTTTTTGGATTCTCAAAAAGAAGGACTCCACCATTTTGGAGTATTTGTAGAAGATTTAGATCAATATGTTGACAATTTCCAAAGATTAGAAATAGAAGTAGTGCAATCTGGCATATTTCCACCAAGATTGAAATATGCTTATATGGATACTGAAAAGACTTTTGGAGCAGTAATAGAATTAATAGAAATAATGAAAAGAAAGACAAAAAAATAAATTGATATGGAGAAGTAAATTCTGAGTCTGATTTCAAGGAAGTTTTAGTGAAAATTTTAGATGAAGTTTACAATCTCTCATAAGAATAATGAATATTACATATTGAAAATCCTAATTTCTTATATGTATGGATAGCAGGAGCATTAGCCATCCGTACAGTAATAAAACATTGTTCTTTATCTTGAAATAAGTCTTTAAAGGTTGATGAGATTAGCGAACTAGCATAGCCTCGGTTCCAGTAATCTGGATGAGTCCCAACGACTGCTATATATCCAATACTTTCATATTTCCATAACCCTACAATGCAAATCAAATGTCTCTTATTCATTATACCATTCCATATATTATTTTCATCAATCAAGATATCCTCTGGAGTGCGTGAACCCCAGAAAATAGGATCAGCAATTCTCATTAATGAAATTATCTCCTCTCTATGAGATTCATTTAGTTTTTGGAATGTAAATTTCTCAAAATCCTTGTGATCTCCTTTTCTTAACTCCATACGATACAACGCAATTTCCTTTTTATGATCTGGAAAGAATTTTGAGATCAGTCTTTTATGGTGTTCAAATCCAGTAACAGATATGGGATTATAATTCTTTCCATTTAACAAAAATTCAAGACTTGTGACTGATCCTCTCAATTGAATTCTGCGATTTTTCCAGATTAAAACCATACCATGAATTTTTTCCTCATTATCTAAAGCCATATAAATTTCGGTACTTTCCGGATATTGAGCATAGTCAACATGAAAAAAGAAGTATTCAGCAAAGTTATTTTTAATATAATCATAGAAAAAGGCTTCATTATCAGGGGTCACTCGAATTGACTTTAATCGATCATGCTTCATAGAATAACGTAATTATTTTAAAACAATAAAAATTTCGATTAAAAAATCCTTCGAATTAAAATTAAATGAAAATTAGGATGCAAAGGTAAATTCAGCGTTTGATTTCAATGAAAATTTAATGAAAGAACTAAAAGTATTTTAGCTTTCTAAAAGCTCCATACAATTTAAATTTTCTATGGTGCAAAGGG
>JBHLLI010000007.1:0-59408 GCA_048885765.1 Candidatus Hermodarchaeota archaeon
TCTTTTTTAAAATCATGGAGTAGAAGATTTAAAATATCAATATATAAGGTTTTTGATATCCAAAACTTTATATATCAGATCTCGTATATATTTGTTGTGGATATATAATCTAAGGATATATCAGTCACTTACATATTATAATTTAACTCAGAATCATATTTGTATTAAAAATTAGGTGATATTTAAAATGAAAATTTTATTAACTGGTGCATTTGGTAATGTAGGATTAAGCACTTTAAAAGAATTAATCAAACGGAATCACGATATAAGGGTTTTTGATATTAGAAATAAAAGAAATCAAAAATTAGCAAATAAATATAAAAAAGATATTGAAATCGTTTGGGGAGATTTAAGAATCTATAGTCAAGTAGAACAAGCAGTTAATGACAGAGATGTAGTTATACATGTTGCTGCAATAATTCCCCCTCTTGCAGATAAAAAACCTAAATTCGCAGAAACTGTCAATGTTGGTGGTACAGAAAATATTATTAAAACAATCCAAAATCAACCCACGAAACCAAGACTCCTTTTTACATCTTCAGTTGCTGTCTATGGAGACCGACTTGAAAATCCTTTGATAAATACTGAAGATCAACTAAATCCGAATCCAGATGATGAATATGCTAAACAAAAAATAAAATGTGAAGATTTAATCAAAAATTCTAATCTGGATTGGGCAATTTTCCGATTAACTTATATTGTATCATTAAACAAACTGCAATTGGACCCACTAATGTTTGAGATGCCCCTTGATACTTCAATTGAAATTTGTGATACTAACGATGTTGGGTTAGCACTTGCTAATGCTGTAGAATGTGATGAAATATGGGGACAAACAATGCATATTGCAGGAGGAGAGCGATGTCGTATTTCATATAGAGAATATCTCTATGAAATGTTAGATATCTTTGGTATTGGCCATGATTTCTTACCTGAAGAAGCATTTAGACGAGATAGAGGATTTCATTGTGGATTTATGTCAACAGATAAAAGTCAAGCACTTTTAAATTATCAAAGGTATACTCTCGATGACTACTTCAATGCAGTGAGAAAAAAAGTATCTTTTTCAAGATTTTTTACTGCTATGTTCAAACCTTTTGCCCAAAGATTCCTTTTAAACAAATCTCATTATTATAAAGAATCTCAAAAAAACCAACTTCTAAAACCTAGTAATTAAAAGCAAACTTACTTATTTTCAGGTGTCTAGGACACTTATTTTTTTTGATATAAATGTAAAAATTTTTAAATCTTAAAAATTATACAAATTAGAATCCAATTTAACAAAATCAAATTATTAATAAGAGTGTAAATTTATGCCACATATAGTTATTTTTGCTAAGTGTCCTAGTCATGTAGCGGGGAAATTCATAGATAAGGTAGTTGAAGCATTACAAAAGAATTTATTTCCTGATGATGAATCTCAACAAGAAGCTCTTGTAAGATCCGCATGGAAAATTACTGAAGATGGAATAAAATTTCTAAGCATAACGGGTGTAAAAGAAGGAAAGCTCGAGGAATCACTAAAAGCGATTTATAAAGAAATGTTATATTATTCAGAGATTAAGGGATTTGAATCGAATGTTGAAGTTTGGGGAACTTGGCGAGAAGGTTTTAAAGCGATAGGAAGAGAAATTCCTTCAATTTAATAACAACATTAAAAATTCAATTTTTTTTTAGCCTAATTTTATCATTTTTTAACATAAAAATCATATTCCTTATGAAGATACTTAAAGAAAGATTTTAGAAACTAAAATGTTTGAAATTGATCATAAAATTTATTTTCATTGACCTTTTCCAAAATAAAATAGTAAAAAATCTTCAATCTGGCAAATAACTCTTTGGTTTTTTGACCCCTTTACAAATATTTGATTATATCGATTAACAGAAAGTATTAAAAATATTGAAAATGAATAAATTTTAAAAAAAAATATTTAAAATTGATCTTAACAAATAGATCAATATTGGAAATTAAAAACCATTCAATAAAAATCTAAGACATTTATTAATATACAATTATGTAAAAGCTAGAGGTGGATGTGTAAAAAAGGATGACTAATACTGAAAATCATCGGATTGGATACTATGCTTGTCAATGAGGTGTGAATATCAGAACAAAAGTAGATTGCGATGAATTAACTGATTACGTGAAAAGTCTAGGTAGTGAGATTATAATTTCAAAGAAAAATCCGTTCCTTTGAACTGATAGTGCTCAAAATGAAATTATAGAGGACATTAAAGAAAATAATTTAAATAGAATTGTTGCATCTGCTTGAACTCCCCGTACACATGAAGTTATTTATAGAGGTACAATTGCTAAAACAGATTTAAACCCTTATTACTTTCAAATGGTAAATGTTCGAGAACATTGCTCGTGGTGTACAGATAGTAAAGAAGAAGCCACAGAGAAAGCTAAAACATTGGTAAAGAGTGGTATTGAAAGAGTTAAGCTACTAGAACCAGTCCCAATTAAAACTGTTCCTGTAACAAAAGCCACCTTAGTTATTGGAGGAGGCATTGGTGGAATGAATGCAGCTTTAGATCTAGCAAATCAAGGAATTAAGGTGTATTTGGTTGATCATAAAACAACTATTGGGGGTAGAATGGCGCAATTAGATAGAACTTTTCCCACAGATGACTGTGCTATATGAATTTGCGGTCCCAAAATGCTTGAAGTTAATAGAAATGAAAATATTGAACTAATAACTTATAGCGAAGTAAAGAAAATTGAAGGATATGTAGGGAATTATAATGCAACAATTGAAAAGAAACCCCGTTATACAACTGACGAATGTAATGGATGTGGAGCTTGTGCGGAAGTCTGTCCAGTCTATGTATCAAATTACTTTGACGAATTTTTAGGAGCGCGAAGAGCAATTGATATTCCTTTTGGTCAGGCTGTACCGTTTCTATATGACATCGATAGAGACGCATGTATTGAGTGTTTCTCATGTGTAGATGCCTGTGAATTAGATGCTATCGATTTCAGTCAAGTGCCAACTGAAATAAACGTTGAAATTGGCACAATTATCATAGTAACGGGGTGGGATATCCATGAGCCTTTTGGTGAATATGGATATGGAGAATTTGAAAATGTCATAACTCAACCACAATTAGAGCGAATGTTAGCTCCAAATGGACCACTTGAAGGTCATGTGCATCGAATTTCAGATGATAAAAAACCTAAAGAAATTGTGTTTATACAATGCGTTGGAAGTCGAGAGACTGAGCGAACATACTGTAGTGGGGTATGTTGTATGCTTGCACTAAAAAATGGACGTCTATTACTCGAAGAATTTCCTGATGCAAACATTACAATATGCTATATTGATATAAGGACTCCTGAAAAAGGATTTGAAGAGTACTATGAACGCGCTAAAGAAGCAGGTATTAAAATGATTAGGGGAAAAGTGGGTGAAATCTCTGAAGATCCTGAAACCAAAAATGTAAAAGTTAGAGTTTATTCATCATTAACAGATAAAATCGTAAAAATTGATGCAGATTTAGTAGTTTTATCAACAGCGGCACTTCCCTCAAAAGGTACTCAGCAAATCGTTGATGTATTAAACCTTGATACCAATATGTATGGATTTCTTACTGAATCACATTTCGGTCTAATGCCCCAAGAAACAAAATCAAAAGGGATTTTTATAGCTGGATTTGCGCAAGGACCAAAAAATATTTCTTATTCAGTTTCCCAAGCCAGAGCTGCTGCAAGTAAGGTAGCGGAATTAACAGCACCGGGACAAATCGATATTGAACTAATTACTGCTGAAGTTGATAGTGAATATTGTATTTCCTGTCGAAGGTGTGAGAAAGAATGTCCAAAGAACGCTATTAAAATAGAAGCAGATATTGGAGCTTTCGTCGACGAAATAAATTGTGATGGATGTGGAATTTGTGCTACTTGTTGTCCCACTCAAGCCATTGATATCAGATACTACCGTGATCATCAATTATATGCAGAAATTGATGGTTTATTAGGAGGTGATTAGAGAGATATGGGATATGATTATAATCTAATTGTTTTTGCATGCTTAAAATGAGGGTATAGCGCAGCAGACCTAGCAGGAGTTTCTAGATTAAAATATACTCCTGCTGTTAAGATAATAAAAGTAAGATGCACGGGGAGAGTCGATGTTAAGCATATTCTATACAGTATTCGTGCAGGAGCTGATGGGGTCATGGTTGTCGGGTGACGCCCAAATGAATGTCAGTTTAAAAACGGTAATTTCACAGCCGAGAGACACATTGCTTTAGCAAACAGAATCCTAGATTCCCGTGGCTTCGGAAATCAAAGAATAAACATGTATTGGTTAAGTGGAGCAGAATCAGAGAAATTTGTTAAAAGTGTCGAGGATGCTTTAGAAAAGGTCGAGAAAATGGGACCAAATCCACTTAACTTAGAAGGAGAACCACCAAAAATAGAAGAAACACAAGTATTAACTACCCCTGCGGAATGATTCCTATAAAAAAATCTTAGTTATAGGATGACTAACCTTGCGGAGGAAGGGGTTTTATATTGTATTCAATTAAAAATAAATTTTTAATAAATGTAATCCAAAAGGATGGAAATATGGTTCAAATTTCAAAAAATGTAAATTTCAATGGGATATCACCAAAGAATTTAATGGATGCAACCTATAAAGCAGTTGAAAATTTTCAAGTTAGGGCATTTTTCGAAGCAAAAGATGATATTTTGAAAGTAGGCAAATATTCTGAAGATGAATTTTATGAAATTCTAGATTCTATGATTGATTCTGAAACTGAACGTAAATTAGTATTAGAAAAACTTACAGGTAATAAGCCATTATTCTTAGAGGAAATTGCTAAACTTATAAAAGATATCCCCTCTGAAAACATTATTCGAGATGTAATTTATCTTAAAGAACAAGGATATATTGAAGAAGTTATTGAAACTAAAACAAAAACAGTTATCAAGAAAATTAAGGGAGAAGAAAAAGAAGTTGAGGAAAAAGAGTATTTTTATAGATATCAAGTTATAGATTTGCCTGATAAATTCATTGAACATTTTTTTGAACCTGTTTCGATAGTTTTTGATTCTAAAGTATGTTGCCAATGTGGTTGGTGTTCATCAATATGCCCTGTGAACGCTATTGAAGTAACAGCAGACACATTGGAGATAAATGATGAAACTTGTATGAAATGTGGATTATGTTATTCCGTTTGTCCGAGATCATTTTCGATTGAACAAGCGGGCAAAACTATAAATAAACTCGATAAATCATTAAAATTTTCAGAAAAAATTAATGGCTATGTTAACACATATTCAGCTACAACAACTAAAGATGAGATTAAAAAAGTACGCCAAGATGGAGGGATTGTAACTTCTTTACTTGAATATTTACTTAATAAGAAATTAGTTGAAGCAATTATAGCAGTAAAACATTCAAAAGATTTATGGAAACCAGAACCTGTAATTATAGATAATGTTAAACATCTCTATAAAACTAGTGGTACGAAATATGCTAATGCTTCTACTTTGAGTATTATTGATGAAACAAAAAAATATGAAAATATTGCGGTTGTTGGGGTTCCTTGTATGATGAACGCATTAGAAAAGGGGAGTTTGTTTCCAAGTGGAGTATCTTTTTTCAAAAATATTAAATATAGAATAGGACTCTTTTGTATGGAATCTTTTCCTTATGAAGGTGTTCTTAATTTGATTAATGAGCAATTTAAAAAAGATTTTAATAAAGTAACAAAAATGGACATAAGTGGGGGTAAATTTATCATATACCTAGATTCTGGTGAAGAATTAAAAGTCCCATTAAACGATGTTAAATCATATGCCCGCCATAATTGTCACTTTTGTGAGGATTTAACCGCGGATTATGCTGATATTTCTGTAGGATCAATTGGTTCTCCTAGTGGGTGGTCAAGTGTAATAACTAGAAACAAAAAAGGTGAAAAAATCTATAAAGAAGCAATCAAGGCAGGATTGATTGAATCAAAGTCTTTAAATGATATTAAACCAGGACAACCGTTATTAGAAAGGATTGCGGGTACCAAAAGAAAAAATTGTAAACCTATCATATTGGAAAAGGAATAATTTTAAAATATTTATTATGAGTATAAAAACGTTTCAAGATTTAATAAAGGAAGTTCATGAAAAAGGAATTTGCCAAGAATGTGGAGGATGTACTTCCTTCTGTTCGGCGGCATTTGAAACAGTAATAGGCTTTAAGAGTCCTAATTCACCACCTGAATATGTAAATAAGGATGCATGTCTTGAATGCGGTATATGTTATTATTTATGCCCTCAAACGCACATTTTAGATGAAGATTTAAATAATGAATATAAATTTACTGATTTTACATCAATGGCAATTGGGAATGTTGATGAAATCTATTCTTGTCAATCTACAGATGAAGAATTTCAAAAGTATGGAACAGATGGAGGTGTAGTTAATACGCTTCTTAATTATTTATTAAAAAAAAAAATAATTGATGGAGCAATAGTATCTAAAGCTGAGGGACCTTTTTCAAGAGAAGCATTGTTTGCTGAGACTAAAGAAGATCTAATTAAAGCTTCAGGAACAGTATTAAATGTGTCTCCGCAAGTAGACGAGGTTCAAAGGTTTAGTACTTATACACGCTCGATTCCCGAATTAAGTCATTATAAATTTAAGAAACTGGCAATAGTGGGAACCCCATGTCAGATTTATACCATCAGATGTATGCAAACATTAGGAGTTACCCCTTCAGAATATATTGAGATTTGTTTAGGATTATTTTGTTATCATAATTTTTTATTTGAAAAATCACAAATTGAAAATTTTGAAAAAGAATTTAAAATAAAATTTGAAGATATAAAGAAAATAAACATTAAAGAAGATTTAATTATAAAACTAGAAGATAAAAACTCTGGAGAAAGGACGATCCATATTCCTTTTGAGAAATTAAGTAATTATATTCGTCCAGCTTGTCATTCATGCAGTGATTTTACTAATATTTATTCGGATATATCCTTTGGAGGCCTTGGATCTCCAGATAGATATACGACAGTAATTCCTCGTACTGAAAAAGGTAAAAAATTATTTAAAAAATTGTTAGATTCTAACGCGATTAATCGTTTAGATCTTGATACTACCGCCAAAAATTCTATGAAAAATCTGATTTCCAAATTTTCTGAACAAAAAATTAAACGAAAAGCAAAATTTATGGATAGTTTAAATATAAAGGTGTGAGTTCTATAACAGAAACAGAAAAAGATAAGGAAATGAAACAGATACCTGGAGATAATGATTCTCTTATAAGAGAAATATATGAACCTGACTTAAGAAACTTATTGAAAAAGTGCTATCAATGTGCTCGGTGCTCTGGTATTTGTCAAATTAGTAAAGTTCAAAAGTTTACACCTAGTAGAATTATCCAGATGATTTTAGAAGGTTTTGAAGATGATATTATTAAGAGTGGGGTATTATGGGATTGTTTAATGTGTAATAGTTGTCTTCAGATGTGCCCTAAAGATATAAATTTTGCAGATATTGTAAGAATTGCTAGATATAAAATGAGGATGCAAGGTATTCAGAACCTTGATCGTTCCGTTGCTCATAAGGGCATTTATCCTATGATGTCTGAAATAATGAGCCAGAATCATATTAAAATTGAAAGACCTTTAAATTGGATCCCAAAGGACTGTAAAATTTCAGATAAAGGTAATATTCTCTACTATATTGGATGTTTGCCATTTTTTAATCTTGAGTTTGAAAATTCGGATTCTATTGCAGAAAGTACATTAAAAATTCTCTGCCAAATTGAAAATGATCCAATAGTAGTTCTTAAAGAAGAAACTTGCTGTGGACATGATTTGTATTGGGGACAAGGTAAAATCGAGGTTTTTATTGAATTAGCAAAGAAAAATATTCGTAAGTTCAAACAGGCAGGGATTTCAACAATAATTACTGCCTGTGCTGAATGTTATAGAACATTTAAAATTGATTATCCAAACTTATTTGAAGATTTCAATGATAATTTTGAAATTAAACATATAATTGAATATATTTTCGATAATTGGAAACAAAATAGAGTTTGCTTTAAGAATCCGGAGGAGAATGAAGAGGTTCTTAATTTTACATATCACGATCCTTGTAGGTTAAGTAGGTATTTACCGAAAGAAAATAATATAACTGAAAAAGTTAGAGAATTATTTTATCATTTAGAAAAATTAGGATATATTTTTAAGGAAATGGAACATAATAAACAAAATTCCTATTGTTGTGGAGTAAATTCTTGGATGAATTGTAATGAAAGATCTAAAGCATTACGATATAAACGTCTTTCAGAGGCTAAGGCGGTTAGTACAATGCTAATAACTTCATGTCCAAAATGTAAGATGCATTTAAACTGCTTAAGAAAGGATTATGATGATTTCAATTCAATAGAAATAATGGATTTTTCAGAGTTTTTAGTTAATAAAATTAAAATAAAAGAGGGTAAAGAATAATGGAAGGCTCTGTATTAGTAATAGGAGGGGGAATTGCAGGGATACAGACTTCTTTAGATTTAACCGAATTGGGTTTTAAAGTATACTTAGTTGAAAAAACTCCTTCGATAGGAGGTAGAATGGCTCAACTCGATAAAACATTCCCCACATTAGATTGCAGCCTTTGTATTCTTGCACCCAAAATGGTGGAAGTGTTCAGAAATCCTAATATTGAATTAATGACTTATCATGAAGTTCAGAAGGTATCAGGTGACCCTGGAAATTTTGAAGTTACTATCCTTAAAAAACCTCGTTATATTGATGAGACAAAATGTAAAGGATGTGGAGATTGTGCTTCTAAATGTCCGAAGATTGAAGCACCTAACCTTTTTGATATGAATCTAGGTAAAAGAAAGTCAATATATATCCCATTTCCTCAAGCTGTACCTCCAATCTATTTAATTGATCCAGAAATGTGTTTAAAGCTAACTAGAGATGTATGTGGAGTATGTCAAAAAGTATGTACAGCAGAAGCAATCGATTTTGAACAGAAGCCTCAAGAGATCAAATTGAACGTTGGTGCAATAGTAGTAGCAACAGGATTTGATATGTTTGGAGAGGAACTAACATCAAGATGGGGCTATAATTATGAGAATGTGGTAAATGGATTAGAATATGAGAGAATTTTATGTGCATCAGGACCTTTTGATGGACACGTTCTTCGCCCTAGTGATAAGCAAGAACCAGAAAATATCGCATTTATTCAGTGTGCAGGTTCAAGAGATTTACAACAAAGAGTCCCATATTGCTCAAGCGTATGCTGCATGTATGCTGCTAAAGAGGCAATTATAACACAAGAACACTCAGATAATTCTAAATGTTTTGTTTTTAGACATGATATTAGAGCATATGGAAAGAATTTCTATGAATTTACTCAAAAAGCTCAGGAGGAATATGGAGTAAAATATTTCCATACTAAAATTAGTAAAATTGTAGAAGATCCTGCTACAAATGATTTAATTATTCACTATGAAGATCTTCAATCTGGATTACTCAACACTTTCCGTGCTAATTTAGTAGTACTTGCTACTCCCTTGGTTCCTTCTAGCGGAACAAAAGCATTAGCTAATATTTTGGATATCCATTTAGATGATTATAGTTTCTTTAAAGAACAAAATCATTTTACTAAATCTATATCTTCAAAGAAAGGGATTTTCTTAGCGGGATTTTGTCAAGGTCCGATGGATATACCAGAAACGGTAGCCGACGCTAGTGGAGTGGCTTCCCAAGTAGCGGCATTACTTAGTTCTGCCAAATATACCCAAATAAAAGAAAGAGTATTTGAAATACCTGAAAAAGAAGTTGAGCTTACAGAAAAACCCAGAATTGGGGTCTTAATTTGTCATTGTGGTATAAACATTGGTAAATATATTGATATTCCCCAAGTTGTAGAACATATAAAGTCATTACCAAATGTAGTTTTTTGTGAAGATAATTTGTATTCTTGTTCTAGTGACTCTCAAACAAGAATTAAAGAAGTGATAGATGAATATAATCTAAATAGATTTATTGTAGCATCTTGTACACCAAGAACCCATGAATCCTTATTTCAAGAGACATGTCAAGAAGCAGGGCTCAATAAATATCTCTTTGAAATGGCAAATATTCGTGATCAGTGTTCATGGGTACATATGACAGAAAAAGAACTAGCTACAGAGAAAGCTATAGATTTAATTGAGATGACTGTGGCTAAATCAAGATTATTAAGATCACAACAAGAACCAAAATTATCAGTTATACCAGAAGCATTAATAATTGGTGGAGGTGTATCTGGAATGACTGCGGCATTGAATATTGCTAACCAAGGATATAATGTCTATCTTATAGAAAAAAAGAAGATGCTTGGAGGGATATTGAATGATTTATATCTTTTATATCCTACTCAAGAAGATGCATCAAAATTCATAGAGAACATAAAAGAAAATGTAAAAAAAAACAAGAATATTCAAGTTTATTTGGAATCTACAATAAAAGATGTGAAGGGATATATCGGTAACTATGACGTCTATGTAATTGACTCCAAAAATAAAGTCAGTGAATTGAAAGTTGGTGTAATCATTGTTGCTACTGGAGGTCAAGAATTAAAACCAGTTAGATTTAATCAGTATAATGATAAAAATAATAATGTTATTACAGAAATGGAATTAGAAAAGAGATTAAATCAAAAAGATCATTCCTGGCTTAATAATATTAGACGTGTTACCACTATTTTATGTGTAAATGCCAGAGAAAAGGAAGGAATTACATACTGTTCAAATATATGTTGTGCTACAGCTATTAAAAATATTAATATCTTAAAAGAATTAAAACCTGACCTCGAAATGATTGTTCTTTACAGAGATTTTCAGATGGCTAAAAAGGAATTTGAAGAATATCTTTTTGATCGAAGAAGAGATGCCATACTTCTAAGATATGATTTGAGTAAGCCCCCAGAAATCAAAAAAATAAATATTAAGCCTGAAAAATATGGAATTGAAGTATTTGATACAAATTTACAAGATTTTATTACTTTTGAAACAGATCTAATTATTCTGTCACCACCCATGATTCCAACAGAAAATTCAGAATTATTGGGTAAAATGCTTAAAGTGCCTTTAGATAAACATGGTTTCTTCTTAGAAGCGCATGCTAAATTAAGACCGGTAGATTTTGCCACAGATGGAGTATTTTTATGTGGCTGTGCTCATTGGCCCAAGCACATTCAGGAGTCAATCACTCAAGCAAATGGAGCAGCGGGAAGAGCAAGTAGATTTTTAAGTTCAAAAGACATTATTGCTTCTGGGTTAGTAGCAGAAGTAAATAGTGAATTATGTGTAGGCTGTAATGTATGTATAAAGCTTTGCCCTTATAACGCTATCTCAAAGGATGAAGATGATAAGGCAGTTGTTAATAAGTTGCTTTGTAAAGGATGTGGAGTGTGTGGTGCTAGTTGTCCGGAAAGTGCTATAATAGTTTTTCATTTTACAAATGAGCAAATTCTATCAGAAATAATTGCTTACGGAGGGGACTAATAACTTGACATTCAAACCTAAGATTTTGGGATTCTTATGTAATTGGTGTTCCTATGCCGGAGCGGATCTAGCAGGTGTAAGTAGAATACAATATTCTCCAAACTTAAGAATTATAAGAGTTATGTGTAGTGGCAGAGTCGATCCTATTTTTATAGCTGAAGCATTCTCAAAATCTATTGATGGAGTACTTGTATTAGGATGTCACCCTGGAGATTGCCATTATATTAATGGCAATTATGAAGCAGAAATGAAAATGAAAATGCTCAGTAAATTATTAGATTATGTTGGATTTTCAGAGCGTTTTCATTTAGATTGGGTTTCAGCTTCAGAGGGAAGTAGATTTGCTCAACTAATAAATGAATTCAATGAAAAAATTATTAGTTTAGGACCTTCACCTATTAATAATAAAAAATTAAAAAAACAATTATCTGAAGATTTTGAGGTAATCAAATCTGTATTGACTGATTCCAGAATTAGAACATTAGTTGCTAGAGAAAGGCTAATCACTACTGAAGGTAATGTATATAATGAAATCATCTCAAAAGAAGAATTTGAAGAAATTCTGGACAATAATCTATATAATGAATTCATACGTCATAAAATAATCCAAAAAATTCAAAAAGCGAGCAAATCAGTTCCAGAAATATCAAAAGAGATACAAGTTAAACCAAATGAAGTTTTAAATCATATTGTTATTTTGAGACAAAGAGGCTTAGTTGATCTTGATGAAATTCATGAAGAAACTCCATTATTTATATCAATTAAGGAGGGAAAATAATGAAAAAAGTCGGTGCTGTATTGATAATAGGAGGAGGAATTGCAGGAATTCAAAGTTCGATTGATTTAGCAGATTCAGGTTATAAAGTGTATTTAACTGAGTCAACAACAAGTATAGGTGGAGTAATGTCTCAATTAGACAAAACTTTTCCAACAAATGATTGTGCTATTTGTATTCTTGCTCCCAAGTTAGTTCAAACTGGGCGACATGAAAATATAGAAATTTTGATAAATTCACGTATAGAAAAAATAGAAGGAGAACCAGGTAATTTTATAGTCAATCTGACTCAAAAGACACTATATTTGGATCAAAATAAATGTACAGGTTGTGGTTTATGTGCCCAAAAATGTCCAATAGAAGCAATAGATACCTTTAATAAAGGACTCTCAAATAAATCAGCAATATCTGTGAAATTCCCTCAAGCAGTTCCTTTGGTTTTTTCAATTAATAAGGATAAATGTGTAGGATGTGGAGTTTGCGAAGGCATATGTAAAGCAAAAGCAATTAATTATGAACTTAAGGATGAATCCATTCAGCTTAATGTTGGAGCTGTGGTTCTCGCAATTGGATTTGATGAGTACGATCCTACACCTCTAACTCAACTTGGGTATAGAAAACATTTAAATGTAATCACTAGCACTGAATTTGAACGAATATTGAGTGCGAGTGGACCACATGCAGGTTTAATTCTACGTCCCTCTGATGGAATTATCCCTAGAAAAATAGCATTCTTGCAATGTATTGGTTCAAGAGATAAACAAAATGGTATTGATTACTGTTCTTCTGTGTGTTGCATGTATACAACGAAAGAAGCTGTAATTGCTAAGGAACATATGAATATCGTAGAACCCACAATTTTTACAATGGATATTCGAGCGTACGGAAAAGAGTTCGATAAATATATTGAACGAGCTAGAGATGAATATGGTGTAAGATATATTAGACGTAGAATATCTGCAATTAAAGAGATTCCTGATTCAAAAGATTTAAAAGTATTTTATGAAACAGAAAATGGCAGAATCATTCATGAGATTTTTAACCTAGTGGTTTTATCAGTAGGAATGCAACCTAATAAAAAAGCAACAGGATTAGCAAAAAAATTAGGAATAGAACTAAATGAATATGGTTTCTGCAAAACTAATACTTTTACACCAGTAGAAACCTCGAGAGCAGGAATTTATGTGTGTGGAGCCTTTGCTGCTCCAAAAGATATTCCTGAAACTGTTATTGAAGCAAGCGCTGCCGCTGGGCGTGTAAATGTCCTACTATCTGAAGCTAGAAATAAATTAGTCACTAAAAAAGAATTACCTGAAGAATTGGATGTGAGTGATCTACCACCACGAATTGGCGTCTTCATATGCCATTGTGGTATAAATATTGGAGGAGTTGTTGATGTCCCTAGTGTTGTAGAGTACGTTAAAACTTTGCCTAATGTAGTTTACGCTGAACATAATTTGTACACCTGTTCAGCCGACACTCAAACTAATATTAAAGAAAAAATAGAGAAAAATCAATTAAATAGGGTTATAGTTGCCTCATGTACCCCAAGAACACATGAACCTTTATTTCAGGCAACGATAAGAGAAGTTGGTTTGAATAAATATCTTTTTGAAATGGTAAATATCCGTGATCAGTGTTCATGGGTTCATATGCATGAAAGTGAAAGAGCAACAGCTAAATCAAAAGATCTCTTAAGAATGTCAGTAGCAAAAGCTAGTCAATTAATCCCATTACAAGAACAAGAAATTAATATAATAGACAGTGGTTTGATTATCGGAGGGGGAGTATCAGGGATGTCAGCATCATTAAATTTAGCATCTCAAGGTTTTGAAGTATTCTTGATTGAAAAAGAGGATTCTTTAGGTGGTTTTACTCGAAATATTCATCGAACTCTTGAGAATAATGATATTCAGGAATTTTTAGTAGATTTAATTAAAAATGTAGAAGATAATCAATTAATCCATGTATTTAAAAATGCTAAAATCAATACCATTTCAGGCTATATCGGCAATTTTTCTACAAACGTAACTTATGGAAAAAATAACAAAAATATTGATCTAGATCATGGAATAATAATTGTAGCAACAGGAGCAAATGAATATCAACCAATTGAATATAATTATGGCAAAGATCAAAGAATTATAACCCAAGTCCAATTTGAAAAAAATTTATTTACCTCTCCAGATCAAATAAAAAAGTTGAAATCGATAGCTATGATACAATGTGTTGGATCCAGAAATGAAGATCACCCATATTGTAGTAGAATTTGTTGCTCAGAAGCCATTAAAAACGCGTTAAAAGCAAAAGAAATTAATAATGATATCGAAATCTTGATCCTATATCGTGATATTAGGACTTATGCTTTTAAAGAAAAGTTTTATAATAAAGCAAGGGAAAATGGTGTGATTTTTGTTAGATTTGATGAGAAAAAACCTCCAGAATTAAAAATTAAAAATAAAGAAATTAAAATAATAGCGAATAATCCCGACTTAGGAAACCTTGAATTACATCCAGATTTGGTAGTATTAAGCACGGGACTCATAGCGCCCATCAAAGAAAATGAAGAATTGGCGAAAATGTTAAAAGTACCACTTAATGAGGATAAATTCTTTTTGGAAGCTCATGTAAAACTAAGACCAATTGATTTTGCAACTGATGGTATATATTTATGTGGATGTGCACACTCACCTAAAGATATTCGAGAATCTATAGCACAAGCCAATGGAGCTGCTGCTCAAGCCGTTAAAATTTTATGTGCTGAAAAAATTGTGACATCTGGGCTTGTAGCTGCAGTTATAGAAGAAAATTGCATCGGATGCGGAAGTTGTGTAGAAGTTTGTCAATTTAATGCTATAGAATTAGTAGAAAAAGAAAGAGAATTTGAAGATTTTAAAATTACTATAAAAAAGTCACATGTTAATCCCGCACTTTGTAAAGGATGTGGTACATGTGGGGCACAATGCCCTAATTCAACAATAATTATAAAACATTTTGGTTTTGAGCAAATAAACGCTATGATTTCAGCATTATTAGCCCAAAGTTAAATTATGAGTTATTAAATTATGTCTAAATCAAAAAAAAAAATAATTAAGAAGGATTTTCACCCAAATATCTTATGCTTTTGTTGCAATTGGTGTAGTTATGCAGGAGCAGATTTAGCTGGGGTCTCTCGTTTTCAATACCCTTCTACTATTAGGATAGTTAGGGTGATGTGTTCTGGTAGAGTAGATCCTGCTTTTATTTTGGAGGCATTTAAAGAAGGCATTGATGGCGTCATAGTAACTGGCTGCCATATTGGTGATTGTCATTATTTAAAGGGAAATGAATTTGCCAGAGATAGATTTGAAAAATTTAAAGAAATTTTAAAAATATTTAATCTAGAAAAACGATTTAGACTTGAATGGGTAAGTGCCTCTGAAGGAAAACGATTTGCTGAGGTTATTACTGAATTTACAAATGAAATCAAAAAATTGGGACCACTATAAGCAATTTAGTGTAAATATTTGTATGGAAAGGTAAATTCAGCGTCTGATTTCAATGAAAATTAGATTAAAAAGAAATGCAAAGAGTGGCATTGATTAAATTAAAATACCAGAAATTTTTGATTTTTATGATATATTAAATAATCTGCATAGATTTATTTTTGAATTGAATATATTGATGGAATTTAGCGGTTATTTTTTCATTAGCATTTTGGTCAATATATAAAAAAGGTAACTTTATTAAAATGAAAATCAAATTGATATGTATGAAAATGGAGACTAAAGTATTATTATCTGGTCTTGAATTTCCAGAGGGTCCTCGTTGGCGAAACGGAAAGTTGTTCTTTTCAGATCTTGTTGGAAGAAAAGTCATTGCCGTTGATGAGAACGGTAATTCAGAAATTATAGTGGAATTGCAGGATTTTCCATCGGGATTGGGTTTTTTGAATGATGGTAGAATGCTTATAGTTTCAATGCAAAGACGCTACCTAATGAGTTTAGATCGAGGAGGATTGAAAATTCATGCGGATTTAAGCCAATTTACAGAATATAACTGTAATGACTCTGTAACTGATAAATATGAACGAACTTACATAGGAAATTGGGGTACTAAATCCCTTGAATCCCCAGCTGAACCCACATGCATCATCTTGGTAACTAAAGATGGGGATGCAAGAATAGTTGCAGAAAATCTTTTTTTTCCCAATGGATGTATTGTGACTCCTGATTGCGAAACTTTTATTGTAGCAGAAACTTTTGGAGGTAAGTTGACTGCCTTTGATATTGAAAATTCAGGAAATCTAATAAATCGAAGAATTTGGGCGGAAATTAAAGATTTTTCACCAGATGGTATATGCCTTGATGAAGAAGGTGCCATCTGGGTCGCAAATCCATCCAAAGCAGAAGTCTTACGTGTTTTGGAAGGAGGTGAAATTATTTCTACTATTAAAGTAAAAGATACAAATGTTTATGCATGCACTCTGGGTGGAGATGATGGAAGAACTCTTTTTCTTTGTACCAGTCAATATTTAGAAGGTAAAAGATCAAGTGGGAAAGTTGAATTTTTAAAAGTTGAAGTGCCAGGTGTTGAGATTCCGTAAGAAAAGAAAATATTAAGGAGATAGAAGGGGTCAATTGAAATGGAAACGTAAATTCAGCTTTCTTAATACTTATTCCATTTTTTGCATCAATTTCTCAATTCTTGATCGATAGCGATTATTCAAATGGGAAGTTTGCTAGAAATGGATCATCATACTGATCTTTATTGTCGTTTAACAAAATTATGTAGGTAATAAACACAGAAAAAATGTTTTTTTAACCATATCTAACACATACGCAGGAAAAATTATCAAACTGGATCTTTGCTATAGTTACTCTTTAACAGAAACGAACAAAAAATCCGAAATGCTAAATAAACATTGTATATTATTACTGATTACGAAATAATAAATATAGAATATGTTTGGGAATGATCAATAACAAAGCAGAAAATGTAGGATTCTGATCATTTATCATAATAATATTTATATAATTTCATTTCTTTATTTTTAATTCAATGGAAATTAAGATGGCAAAACAACATCTTATCAAAAAATTTTGTATGTGATAAAAGATGGAAGGATCTGTTTTAGTGATTGGAGGCGGAATAGCTGGGATACAAACCTCCTTAGATTTAACAGAATTAGGATTTAAAGTATATTTGGTAGAAAAGACACCTTCAATTGGTGGAAGAATGGCTCAACTTGATAAGACATTTCCTACAAACGATTGTAGTTTGTGCATTCTCGCACCTAAAATGGTGGAAGTGTTCCGAAATCCCAATATTGAATTAATGACTTATCATGAAGTTCAAAAAGTTTCAGGAAAACCAGGCAATTTTAGAGTAACAGTCCTTAAAAAAGCGCGTTATATTGATGAGACTAAATGCAAAGGATGTGGCGACTGTGCTACTAAATGCCCTAAGATTGAATCACCCAATATCTTTGATATGAACCTAGGTAAAAGAAAGTCTGTCTATATTCCTTTTCCTCAAGCAGTACCACCTGTATATTTAATTGATCCAGATTTATGTTTAAAACTCAGTAAAGGTGTATGTGGTGTTTGTGAAAAAGTTTGTAAAGCAGAAGCCATAGATTACGAGCAAAAACCTGAAGAAATCAACCTAAATGTTGGTGCTATCGTTGTTGCCACGGGATATGATGTTTTAGGTACAGAATTAACCTCAAGATGGGGTTATAATTATAAAAATGTTGTAAATGCTTTAGAATATGAAAGAATGTTATCGGCTTCTGGACCATTTGATGGGCATGTTTTACGACCTAGTGATGAAAAAGAGCCAGAAATAATAGCATTCATTCAATGTGCGGGATCAAGGGATTTACGTGAAGGAATTCCATATTGTTCAAGTGTTTGTTGTATGTATACAGCCAAAGAAGCTATCATTACGAAAGAACATTCTGAAAACTCAAAATGTTTTGTATTCAGACATGATGTGAGAGCATATGGTAAAAATTTTTACGAATTTACCCAGAGGGCTCAGGAAGAATATGGAGTAGAATATTTCCAGACAAAGATAAGCAGAATCTTGGAAGATCCAGATACTAATGATTTAGTAATTCACTATGAAGATTTAAAAACTGGTGAATTTAAAGATTTTAGGGCAAATCTAGTAGTGTTAGCTACCCCTCTAGTCCCTTCCGCTGGAACAAAAGAATTAGCTAAAATTTTAGATCTTAAATTAGATGAATATTCTTTTTTTAAAGAGGAATCCTATTTTAATAAATCTTTATCTTCCAGAGAGGGTATATTTCTAGCTGGTTTTTGTCAAGGTCCTATGGATATACCAGAAACAGTAGCAGACGCCAGTGGAGTAGCCTCGCAAGTAGCAACTTTACTTAACTCCTTTAAGTTTACTGAGACAATGGAAAAAGAAATTGTTGTATTAGAAAAAGAAGTTAACGCTACAGATGAACCAAGAATTGGGGTTTTAATTTGCCATTGTGGAATTAATATAGGGAAATACATTGACATCCCTAAGGTAATTGAATTCATTAAAACATTACCTAATGTGGTTTTTTGTGAAGATAATTTATATTCTTGCAGTTCTGATTCTCAAGAGCGAATTAAAGAAGTAATAAAGGAATTTGATTTAAATAGATTTCTTGTAGCTTCTTGTACACCGAGAACTCATGAATCTTTGTTTCAAGATACATGTCAAGAAGCTGGATTAAATAAATATCTATTTGAGATGGTAAATATCCGTGATCAATGTTCATGGGTACATATGACTGAAAAGCAGTTAGCAACTGAAAAAGCCATAGATTTAATAAGAATGGGTGTAGCTAAATCAAGATTATTAAGACCACAAGAAGAAGAAAAACTAAAAATAACTCAAGCAGCGTTAGTGATAGGTGGGGGGATATCAGGAATGACCGCAGCATTAAATATTGCTAATCAAGGATTTAATACCTATCTTATCGAAAAAGAAGAACATTTAGGTGGGAACTTAAGATTTTTGAATATGCTATATCCCACTCAAGAAGATGCGTCAATAATTCTAAATAATATTATGGAAAAGGTACTGAAAAATAAAAAAATTCAAATCTTCTTAAATTCCAAATTAAATGACATTAATGGATATATTGGAAATTATAACATTTCTCTCACCGATTCAGATAAACAAACACATGAGTTAAAAGTCGGTACTATTATTGTTGCTACAGGAGGGCAAGAATTAAAGCCTAATGAATTTTTCAATTATAAATACACAAACCATAATGTAATTACCCAATTACAATTGGAGCAGAAATTAAAGGATGAAGACCAAACATGGTTAGATGACCTTAATCATATTACAACGTTATTATGTGTTAATGCTAGGCAAGAAAAAGGGATAACATATTGTTCAAATATCTGTTGTGAAAGTGCTATTAAAAATATAAATATTCTAAAGGAATTAAAGCAAGACCTCAAATTAATAGTTCTCTATAGAGATCTTCAAATGGCTAAGAAAGAATTTGAAAAATATTATCGTGAACGAAGAAAAGATGCCATTTTTTTGAGATATGATTTAAATAATCCTCCTTTAATTAAAGAGAGGAATAACGGAACAAGTAATTTTGAAATTAACGTATTTGATACAAATTTACAGGATAACATTAAATTTGGTACCGACCTGATAGTATTATCGACGCCTATGATTCCAGCTAATAATTTGGAGGAGTTAGCAAAAATGCTCAAGGTCCCGCTTGATAAAAATGGTTTCTTTCTCGAAGCACATGTTAAATTAAGGCCATTAGATTTTGCTACTGATGGAATTTTCTTATGTGGATGTGCTCATTGGCCTAAAAATATACAAGACTCAATTTCACAAGCCAATGGGGCAGCAGGAAGAGCGTGTAGATTTTTAAGTGTTGAAGAAATCACAACATCTGGACTAATTGCAGAAGTAGACCAAGAAATGTGTATTGGCTGTGGGACGTGCGAGGAAGCTTGCTCTTATAATGCTATCGAACTTATCGAAGTTTTGAAAGAATATGAAGAAGTCGATTTACCAATGATAAAATCTTCTGTAAATTCTGGTTTATGCAAAGGATGCGGAACATGTGCTGTTAATTGTCCAGTTGGTGCAATTTCAATAAAGCATTACGATTTTGATCAAATTAAAGCTATGATTAAAACATTAGCAACATAATATTAAAAAGAATTTAGCATCCATTTATCCATAAATATCTCTTTTTACATTAGAGTTATTAATTCTAATCCGAAAAAATAAATTCTTTCTATTTTTTTTCTAATCATTATCAGTTCATAATATCAAAATTTAGATTTATCAAATAAAGTGAAAAATATTACTGAAACGACAAAATTAGATGATTCAGAAGAAACAGAGGACGAAATCGATTCTTATCTTAAGAAAGTTTACGATCCAGATATTAGAAAATTATTATATCGATGTTATCAATGCGTACGCTGTAGTGGTGTATGTCAACTGAGTAAAGTTCAGTCTTTTGAACCTAGTCGGATCATTCAAATGATTTTGGAAGGATTTGAGGATAAAATCATTGAGAGTGGGACTTTATGGGATTGTTTAACATGTAATGCATGTCTCCAAAACTGCCCTGAGGAAATTAATTTCGCAGATATAGTAAGAATGGCAAAATATAAGATGCGAGAATCTTATAGTCAAAATCCAGACGACTTGATAGCCCATAAAGGAGTGTATACCACCATCTCAGAAATTATGAGTGAGTCTCATATAAATCCCAACAGATCTCTTGATTGGGTTCCTAAAGGATGTGAAATTGCAGAGCAAGGTAATATAATGTATTATGTTGGATGTTTACCTTATTTCAATTTTGAGTTTGAAAATTCTGATTCTATAGCTGAAAGCACCCTAAAGATACTCTGCCAAATTGAACAAGAACCAATTGTAGTTCTTCAAGATGAAATTTGCTGTGGACATGATCTCTATTGGGGTCAAGGAAAACTTAAAGAATTTATCAATTTGGGTAAAAGAAATATCAAGAGAATTGAAGAAACAAGAGTAAAAACCATTATTACGGCTTGTGCAGAATGCTATAGGTCATTTAAAGTAGATTATCCAAATCTTTTTGAAGACTTTACTGAAAAATTTGTCGTTAAACATTTAATCGAGTATATTTATGAAAATTGGAGAGCAAATAAGATTGAATTTAAGAATCCCTCTCAAAAAGAAGGACTCATCCCTTTTACTTATCACGATCCTTGTCGCTTAAGTAGGTTTTTACCTAAAAATAGTAATATAATAGAAAACGTCCGTGAGATTTTTTCTCATTTAAAAGAAATTGGATATAAGTTTAATGAAATGGCACATAATAAGACCGATGCTTTGTGCTGTGGTGTAAGTTCTTGGATGAATTGTAATGACCGTTCAAAAGCGTTGCGTTATAAAAGGTTATTAGAAGCAAAAGATGCAGGGGAAATAATGGTAACTTCTTGTCCTAAATGTAAAATGCATTTATCTTGTTTACAGGAAGATTATGAAGATGTATCTTCAATAGAAATCGTAGATTTTTCAGAGTTCTTAGTCAATCTAATAAATATAGTAGATTCTGATAATCAGGTGGAGGGAGAAAAATAATGGAAGGTTCAGTATTAGTTATTGGTGGTGGCATAGCAGGAATTCAAATTTCTTTAGATCTTACTGAATTAGGGTTTAAAGTGTATTTAGTAGAAAAATCACCTTCTATTGGAGGGAGAATGGCTCAATTGGATAAAACTTTTCCAACTCTAGATTGTTCATTATGTATTTTAGCCCCAAAAATGGTTGAGGTGTTTCGTAATCCCAATATAGAATTGATGACTTACCACGAAGTTCTTAATATTGAAGGCGAACCGGGGGATTTTATTGCAAAGATATTGAAGAAACCACGATATATTGATGAATCTAAATGCAAAGGATGTGGAGATTGTGCCAATAAATGTCCTAAAATTTTGGCTCCAAATCCTTTTGAAATGAATATAGGTAAAAGAAAATCAGTATATATTCCTTTTCCTCAAGCAGTTCCTCCTATCTACTTAATTGATTCAGAAATGTGCTTATACTTAAAAAGAGGAGTATGTCAAGTTTGTAAAAAAGTCTGTACTGCTGATGCAATAGACTTTGAACAAAAGCCTGAAGAATTTGATATTAAAATTGGGGCAGTAGTGGTTGCAACGGGTTTTGAAATGCCAGCTGAAGAATTATCTTCAAGATGGGGATATCGATTTGAAAATGTTGTAAGTGCACTTGAATATGAAAGAATATTGTGTGCATCTGGCCCATTTGGAGGTCATGTTATGAGATTAAGTGATGAACAAGAACCTGAAGTCATTGCGTTTGTTCAATGTGCAGGCTCAAGAGATCTTCATGAAAACGTCCCCTTTTGTTCTAGCGTTTGTTGTACATATACGGCAAAACAGGCAATAATTACTCAAGAACATTCAGAAAACTCTGAATGTTATGTATTTCGACATGATATTCGTGCGTACGGGAAAAATTTCTATGAATTCACACAAAGAGCTCAAGATGAGTATGGAGTAAAGTATTTTCAATCTAAAATAAGTACCATTGAAGAAGATCCTGAAACCAAAGATTTAATAATACATTATGAAGACTTGAAGACGGGAGAATTTAAAGATTTCCGAGCAAATTTGGTAGTTTTAGCCTCACCTTTAGTTCCCTCAAAGGGAGTTCAAGAATTATCGAATTCTCTTGGGATTGAACTAGATAAATATAATTTCTTTCAAGAAAAATCCTATTTTGATAAATTGAAATCGTCTAGGAATGGAGTTTATTTATGTGGCTTTTGTCAAGGACCAATGGACATTCCAGAAACAGTTGCTGATGCTAGTGGAGTAGCAGCTCAAATTGCTGATTTATTAAATTCGGTTAAATACACACAAATGAAAGAAAAAACTGTGGATGTGCCTGAAAAAGAGGTGAAAATCACAGATGAACCTAGGATTGGAGTAATGGTTTGCCATTGCGGAATCAATATAGGGAATTACGTAGATGTTCCACGAGTTGTAGAATACGTTAAAGAACTGCCAAATGTTGTAGTATGCGAAGCCAATTTATACTCTTGTTCTTCTGACTCTCAAATAAGAATTAAAGAATTAATTGTAGAACACAATTTAAATCGATTTATTGTTGCCTCTTGTACACCTAGAACCCATGAATCTTTATTCCAAGAAACCTGCCAAGAAGCAGGATTGAATAAGTATCTATTTGAACTAGTAAATATTCGAGATCAATGCTCATGGGTTCATATGACTGAAAAGGAAGCCGCCACTGAAAAAGCAATAGATTTAATCCGTATGCATATTGCTAAATCAAAATTGTTAAAACCACAGAGAGAAGATAAGATAGACATCACCCACACAGCTTTAGTTATTGGTGGTGGTATTTCAGGTATGACTGCTGCACTAAATACTGCTAATCAAGGTTTTAGAACTATTCTTGTTGAAAAAGAAAATGAATTAGGAGGAAATCTGAGATACTTAAACGTTTTATACCCAGTTCACAAAAATGCTTTAGAATTATTAACTGAAATGAAAGAGAAAATTGAAAAAAATAACAATATTCAAGTATTCTTAAATGCAGGAATTAAGAATATTAAGGGCTATGTTGGAAATTATGACGTAGCGATTAATGACTCAAATAATAATATACATGATTTAAAGATTGGAACAATAATAGTTGCTACAGGAGGGCAAGAGCATAAACCGGTTGGCCATTTTGAATATAATAAGAAAAATAAAAACGTCATGACTCAATTAGAGTTAGAACAGAAATTACAAAACAATGATCATTCCTGGTTAGATAAAATAAAACGAGTCACAATAATGTTATGTGTAAATGCGAGGCAAAAGGAAGGAATAACTTATTGTTCTAATATTTGTTGTGCTGCATCAATGAAAAATGTCAGAATCTTAAAAGAGCTGAAACCTGAGTTAGAGATTGTGGTAATTTATAGAGATTTACAAATGGCTAAGAAAGAATTCGAGGAGTATTATCGTGAACGGCGAAAAGATGCGATATTCCTTAGGTATGACCTAGACAACCTCCCAGTAGTAAAAAAGATAAACGTTTCTCCTGAAAAATATCAAATAAAAGTATTTGATACAAACTTAAAGGATAATATTGATTATGAAACTGATTTATTGATATTAGCAACACCTATGATACCTTCTGATAATTTAAAAGAATTAGCAATGATGTTGAAGGTTCCATTAGATAAAAATGGATTCTTCTTAGAAGCACATGTTAAATTGCGTCCTTTGGATTTTGCTACAGATGGTATATTCTTATGTGGATGTGCTCAATGGCCAAAAAATATTCAAGACTCGGTTGCGCAAGCGAATGGAGCTGCAGGTAGAGCAAGTAGGTTCCTTAGTGCTGATAAAATTACCACATCAGGATTAGTAGCTGAAGTCTCAGAAGAAAAATGTATTGGATGTGGAAAATGTGAGGAGGTATGTCCATATAAAGCAATTTCACTTTTGGAGATATCTAAGGAATTTGAAGATATTACAATCAAAGTTAAAAAATCTAGTATAAATGCTGCTGTTTGTAAAGGTTGTGGAACTTGCGCAGCAACTTGTCCAGTTGGCGCTATTATGGTAAAGCACTATGATTTTGATCAAATATCTACTATGATTGATTCATATCTGTTAGAAAAAGAGGAGGTTAAAAACGGTTTATAGGTGATAACTGTGTCTAAGTCAAAAAAAAAAGCAGTTAAAGAAAGATTTGAACCTAATATTTTGGTGTTCTGTTGTAACTGGTGTAGTTATGCTGGAGCAGATCTAGCAGGAGTTTCACGGTTTCAGTATCCTCCGAATATTCGAATAATAAGAGTTATGTGTTCTGGGAGAGTAGACCCTGCTTTTGTTTTAAAAGCTCTTAAGAATGGAGCTGATGGAGTTCTTGTAAGTGGATGTCACATAGGTGATTGTCACTATATTACTGGAAATGAGTATACCCAAGAACGTTTCGAACGATTACACAATATCTTAATCAAACAGCTAGGAGTTGATCCAAAACGAGTTCGATTAGAATGGGTCAGTGCTTCTGAAGGGAAAAGATTCTCTGAAGTAATTACAGAATTTACAAATCAAATTAAAGAATTAGGTCCTCTGAAAAATAAAATTTAATCGAAAAAATTGATATTTTTTTAATTATAATTGGATATAAAATCTTCCTCGTATGAGGATTTAAATTAGCATTAATCTTTAGAGAGAAATATAATAAAGAGTGCAAAAATTGCACATTTCTTTATATAACTCGTTTAAAACAATTTTCTATAATTTAAAAGTTAAATCAAGGCTGTTGAGATGGGAAAAAAAAAATTACCAAAACCAAGACCCCTGTTATATCCAATACCAATAGTTATTGTCGGATCAATGGTTGAAGGAAAGCCGAATTATTGTACTATCGCATTCTGTGGAGTTGTAAATCTCACTCCTCCTATGATATCAATTGAATGTGGTCCAAGTCATCATACAACAAAGGGTATTATAAATAATATGGAATTTAGTATAAATATCCCTTCAGTAGAAATGCTAGAAGTTACAGACTTTATTGGTATTAAATCAGGGAAAGAAATTGATAAATCAGGAATTTTTACAGTATTTTTTGGAGATCTGAAAAATGCACCTCTAATAAGTGAAGCATCCGTTAATCATGCCTGTAAAGTAGTGAAGAATATCGAACTTGCAAGTAAAAAGGATCTTTATATCGGGCAAATAATAAATACATATGTTAGTGAAGAATGTTTAACAAATGAGATACCGGATATAAAAAAAATAAATCCCATAATATATTCAACGTCTAATAGAACTTATTGGAATTTGGGTCAAGAAGTTGGAAAAGCCTATAAAATTGGAAGGAATTATAAAAAATGAAGATTTTGATGTTTTCTAAATGTTAAAGTTGTTTAAAAATATTTTTTTTTAATTTCAATCAAGGTTAATCTCATCAAATTAGGCTTTCAAAAATGCTTACTCGCTTATCTAGCATATCTTTATACTTTCGTATGAAATTTCGTTCCTGAAGTCTCCTTAAAGCATAAGCAACTGTTCGTTTTGGTAATAAAGTTTTTTTTATTATTTCTGTTTCTTTTAACGGACCTCTTTGCTTAATTAAATATAGTATGAATTTGCTTGACGGAGATAATGAGAATAATTCCATTTTCTTTTCATATGTAGACACAGAATAGAAATCTTCAACAATCATTTAAACAACCTTCTAAAAGAATAGCACTTTATAAAAATTTAATCAATTTATAAAATACTACTTTCCTATATAATATTTATTAACTCCGGGTTAATTTAAACGATTTAACCGATGTTAGTTTCATTTTAGTACTAGATTTTTTTTAAAGTTTCAATTTTAAACTTTTTTTTAATAAAGAAAATAGGTTCTAAAAAATGATTAGTATTAGAAATTTCCGCACCCATCACATTTACCGTCTAAATAAGCTTCACAATTTTTACAAATATTACCGCATTCGGCTTCATGGCTTTTTTTGCTAAAAAGATTTAAAGGTAGATATTCTGGTGTTTCTAAAGATGATACAAATAAAATTTCAGAATGTAGTATCCCTTCTTTGTTTGTTGGTCCGCAATAGTTAATGTATCTATGAAGAACTTCTATATTTTGGCCAATTATTCCTATTAATAAGTTATATCTTCCAGTAATTTGGGTTAATAAAAACACCCTAGGACATAATGAATATGCGTTAATGATTTTTTTAACTTCATCATAATTTTTCATTGCTAGGAGAATTATACACATTTTATACTTTAGAGTGTTAGTATTGATGTTCCCTTGTACTTTGAGAATTTCTGAATCCTCCAATTTTTTAATTCTTTTTCTTACACCAGCATGACTCATGATCTCCTTATCTGATTTGAACACCTTTTCGCCTAAGTTAATTAAATTTTCACGTCCTTTTTTATATAAAGCATTAATAATTTGCTTATCTATGTTGTCTATTCCCATAATATAAGTATTAGATGACTAAGCATAAAAAGATACAATAAAAACAATATATTTAATTGATAGAGAAATTTAGCAGGTTTAATTTTAGGAATTAATAAAAATGCAAAAATTGCCCATATATTTAAAAACAATAATGAAAGTAATTATTCAATTTCATTATTTAAATTTAGAGAATTTGAACATAAATTTTAAATGATAGTGAAATCTAATGAAAGTTGGAAAAATTTTAATCGTTGTTGGGGCAATTATAACACTTTTTTCAACATTTGTCCTTTCTTTTGCCCGAACAAATGGTATTGATGGGCGAATATTTAGCTCTGGGATTGGCTTTTTACTTAACCTGCCAGATATATTTGGAAATGTAGCTTATTGGATTGGCCTTAATGGAGGAGATGTAGCTCTTGAATATATAATGTCAATAATATTTATTATTTTTGTTTTTTCAGGTGTAATACAATTGTTAGGATTATTAAACAAGTATGTAGGATTTGTTGGCTCACTTCTTGCTATAGCTTTCGGTATAACATTAATCATATTTGTAGCCGTTGATATCTCAGGTTGGGGCTTGAACCGATACTCTTCTTTATTTTGGGCTCCTCCAATCGTCAGTGGGGCATATCCACTTGACGTTCCCGTAATGACAGCCTCTGGCGTTTTTTATCAAAATCTTCAACTAGGCACTATTACTTTGATAGTTGGAGGTGGTGTAGGATTAACTGGAGGAATATTGACTTTAAAGGATATATAATATTCCTTTTTTTTTATATTTAAAATTACAATCTTTAATAAGATGTGATAAATTCACATTAAAACCACTTTGTAGATTTATAGTTAGGGGATTTTAAATCCCTACACTTAAACATTTTATGATCAGAGTAATTTTATCTATCTCGAACACCTATTTTTTCTCCGATAGGACACGTAAATTTCGCGTTACAATGTAAACATGCTATTTTTGGGAATATCACAAAGAAACGGAATACTAATAAACCAATAACGACCAAAAAGGTTAATAATAGATAAAAAGTGAAATTTAGGATTAAGGCAGGAACTGATGCAGCGATTGGAAAGAATAGAGTAACCATATAGATATTATTATAACAAAATAAGCCCTCGGCCCTTTTTGAAAAATCTTCTAGATTTCCTTCTTTTGCTAATTTCCGTGAGATTTTATTTAAACCAGATACACAACGTGAATCTTTCATTCTATAATACACACAATTTGGACATACAGTCAATGGCATTAGAATATACATCTGTAAAAAAGCAAAAATAATATATATTAAACCAATTAGGTATCCCAGCCATAAAAATGTATATCCAATAACTAATCCTAATCCTCCTATTAAATAATGGAGAATCGTTGAAAATTCATAAATAAATACTCTAGAAAAGGAATATTTTTGATATATTTTAGCTCTTGGTTTTGATTCTTTAATATTGGTCGAAGAACTGTTAATTTTATCGTTCATTTATTTAGTCAGCCTTAAGAGGATTAATAAATTGATTTATCGAATTTATGAATTGAGAACAGTAAAATTGCATATAAAAATTAGTGCAATTTTTGCATCTTTAATTAGTTATGTCCTATCCTTTCTTAAATAATTCCATCACTTGCTATAGGAATAAGGCAGATTTTTTCTTTTATTTTAATCCCTGTTTATAAATCTTTATCGAAATTATAAAAATCCATAAAAGTGATAAACCAAATCCTAATCTCTGAATCAAACCAGAGTAACTGGTTAACACTTCAATAAACATAATTGGGCCAGAAGCCAACGATAGCACACCAAGGAAAAACGAAAAATAACCCCAATTATTTCCCCAAAATCTTGAGAATGGATATGCTGAAATCATCGCAGCCATCGGAATTAATATTGCTGGAATTATACTTGTAAAGGAGTGAAGTTTTCCAATAAGTGTAACATCAATACATTGAGGATCACATGGGAGGAATCCAACTGAAAACATGAATATACCTCCAATTATCAAAAAAATAAATACAAATGTTAGTTGGAGATTTTTCTTGAAACATCCCTTAAGACCAACGCTAAATATTATTATGAAAATACCTAATAACGAAAATCCCATATAGTTCATTATATTTTTGAAAGGGGAATCTACAGCTCCAATCTCACTCATTCCTGTAGATATGGGATTATAACCTCTCCACATTAATCCAAGAATAGTTAAAAGCGTAAAAAAAAACACAGGACCAATGACTCCCGATAGTATCAATATTTTTTGCGTCTTATTTGAGATAATCAATTTCATTATCGGATTCTATTTAAGAGAATTATTATTTTAAAAATGAGTGTAATATTTGCATCAATTACAGCATTTTTTCTGATTATTATCAGAAGGGATCTCTAACCACTCAATGTTTTTTTGATCTTTATCAAATGAGATTTCACAGCTTCGAATATAATCTATATCTAATCTATTTTCAAAAAGCTTACGAGCTAAAATTAATGCCTGATTCATATTTATAGTATTACCTTGTTGATTTGGATGTTGATTTTCCCATATATTAAGATTTTCATCTGAAGTAAAAAATAATGTAGTGGAGCACTGAGATCCAAGGTAGACAATTAGATTTTTCGGTTGTTGGTAAGTTATTTTCTCATCTTTAATCTCAATCTTAATTTCCTGCCCTGAAATAGGATCTTTTGAAATAACTGTAGCATCTTGATTGTACGTAAAGGGGAGTCCAAGAGCATCAATAACACAAGCTGCCTCAATTGGTTTAAGTAATCGTCCATCTTTTAAAATAACTTTATGGTCATATCCAATTTTAGAGATTCGGGGAATTATTCTGTCATCTAAATCTTCTTTTCTTGTTATCAATCCAAGCCTATCAAGCTTAGCAATGATTTCTTCTATTTTTTGCGAGGAGACTTGTAAATCTTTTTTAATTTCATCAATGGTAAGTAAATGATCGTATAGAGAGTATCGTTCTATTATATGATTGAAAACATCTTCTTGATTTTGAGTCATCCCTACTTGAGGAAATCCTCTTCTAATAAATTGTATTCTTAATTTTTCTTCAAGTTTATCATCATAATGTACATTCAAAGCTCGCTTAGTTTCTTCAATATCTGGAAAATGATGATTTTTTTTATACTCACTTAAAAGATAAATTAATATTTTTCTTTCTTTTGGTGTTAATTCTGAATCTATACTTTTCATTATAAAATACTTTTGGCTCTCTTAATTTTATTTTAATATACCATTATTAAATTTATATTACTTTTTTTATTGAATTTTGTGATTAAAGATTACATTTAATGCAAAAATTACATTTAATTTTATATTCTAAATCTCTAAAATTATAATTAAAAAGGAAATTAAATTATTCAATTTCTAAAGAGATGTCGCCCTTTATAAAAATCTACTTTAAGTTGATTACCTCCTCCTCATATAATTTAAGAATGATTTAAATTCCTTTTCTCTTCTTTTTCATTAATAAATTGGGTTTAATCTAGTAAAACTTTAATTTATTGAATAATGATCTGGCTCAGGATGGACTTCATTAACAAATTTAAAATCGAATACGTCTAATTCTTTAAGTTTCTTTTTTATGTATCCTAAATTATAGAGAGTTTCTAAGAATTCCATAGTAGCTTTAATATAACTCTTTGAGAGAGATATACAATATTTCGGAGATATTTTCAAAACCGATTCAGCATAATTTTGATCAATTATTTCAAATGCTTTAGATATGATTTCTGCTGCTACTGAGGGTGAAGATCGAAGAAGATTTGAAGCACTCTTATGATATTCTAAAAATTTTAGAATTACTTCTGGATGGGATTGAATGAGCTTCTTATGTGCAAATATTCCATAACTAGGATTGTATGGCCATAGGTCCTTAGCTTCAATAATCAAATGAGATTCCATTAATGTTGATGCAAAAACGGCTAAAGCAGGAGTTCCTACACCTGCTTCTAATTTGCCATCTCTCATGTCTTTAGCAATGAATTCTGCTTGTCCATAATTTTTAACTTTAATTTGATTTATTAAATTAAATTTTTCCAAATAATAATTTAGAATGACATCATGAATAGATCCCTTGCTTGGAACTCCTATAATCTTTCCTTGAAATTGAGAAAAAACTCTATCTAATCTATTCCCTACTTGTTCCTTTGTATTATAATGGTTTTTAGCAACCATGATAGTTCCTTCGACATGGCCACCAGCTACGCATTTAATCGGGACTCCTTGATCAATTCCTATGACCGCAGGAGGCAATCCCATATATCCGATATCTAACCGTTCTTCTTTGAATGCTTTAACCATAGCAGGACCTGTTCCAAATAATGTCCAACTTATTTCTAAATCTAAATCCTTACTTAAATCCTTACTTTCCATCAATATATAATTTGTATGATAAGCAGTTGAAAGATGTCCTATTCTTAATTTATTTATTTTAACCAGAATCACCTTGATACGTTATTTTTATTTGCATGAAATTTATTTATTTTTTAATTTAATAATCCAAATAAATAAATGCTATATTTTTTTAGAAATTACTATTAATCTATCTTAATTGGAATTTTAACTTAATATGATTTATTTTGCCGAAAATCAAAGTTTTATTTCTATCATTATTGGTTGATATTGTTGGAAAGGAAGAAATTTCTTTATCCTTTAGCGATGAAATGACTATTAAAGATATCTTAGTCAAACTAAAGTCATCTATTGGTAAATCCTTCGAAGAAAATATCTTTAACTCTGAGAATATATTGAACAAGTATATCATAATAGGATTAAATGGAGAAGATATTCGGAAATTTGATGATCTAGATACTATTATTAAGGATGGGGATGAACTTTCTTTTTTACCCGCTATTGCTGGAGGATAAAACCTGATAAAAATTCTAAATCCTTTTTAGTACTAGTTCATAAATGTCGGCTTTTTTATCTATTACTCTTATTTTAATTAATTCAGCTAAACCTTGTCGTTTACAATTTTCAGGAACATTTTTAATTGCAGGGCGAAAATTCAATTCAACTTCTAAGAGATCTCCTTTGCTTAACTCTTCAAGTGCTAATTTAGTATAGACAAACGTCATGGGGCATACATAACCTTTAATATCAATTTTTTTTTTAGCTATTTTCACATAATTTGTAGAATTTTCTATTGACATACATCCTCAATCCTATAATTGTAGTTTTCGATTAGATTTGTAGGATGATCTCCACATGCTTTACAACCTTCATCTCTATGGATATCTATGAATTTGAAAGTATTACGCAAGAGATCTACATACATTATCTTGTTTATAATTAAATCACCAATGCCTAATATACACTTAATAGCTTCATTTACTTCAATACAGCCAAGAATTCCTGGTATCAAACCTATAACTCCTGCTTCAGAGCATGACATTCCAGTGGGAATTTCAAGGACCTCACCGAAAAGACATCTATAGCAAGCAGTTCTCAATTCAGGAACCACTGTCATTATCTGACCATGAAATCTTAGAACTCCCGCTATTGTAAAGGGAATTTTCATACTAATACATGCATCATTAACAAGCATTTTAGTTGGAAAGTTATCAGATCCTTCTATAACAAAATCAGAGTCTCTTAGAATACCTTTTACATTATCAGGTGTTAGCTTTTCAGTTATGATTTCGATGTTGCAATCGGGGTTCAACATATTTAATTTTTCAAGAGCACTTTCTGTTTTCGTTCTATCAATATCCTTCGTGAAATGCAGGATCTGTCTGTGTAAATTGGATACTTCAACTGTATCATAATCTATTATTTTTAAATTACCGATTCCCGCTGCTACTAAGTAATAAGCTGCTGGAGATCCTAGAGCTCCTAATCCAACTAAAGAAATATTTGAATTTAGTATTTTTTTTTGACCCATACCCCCAATCTCTTTAAGCACAATCTGACGGGAGTATCTGTTAATTTGTTCTTCAGTTAGTTTCATTATTTCCTGTTCATACCATAATATATAGAATATTAAAACTTACCACTTATATAAAATAAAATGCAATTCTTGCATTTAGATTTTTAAATTGTGATATTTAATCTAATCAAAAGGAATAAATTTCAATTAATCATGGGAATATGATAAAAATTATACCTTGAGGCTAAACTGTCTTCATTAAAAGATTAAATTGAATTTCTATTCCTTTTTCATCTTTTTTTTCTAATTTAATTTGTTAAAAGAATTTAAGGATAGTTATCTAAATTTAATATAATTTAAAATTTACATTTTAAACGTGTAAGGAAAAATGGAAAAACAATATCAATTTATCAATATTGAGAAAAAAGGAAAAATTGCAGTAATTAAATTTAACCGCCCAGAAAGGAAAAATGCTTTAAGTGAAGCTATGAGAGCCGAGATAATTGATGCTTTAAATTCGCTTAAAGAAGAAAAAAGAGTCAAAGCTGTAATATTTTATGGAGGAGAAGAAATATTTTCTGCTGGATTTGATAGAGATGAAGTTCAAGCAGTTGTTCAGGGAAAGGGAGATTATCAGCAATTTATTGATTCCAATCATCTGTTTCATCAAACAATTTTTGAGTATCCTAAATTATTAATCGCTGCCATCAATGGATATGCTCTAGCAGGAGCATTTGACCTCGCGGTTATCTGTCATCTTCGGGTTGCTTCAAAAGGATCCCTTTTTGGTCATCCTGAAATAAGATTTGGAGCTTGTCCCTTATTTTTTCCATATATGACTCTAGTGGGACGTGGAAAAGCTTTAGAGCTTACATTAAATACAGGAACTCGGGATACTTATCTCAGCGCAGAGGAAGCCTATCAGTTAAATATAATAAATAATTTAGTAGAGAAAGGGGAAGTTTTGAATGAGGCAATTAACCTGGCAAAACAGATCACTCAATCACCAGAATATGTTGTAAAGCAATTACTTGAAGTAAATAATATATTCTTAGATCAGGTTAAGGCTTTTGATACTGAAATCGATACTATCCTTGAAAGTATGAGACCTTTATTAGGGATTTAGAACATTTATTTTCAAAATAACCAAAAGTATTTTTTTTTTCTTAAATAAATGATTGTAAAGGAAAATTAATTGGGGATGATTTTTTATCAAAGCAGCTGTTATTGAAAATATCAAAAAAATAATATATAGAGAAGATTATCCTAAACCAACTCCTGGTCCTGATGAAGCTTTAGTTAAAGTCCATTATTGTGGAATTTGTGGAAGCGATATAACTAATTTCAAGTATAAAATGTATAATTTTCCGTTAATTATGGGTCATGAGATAACAGGCGTTGTTGAGGAAATTGGAGATAATATATCACATGTTAAAATTGGAGACAGAGTTATTTGTGTGAATGTTTCACTTGATGTGAGTCAAGGACAATTAAGGGGGATGGGTATGTTTCAAAATGGTGGTTTTGCTGAATATGTTGTAGTACCTCAAATCTCGTTATTTCCGATACCTGAAAATGTTTCAATTAAAGACGCTGTAATGGTTGAGACATTTGCATTAATGATGAGAGCCTTTAAACTCTCAAAAATCGAAAAAAGAGAAAAAATATTGATTATAGGAGGAGGTAATGTTGGCTTATCGGCTCTCAAAGCAGTATTACTTGAAAAAGATCCTGAATATGTTGTTGTTGTTGAACCAAATGAATATTTAAGAAATAAAGCTATGGAGATGGGGGCTACTGATGCAGTAGGGAAAAGCAGAGCAAAAGTAAAAAAGGTGACTAAAAAACTAGGAGATCCTACTTTTATTTTTGATTGCGTAGGGAATGAGGAAACTATATCTAATGCCATTAATTTCATCAAGAAAGGAGGAACTATCTTGTTAGAAGGTATTCATAAAGGAAGCATTACGTTTCCTTTATTTATGTTAAATTCAAAAGAAGTAACTTTGAAAGGTTGTTTAGGTCATGATGAACAGGATATTTTAGCCGCTATAGATTTATTTGCTAAAGGAAAAGTAGATGCAAATGAATTTATCTCGGAGGTTGTCAAGTTAGAGGACATGCAAAAAACTTTTGAAAGATTCGTGGAATCTGATGATAGGAACTTTATTAAAATTCTCGTAGAACCATAATGAATAAAAAACCAAATGTAATCTTATTTATAACACATGACCAAGGGCAATTCCTCGGATGTTATAATTCACCACAAACTCCCAATGCGTTAAATACTCCAAATTTAGATAAACTTGCTGAAAATGGAGTTAGATTTACAAATCTTTTCTGTACAGCGCCTCAATGTAGCCCAAGTCGGGGTGCAATTCAAACTTCATTATATCCTCATCAAAATGGGCTTATGGGGCTTGTAGACCGAGGTTGGACCTTACCAGAGAGAAATAAAACACTTCCAATGTATTTAAAAGAACAAGGATATACAACTCATTTATTGGGATTTCAACATGAAGCATTTGATGCCCATACTCTGGGTTATGATACAATAAGTAAACGTCGACCAGAACCACTATATAACTGTAAAAAATTGAAAAAAAATTATGAGGAGTTCCTTGAAAATCATAAAAATGATGAAAAGCCTTTCTACTTATGTATTGGCGACATTCAAGTACACCGTCCTTTTGGTATATGGGGAGATCCTGTAAATCCAGATAGCGTTTTAATACCTCCTTATTTGCCGGATAATGAAATTGTAAGAAAGGATCTGGCTCAATTTTATGGTGCTATTCAAGTAGTTGATAATTGCATTGGAAATATTATAAAAAAATTAGCTGAGTTTGATTTAAGGGAAATTACTTTATTTATTTATACTACAGATCATGGAGAAGCATATCCAAGAGCAAAATGTACGCTTTATGATCCAGGTCTAAAAACCCTTTTACTAATGTCTTGGATTGGATCAAATATTTTTCGGAAGAATAGAGTATATAATCAGCTGATAAGTAATATTGATTTATTACCAACGTTATTGGATATAATCGGGGCGGTGTTACCAGAAAATATCGCAGGAAGAAGTTTTCTTCCCCTTTTAAAAGGGGAGACTGATAAATTCAGAGAAAATATCTTCTCAGAAAAGACTTTTCATGAATATTATGATCCTATGCGAAGCATTAGAACTGAAGATTATAAATTCATAATTAATTTTGAAGAATCGGAGAATTTATACCAATTAGGTATGGACTTACAACAAGATGAACTTGGTAAATATATGTTAAAATTAATTAATAAACCTAGAGCTAATGAAGAACTTTACGATCTTAAAAATGATCCTAATGAAATTCATAACCTAATTGATAATTATAGTTATAAAGACATTGCTAGAGAATTGAAAGATAAATTATATGAATGGATGAGGCAGACCAATGATCCAATTCTTAAAGGGAGAATTAAAGACCTCAGACAAAAACCTCCATTAAGGTTCTAATTTTTCATTTATTAATAAGATCGAAAATTGAATAAATTAAGCATAACCTCAAAAAAAAAAAAAAGAATTTGGATTATTATCTCTTAAACATAGCCTTTATCTCTTTTTCAGAAAAGAAGAGAGCAATAGCAATTGGAAATCCAAACACAATTAAATAAGCAGAAGCCGCAATAGCCATATATCTACAGAAATTCACTTTGAAAACAGCTCCTATAGAACCTATTAATAATGTCAGAGATATAATTAAGTAATAAATTCCCATTACCGTAATAGAAAGAAAATCTTCAGGAGTAGGAGTACTAGTGTATAAATCTACTACAAAATCCGTCATTAATATTGCTATTAGCGAATATAAAACTAAAAATACCGCAAAGCATATTGAAACGATAGAGACTATTTTTAAAGCTGATTCTCGTTTAACTTTTGGCACGTCTGGTGTTTCTATTGGATGTTCTTGTACATCACGGGCTACGTACATGAGTAACATAAAAGGTAAGAATGTATATATCGCCATCTCAAACATGACTGCAAACTCGTGTTCAGCATAAAAAACTAATGGTGAAAGACCTAGCATCAGTAGAAGAGACAAACCACTAGCAATTATAAACATTTTGAAAGTAGTCTTATATCCTTTTCTTAAGAAATAAAAAGAAAGTATAAGCATAACCACTACCAAAGCATCGCCTATTAAATAAAGAGGACTAAGAGTATGTTGTGGTATCCATGTCCAGTTGAGTATATCTACATGAGGAATTTTAAATTCTCCCCATAAACTGTCCCATAAATTCATTTCCAGTTCATTATGAAAAAATTGATCGATAAAAAAGTGCGAGAATCCTGCAGCAGCCACAAGACAATAAGAATTTTTCCAGTTTACTTCTCTAATTCCACTATCTTCAAATTTCAAGGGAAACCCTTTTTCATTCCGAACTAATGAAAATCTTGAAGCATATGTCCAAACTAATGAATAAGGGATCGCTAAGATAAGAAATCCTAGAATACAATGGAATGGTGTGACAAAGAAGAGATTTACGATATCTGGTCCCCATAGATTATTTACAAAGAAAATTATCGCAACTTTATAGTTAAATTTGTCTCTCATGAAATACATTAATGGGATTAACAAGCAAAGACTATAAAAAAGATGTCCGAATGTTGGCATAATTAAACTCCAATTTTATAGCTAAATTGATGTTAAAGATAATTCGAGTAAGTTATATATATAGATTAATATATTGATGAGAGAATATATATAGATTAAAAAACAAGCAATTATTTCTGAAATTATTGCTTATACATATATTTACTAAATCTATCATCTTTTAAAATCATCATGTCATACGAAGGGATACAGAACGCTTATGATAGAATCAAATCTCATATCAATAAGACACCAGTAATGACATCCAGTACTCTAAATAAAATAACTAAAGCCATGATCTATTTTAAGTGTGAAAACTTTCAAAAAGTGGGTGCTTTTAAGTTTCGTGGAGCGTTTAATGCTATAAGTCTGCTTACAGATGAACAAAGAAAACAAGGCGTTATAACACATTCTAGTGGAAATCATGCTCAAGCTGTAGCCTTAGCGGCATCAAAATTGGGAATCAAAGCAACAATCGTAATGCCAAAAGGAGCTCCTAAGAATAAAATAAATGCTACAAGAGATTACCAAGCTAAAATCGAATTTTGTGAAAATACGCTTGAAGCAAGAGTTCAGAAAACAGAAGAAATTATAAAAGCAAAAAATTGCACCTTAATTCATCCATATGATAATGATAATATTATAAATGGTCAAGGGACAGCTGCTTATGAATTACTTGAAGATGTTGGTAAATTAGATATTATTATAACCCCTCTTGGAGGAGGAGGACTTTTAAGTGGTAGTGCTATTGCCACAAAACATCAACACCCAAAAGCTCAAGTTATAGGAGTTGAGCCAGAACTAGCAGATGATGCATTGAGATCGCTTGAGGCAGGCCATATCATACCAAGCACCTATCCAAATACGATAGCTGATGGATTAAGAACTTCATTATGCGAAAGAACCTTTATTATTATCCAAAAATATGTAGATCATGTTGTTACTGTTTCAGAAATCGAAATTATTGAAGCAATGAGATTTCTTTGGGAACGTATGAAAATAATAGTAGAACCTTCAGGAGCAGTTCCATTAGCAGCAATATTATCCAAAAAAGTTTCTGTGGAAAATAAAAAGATTGGAGCGATTTTAAGTGGTGGGAATATTGATATTGAACCTTTTTTCCAACTTTTAGAAAAAAAAATTATGACTAAATTATGTTAAAATCGTTAGATAAATTATTCAAAAATATAGAACTCTCATGGATTGACTCAGTAATTAATATAGATAATTCTGATGAATACATTAGTCTAATCTCAGTATTTCCAAACTTGAAGAGAATTTTACAAGATGCTCAACAGAAAAATCGAGAAGAATTGCGAAGAACTATAAGGCATATATTTAGATCATATAAAATATTCTTTTTGATAATAAATGGAGAGTTTTTTCATGAAACACTTTCAGAAGATTCAATCTTAAAGATAAGAGAAAAAGTGTTAAATCAGCATTTAAAAAACGAAAAACTCATCCCAATAATTTTAATGTATCATGATATCGGTAGATACATCGATAATAAAAAACATCCATATCAAAGTTATAATCTTATATCAAGTCTTGATTTGCTAGAACCATTTGAGCTTTCGGAAATTGATAAATTACTCATAAAAAAAATTATACAATATCACTTACTTATTGCAACTATCTATACGGGTGAATCTACCTATTACGGAATCTTTTCTTTATTTAAAGATCCTGAATTAATCAAGCTACTCACGTATAAAAATCTAATAAATGATTTCATTGACTATTTAGAAGTTTTTACGTACATCGATATTCTTGGCTATTACTACACTAAGATTTTTGACCATTATATAAAATATTACAAAGAGATAAGTTCAAAATTAAAAACTATTTTTAATTATTATCCTAGTAAAGATTTAGCTTTAAAAAAAGCGAAAGAGTATTCGCAGGATTGGTTGGAATGGAGATTAGCAGGTGCACTTAGAATATTTCAATTTGTTGAAACAAAACCACATTTAACGAAAGAATTCTATTATAAAAAACTCAAAGAAAGTATCAAGGATAGCAAGATTCAATTATTTAGTAATTATGAATGGGATCAGTTGAAAAATGAATATTTGGATTATTCATACAAAATCCAAATGAGGTATTCTCTAGCTCTATTAATGATCTTGGCATTTGGAAATTTTCAACGGATGGGTTTAAAGATAAATACTGGAGTTTCATATAAATTAATTTTGTTTTGGACATTGCTTTCTAAAGAAGTAAAATATAGATCTATAAATCATCCTAATGCATTATGGAACGTATTTTTAGAAGGAATGCCTCATTGGTCCCAAATTGACAATAATTTTATCGAAAAAATAACTGACAAAAAGATTGAATTGATAATTCAAAATGCGAACCATGAATTTGATGACGATATTGATGAATTTACTCTGCATTTGGATTTGACTCAAGTTTCCAATTAAACTATTATCCAAACCCTAATACTAAAATCACAATCCAGACTAGAATAAATGAGATTATTATGGTTAAATTTGCTAAAGTGCCAGCAAATCTCTTTTCAGAATAATCAAATTCCACAGCAAAAGGAATTATTGCTAAGCCAATAGGTAAAATTAAAGCTATCGCTAAAATTCCTCTATATAGTTGATCAAATGGTAATGTGAAGAAAAGAATAAGCCCAATTACTAATCCAAATGAATATCGAATTATTAATACCTTTGAAATATTTTTCCATTGTTTCCTTTCAAACTTAAAATTTAAGAATACTCCTAACAAAAGTAAAGTAAGAGCCATATTTGCTCTAGATAAGACATCTAATAAATCGATCACGAATAAAGGAAGAACTATATTAAGAAGATTTAGAATAATAGCAATAAAATAACTCATTAATGGAGCAGATTTCAATAACTTCTTCATAATAGTTTTCACTAGTTCTTTTCTTTCATGAAAATCATTTTTAGGCGAAAATATTAATCCTAAAACATAAACAATTACAAAAATTACAATCGCATTTCCTATGTCAAACATCGCTATATATTTTAATCCCTCATCACCCCAAATACCCTCTATTAACGGATAGGCAAAATGACCAACATTAAATCCTATAACTGCCATAAAAATTAACCCTTTGATCTCTCTTGGATACTTTTTAAAAAGCAAAAAGGCTAATATTATGATTGGAATACAATAAAGAATAGAAATAAGAGTAATTAATCCTAATGAAGGAATTATTTCTATTGAACTGACAACACTTAAAATCAGAGCAGGTAATGTGACATTAAATACTACTTTCGCAATAGTTTCTCCATTCTTTTCTGAAATAATGTTTAGCTTTTTAAGGACGTAGCCTATGATAATTACAGTTAGCGATAGTAAAAAGATATAATTAACGTTAGTCATTTTTCCGCTAAAAATAGACTTGAGTTTGTTAATATAAAAATTAGTAAAAAAAAAGCTTTCCGATTATGTAAAACTGTTATTTTATAACATTTTCTTCAAACATTTTTTTGTTAATCTCTACTCCCAACCCTGGTTTTTCAAGTGCTTTAACATAACCCTTTTCTGCTTTTATTGGTTCTTCTAATATTTGATATTCTTCAGGAATAAAAGGAAATTCACACCAACCACAACGAGTTGACATTATAAAGTGTAAGTTTGCGGCTAGTATATGACCAAATCCGAAGATATGAGGGATACATTGAACACCCTTTACCTCTGCCATTGCATCAATTTTTTTCATTTGCAGAAAACCACCAGATCGTGTAGTATCAGGTTGGATTATATCAAAAGATCCCCTTGAAAGAATATCTTCAAAACGGAAGATCCCCATATCATTCTCACCTCCCGCAATTTCTACAGGTGATTTTTCTCTTAATTTAGCTAACCCATTGAGATTGTCAGTCGGAATTGGTTCTTCCAGCCAAGCTACATTATATTTTGCACACACATTTGCAACCTTAAGAGCTTCATTTACCGATTGATATGCAGAGTTTGCATCAACCATAATATCAATATCTGGAAATGCATCTCTTACTTCTTTTATCAATTCTTCGTCTTTTTTAGGTCCATTTCCAATTCTTAGCTTTACAGCTCTAAATCCTCCAAGCTCTAGTTTTAGAGCAGATTCTACGGCGCCAACTGCGGCTTTTGCACTATATCCACGAGGCATTGATGCATAGGCTTTCACTTTTTGTTTTCTTCCCCCTAAAAGTTTGTATATTGGTTGTTTAGTTGCTTTTCCAATAATATCCCAACATGCTATCATTATTGCTGAAGTAGAAGTTGGGATTCCAAACAATATTCTATTGGAATTTTGATAAATTTCATGAAAAATATCTTCTACCATGAATGGATCTTTCTTAACAACTAATTTTCTTAAAGCTTCATCAATGAATTGCTTCTGGGCTAAATTACTTAAATTCCAATGAGATAATGCCCATCCGTCGATACCCTCATCAGTTAAAATGTTTGTGTAAAGACCTGTTGCTTTAAATCTAGGCATAGACCCGATTTTTATTTTAAAATCAAGTTCTAATAAATAAGTTTTCACATCAGTAATTAACATGATTCTTCAATAATAATATACCATTTAAAAAGGTTAAGTTTAAAAGTTGAGAGCTTAAATCAAAAATGATAAATAATACAATTTAAAAAGTAAGAAAAACAACTAATTAAAATAGAATGAATTGCCTATATATTATTAAATTAATAGGATTTTTCGTATTTTTATGAGTTTAACACCTTTAGATATACTTAATGGAATTCTCGGACTCTCTGTTGTTATTGTTTCTTTAATATTAGGGGTAATTGTACTGTCAAAATATTTTAAGAATAGAAACAAAAATTTTATTCTTTTGGGAATAAATCTCATTTTTTTAGCTTGTGGTTGGTATGGGACAAGTTCTTCATTTATCGTAGCCATAATTAACAACAGCGATGGATTAGCTCTTGAAATGATACTACTTTTAAATTTTATTCCACTTCCAATTGGTTTACTGTGCTGGTGTGGCTTCTATACTAATATATTAATGAAAAAAAGACAAAAACTCTTTTTACTTATCATGACCGTTGTGACTGTATTTTTTTACAGTGTATTCTTATTTGTCGTGTTCACAGACGTAAGTCAAGCCGCAATAAAGATATCTCCCGTAGACACTACTGCAGGTAACAATAAATTCTTATCAATCTATATTATTATATTTATAATCGTATTGTTAATTACTGGAATACATTTTTCATTACGTACGATGAAATATGATGATACTGAGATGAAAACAAAAGGCAAGTTCTTATTATTTGCTTTTCCTGCTTTTGCTATCGGTGGTCTTCTTGACAGTACTTTGCCATCCAACGAAATTACTTTAATCTTATTTAGGTTATTACTAATTTCCAGCATTGTTGGATTTTATATTGGGTATCTCCTCCCGAATTGGGTAAAGAAAAGGCTGATAAAAATAGAATAGAGAGGTTTGGCTTTGGTAAAAGCGATTCAAGATTTATGGATTCAAAGGATCGATGGAATTGTCCTATTTAGCAGAGTATATCATCAAACCGTTGAAGATCAATTATTTGGAGCCTTAATGAGTGCACTTAATGCTTTCGCTCAAGAGATTGCTAGTGGAGGCTTGAGTAATTTTGAGATTAAAAATATCCGATTCACAATTGTTAAGAAGGAAAATCTCTTCTTCATTGCTAATTCCTCAAAAAAGTATAAAGAGAAAAAGATTTTAGCAGAATTAGAAAAAGTAGCTGAAAGGTTCCTAACACAATATCCTGAAACAAATAAAAATGACTGGCATGGAAGACTTGATGAATATCAAGATTTTGAAAGTAAAATTACAGACGCATTAGAAGATCCAGTAAAAAAATTTTGGAATGATTTTTAGAAAGTAAAGATTAGTTATGTAAATTTACTTTTTTTTCTAGTTAAATTTTTAGAATAAGAACGATTTACTTCACTTGATAAAGTAATAATAATTTTCTTTAGAAATATTCTTGGATTGGTCGTTTTGTCAGATATATTTAATGGATCAGTGGAAAAAAACCCTAACGAAGCCTTATGTGTTGTTTATGTGCTTTATTTTGATGAAAAGAAGGGCCAATTTCCTCTCTTAATGTATCCTGATGATAGACTTCGGAATGATAAAAGATACATGCGTCCTATAACTTATCATCCAGTTTGGTTCTTAGAAACTGCAGAACTTGACCATATAGATTTAGAATACAAAGGTTATACCTTTTTTGGGAAAAAAATTCAAACAACATCAAAAAGACAAAAAAGAAGAGCGGGACTTGAGGAAGAGACTCCAGAAACGATAGTTATCATTGTTTCCTTACCTTCTGAACTAGATATCTTTGGTGATGAGCTTGTTAAAAAACTGACCAATGAATTAAGAGACCAATTTGAAGATAAGTTGTATATTGTTATAGAGAGCGAAATTGCTTCTGACACTGTTATAAAAACACCAAAAGTCCAAGAAATGATTACTCAGGGAACTAAAATTAAAGTCTTTATGAGAGAATTAATTGACAAGACAGTTAAAGCTTATTTTTTAAATGTGATAGAAAAAAAATCAGAATCTCCATCTCTTAAAACTCAGAAAGCAATTTCTTATTTCTCTTTAAAAGGATTTGAGTTTTCACCTCTTAGTAATTTAAGAGGAGAGAGAGACTTTTCAAATGTTGAGTTTTTTGATAGTTCACAAAAAGCTTATGAAGAAATTGTTCCAAAACCTCCACTTATAATTACTCATCTTAACTTCATTGAGAATAGTCAAGAGATTGAAATAACTATTCAGAATAATACAGATGAGGAATTAAATAATATTTCTATTATAATAACTCATGTTAAAGAATATTTTGAAAAAGAAGTTATGAATCAGGATGTAGACTTCTGGTTTCCTCAAGAGGAGCTCTTATTCATATCTCCAATAGTTCCTCATATTGATGAATATTTACTTTCTATCAAAAAAGTGGACGGTATGGGTATTAGTGAAAAACTCCTTTCCCAAAGGATTGATTTAAATGATATAAATAAAATTACAAGTTAATAAGGAAATAATAATGTCAAATAATGGAATTAAAGAGGAGGATATAATAATCAGGAATTATCGCACGTCAGATTACAATTCGACAAAAGAAATTCTTAAAGAATTAAATGAATATTATGATATAGGGTTTGACGAAAAGCAATGGAGAGAATCTTCAGGATTAAGGCAATTCAAACCTAACCTTAAACGAATAACATTAATTGCTGAATTAAAATCCACAGGTCAAGTTGTAAGCATGGGGATGATTGAAGCAGTAAAAAATACACTTGGACGATATCTTGGTTATTTAGATAATTGGGCTACGAAAAAAGAATTTATAGGTAAAGGAGTTGGTAAACTCTTAGCAGATAGAGCAACCCAAATCCTTGAGTCTTGGGGATGTGATTCCATCCGAATCAACTTACCTTATAAAACAACCAAGAAATTACTTGATGTGTTTGGAAAGGCAGGTTTCCAACCTATTATAACAATACTCGAAAAACGGTTCTGATATAATTAATTTAGTTTTTATTTCAGTTTATCAACGGAAAATTATAAGTGAACCTGAAAATAAATAAAAAACTGAGATTGGGCCTTTAACATTACCAGTTTATCGTAATTCCTTTTCTATTCTTATTCTATAAGTTATAAAGATTAAATTTTTATAAATAATGTATTTAATGTTGTTTAGGGTATTTAATATTAAATAGAATCAAAAGTACGATTGCTATGATAAAGGATGTTATTTCTGAGAATAAAACTCGAGCATTTCTCTTCTGTAATGAAGCAATTGTGAGAGGAGCTTTAGAATCCGATGTTAAGGTAGTTGCATTTTATCCAGGATCACCAGTATCTGAAATTTTAGATACATTTTATAAGATTTCTGATAAGATGGATATTAAAATGGAAATTGCATCAAATGAGAAAGTAGCATTAGAAATAATTTCTGGTGCTTCGATGGCAGGACAGCGTTCATTCACAGCAATGAAGAGTGTAGGATTGAATGTTGCCTCTGATACTTTTTTTAGTCTTGGTTATACGGGAGTAAATAAAGGTTGCGTCATTGTCTTTGCGGATGACCCCTTTTGTCATTCGTCTCAAAGTGAAGAAGATGGAAGATTTTTTGGTCAAAACGCTTATATCCCAATGTTAGAACCTACAAATCCAGTGGAGGCAAAATCAATGGTAAAAGCTGCATTCGAAATTTCAGAGAAGTTTAATACAGTTGTTATAATAAGAACAACTACAAGAATCAACCATCAATCAACAATAGTACCTTTAGAATCATTCAACCGGAAACCATTTACCCGTAATAGTTTTCGAAGTTATAATAAGACTTATTCAACAGTAGGTTCTGTAGCGAGGGAGCTTAAACTCAAAATGCTCGAAAGGGTAAAAAATATAGAAACTGAATTCAACGAATCACCCTATAATAAATTGGAATCTGGAGTTGGTGATGTTGGTGTAATTGTCTCAGGTGTATCTTATAATTATGTAAAGGAATCTATGAGTAAGTTAAAAATTGAACCTCATATATTAAAAATTGGAACTACATATCCATTACCGAAGAATTTAATAAAAAAATTCCTCACTAATTTGTCAAAGGTTATAATCGTAGAAGAATTATCTCCATACTTAGAGTTAAACGTAAAAGCCTTAGCTAAAGATATTAATCCCGATGTAATTATAATTGGGAAAGAGAGTGGTGATTTTAGTGAAGCTTTTGAGTATAATGTACCTATTGTCATGAAAGTTCTAAGGAATGCTTATGGGTTAAATATGGAGATAGAGTATGACGAAATATTAAATAAGGCATCTCGATTAAAAGCAATATTACCCCCAAGAATACCTGTGTTTTGTCCAGGTTGTCCTCATAGAGCCACTTTTTGGGCTTTACAAAAGGCTTTAACAGGGAAATCTAACGATATTGTTTTAATGAATGATATTGGATGTTATTCTATGCTTTTAATTAACAAACAAATATATTCAAAAATGCATGCCGATGATTTATTACTAGCTATGGGTGCTACTTTAGGCGTAAGTAGCGGCGTTTCTTTAAGTGCAAGCGAAAAAGTTATCTCACTTATTGGAGATAGTACTTTTTTTCATGCCGGTTTACCCGGTATGATAAACATTTCAAATAATGACGAAGATGTAGTTGTTCTTATCTTAGATAACTCAGTGACTGCCATGACTGGTCAACAACCTAATCCAGGTACCGGGTATGGACCAGGAGGAATTTCTAAAAATAAAATTCAAATAGAAGAAGTCTTAAAGGGTATGGGTTTAAGGAATGTTGTAATTGTTAATAGCTTTGATACTAAACGTGCTATTGCCCCTATGAAGAAAGCTTTAGAGGATCCCGGGCCAACAGTCATTATTTCTCGTGGTCCCTGTGCTCTTTGGAATGACCGTAATAAAAGAAAAAGAGGTGAAAAAATACTACCTTATAATGTGGATTGGAAAATTTGTAGAAAATGCCATACATGTATGCAAGACTTTTATTGTCCAGCAATCTCTATGGAATCTACCTTTAAAGAGTATATTGATGATACTGGTAAGAAATTTGGAGGGTATTCATCCCATATTAGCTCCGAATTATGCGATGGATGTGGAGTTTGTTCTATAATATGCCCATATACAAATCATGAGAATAGATCTGAAAAAGATGTAATTAAACCATACTACAAACGGAGGGAAATAAAATATGATTTATAATATAATGACATGTGGAGTCGGCGGACAAGGTCTAATGTTAGTTTCAAATATTATCGGCTTAACTTGTGCGGATTTAGATTATAATATTCGTACAGCCGAAACTCACGGATTAGCTCAAAGATCTGGTTCCATTTATACTCACATAAGAATAAGCATGGATGAAGAGATTTTTTCCTCTTTAATTCCATATGGCGAAGCAGATGTTCTTCTATCAATGGAAGCATTAGAAGCACTTAGGAATATAGAATTTTTAAATAAAGACGGAACAATAATTTTAAATGAATATATATGGCATCCAGTTCAGGAAACATTTAAACGGGTTAAAGATGTAGAAAAAAAATACATTACTTTAGAGGATATTGTTGAAAAATTAAAAGAGATCACAAATAATATAATTAATATTCCCGCCCTTGATTATGCAACTCAAGCAGGGAATCCTCTCACATCAAATGTAGTATTATTAGGTGTTTTAGCAAAATTGAAGGACTTTCCATTGAATATTGATGATTTAAAAAAAAATATAACCTTAGTAGTTCCAGAAAAAGCCATTAAAGCTAATTTAAATGCCTTAGAATTAGGATATAATTTCATATAACTAATTCTTCTTGGAGAGTTAAATAAGTTATTACGTAGAAATCATACTTTCAGGGATTTTTACAGCCAACACTTCACCCCGAACACAGAGTTCCTCATTTGCGAACACTTCTACGTTCACAATAACCTTTTTTCCTTCAATTGTTTTTATTCTTCCTATTAAAACTAATTCTGTATTGATTGGTGTAGGTTTTAAATAATCAACGCGAATGGAAGCAGTGACATATCGTAATTCTGGTTTCGTTCCCATTTCTCTTCCTTCTACTGTATAAGCAGCAGCAGCGGCAGTTCCCGTACCATGGCAATCAACTAATGATGCTATCAAACCCCCATAGACGAAACCGGGAAATGCAGTATGATACGATTTTGGAGTGAATCTTGCTATACTTTCCTCTCCATTCCAATAACTTTTGATTTTCATCCCAAATTCATTTAGCCTTCCACATCCATAACAATGACTCATCTGATCAGTATAATAGTCTTGAATTGCTTTTTTTTCCATAATTTTTTCACTAAAATAATAAAATTAATTAGAGATTAATTTGTTCAAATCTAGCTTGGAAAAATCGCAAGTGCTTTGGTTCAAAAACCATTTTCAAACCAGGTATCGTATCTTTCTTCTCATAAAGTCTAGTTAAAGACTCCGCAACATACTCCATATGCGTATTAGTGTATACTCTTCTAGGGATTGTAAATCTAACTAGTTCTAGTGCTGGAAATATATTTTCACCAGTTTCTTTATCTCTGCCTTTAGAAATTGCCCCTCTTTCCATCGTCCTAACAGCAGAATCTTCATAGATAGCTGCTGAAAGTGTTTGTGCTGGCCATTGATCCCGTGGAAGATGAGGTAAGAACTTCAAAGCATCTACGAATACAGCATGACTTCCTATAGGCTTTACAATAGGGACTTTAGCTTGCATTAGTAAATCTCCTAGATATCTTACTTGGTTTATGCGATATTTTAAATACTCATATTCAGCACCTTCCCGTAAACCACGAGCGACGGCTTCCATGTCTCGACCAGCCATACCACCATATGTATGAAGTCCTTCAAATAAAACAACCATTCCTCGAGTGTAGTCAAAAATATCTTTGGTATTAGTAGCTAAGAATCCTCCCATGTTGACTAGACAGTCCTTTTTCGCGCTATAGATACAACCGTCTGAATAACTCATCATCTCTCTAAGAATTTCGATAATTGGGGTATTTTCATAACCTTGTTCTCTCTCTCTGATAAAATAAGCATTCTCACTAGATCTTGTAGCATCAAAAATGATTCTAAAACCGTATTCATTGCAAAATTCCCGTAATTCTCGTAGATTCTTCATTGAGACAGGTTGGCCACCTGCCATATTTACATTCATTTCAACGTTTACAAAAGCAATTTTCTCTGGTCCATGCTCATCAATGAGAGTTTGAAGCTTTTTTAAGTCTACATCTCCTTTAAATGGGTTTTCATTATAAGGATCATGAGCTTCATCTATTATAACATCAACCATCGTCCCTCCTGCTAATTCCACATGAGCTTTTGAGGTTGTAAAATACATGTTTCGTGGTACAATTTGTCCTGGTTTTGTTAGATGGCTGTACATTAGATGTTCTGCTCCACGTCCTTGATGTGTAGGTACAACAAACTTATAGCCGAGTACATCTTGTATCGCTTTTTCGAGTTTATAAAAACTTCGAGCACCAGCATAAGCCTCATCTCCCAACATCATCCCTGACCATTGAACGTCTGACATAGCAGAAGTTCCTGAATCAGTTAATAGATCAATGTAAACATCCTCTGATTTTAACAAAAATGTATTATAACCTGCTTCTTTAATAGCTTCAGTTCTTCTTTTTTGATCAGGCATTCCAACATGCTCGATCATCTTAATCTTAAAAGGTTCTGGAGGACCATTCATTTTAGAATTCACATTAATTCATTATTTAATATGAATGAATAAAGCATGGTACTTTGAAAAACTTTTCGAAGATTCTTACCCATAGTTATCCCATAATTTAGAAATCTCTTTCAAATTCTTAGAAGTATAGGATAAACGAATTTTAGGCTAAGAAAATCCTATTCATTAGTTTCTATTCAAAAAAAAAGGATTTACAAGTTAATTGTTATTTCTTTATCGAATTGAGGCACTATAACCTCTATTTTGGGAAATTTTTTTGCCATAAAAACGAGAAGGGGTTCTAAATCTTCAATTCTGCTAATTGGGGGCATAAAATTATCCCAATGGATTGGGATTACAATCTTAGGCTGTAATATTTCCACCATTTTACCTGTTTTTTTAACCATATGGGTTTTACTATTCCCTGCATACGGAACCAAGAAAAGATCACAAGGGTGATACTTTTGCAATTCCTCAGTATATTTATGCCATAAACTGCCATATGACACAATTTTAATATCTTTAAAAAAAATACAAAATCCAAAAACATCACCCGCAGGGAAACCTTTACCATACGGAAGAAGAGCTTTAGCCTGTTTTAAAAATTGCCATGAAAAGAGTCTGGACAAAATTGTTTTAGGATCAAAATTTATATGTTCAGATTTGATAATTTCGACGAAGATATCCTTAGAGATGTCAATTCTATCATAAAAATTACTAATTTTGATATTTTCTCTTGCTTTTTCTGAAAGGCTTTCAGTATGATTCTCAATAATTTTTCCTTCCGCCCAATTTATAATATTCTGTTTTGCAATCTGGGAGCAATAAACTGGAATATCTAAATTTTCAGCAAACCATCCTGCATCACAGACGTGATCATAATGACCATGTGAAATGAAAATGGCCAAAACTTTTTGAATATCTTCTTTCTTCGTTTTTAGTATAGGTGTAGCATCTTCATTTCGAGAGAAGAATGGATCAAATAACAATTTAACACCGTTTAATGTTAAAATATACGACGCTGTACCCAACCATGTTATTTTTATTGTCATATTTGTAAATAACTGAGTAAATTAGAACCTTAATTATATTAAATAATTTTATTACTAGTTAATTAAATTAACCTTAAACCATCTAGAAAAAAATCAAGATAATAATGCTGTTCCAATCTTTAGAATTAAAGGAATTTCAATTTTTGTTTTATTTAATTCCAGTTACAATGGGTATTGAATTGGTTTTCTATTTCTATTATCAATATTTCAAAATTAGAGATGTCAAATTAAAATTGAATAGGGTCTTATTAGCTTTTGGAACATTTATTTTATTTATTGTAATTGGACCCTTATGGATTCAAATATCAAGAAATTTTATCATAGAAGGAACCATGTTATATGAGATAATTTCCCGCATAGGATGGACATTTGCACTTTTATCAACGATAGGATTCTCTTTATTTATAATTAAAGAAGATTTTTCTAATATAATCAATACTAAAATAGTGAAGATCCTAGTAATACTGAATTTTATTCCAATTGTAGTTTTAATCTTTACTCCTAACACTAGGAATCCGATTTTCCTTATCAGCATCTTATTTGTAGTACTAAATGGAATAAACGTAATAAGATTTCAAGTAATCTTAATAAAGAGATCAGTTGGAAAGATTAAAAGAAAATTTATTTTCTTCCTTATGGGGGCATTGGTAAGTTTTCCCGCTTTAGGATTTGCAATAGTAGTTGGTATTGGAGTTTTGCCCCCTATTATTAATGAAATAGTATATTTTACTGGAATTACGATTCTTTTATTAGGATTTATCATCATCTCTTTTTCGGTGTATGATTTTCCTCCTTTTTATGAATTTGAATGGCGAGAAAATATAATTCAACTCTTTATAATCAATCAAAAAACAGGAGAACATATCTATTTCCATGATTTTACTGATATATTTAGGGAAAGATCTACCTCAAATGATGAATTAACACCAGATGACAGAGCCAAACTTTACTCTGGTGGGATTGTAGGAATTGAAAGTGTAATTACTCAAATAACTAATACAAAAGATGAAAGAATTAATAAGATAGAACAAAAAGATTCCGTCATTCTTTTAACATATAGTTCTGTAATACCTTATATCACCTATGCTCTAATAATAAGAAAAGATTTATTAAGCCTTGGACATCTGCTTGATTCAATAAAGCAACAATTTGAAGCTTTTTATCGGGAAATCCTTTTAAATTTAGAGAATCTAAAAGGAGATCAACAGTTATTATTTAAAAGTTTTGATGTAATATTGAGAGGTATTTTAAATCAATGATTTTAATAGATTTTCCCATTACTGGTGACCTTAGGTTTATCCTTATGGTTTTTGAATGGATTTTTGCCATAATTAGCTTAGAGTTTGGAATATTATTTATGTTTAGACACCAAAAAAAACCACATAGGTTCAAATATTCCCAAGATATTGGATATATCATCTTATTTTTTACACTTTCTTTGAGCCAGATATTATCGGTATTAGGTTCTTATTTCTCTTATGATAATCTTGTTATAGATTTACACCACTTCATTAGTAGTATATTGTTATTTACTGGTTTTCTGCTCTTTATCCTTGTGAAAGAGAGACAAAGAGTAATTTTGTTTAAACAATTTTTCTTTACATTTAGTTTAGTTATTCTATTGATATTATACGTCATCTTTTATTTTGTTGATAACACATTAGTAATTATCGATTCAATTATTTTTCTTTCATTGATATACCTCTTTTTCATTTTTTTCTTTATTGAATTTAACAAAAAAAGCAAGCTGGAAGGAAATATACTTAAAAAACTTATGTTAACTTTTCTCCCTTTCTTATTACTATTAATTGGAATATTTTTAACTTCTGATCATTCAATAAATTTGGTGCAGATCCCATTTAGATTAATTGGATCCCTCCTCCAATTAGTAGGGATTATATTTTTTGCGTTCTTTTTCTTAAAATTTCCAACTTTTTCTGAATTTGAATGGAAGGATAAAATTGAAGAGGTATTCATAATAAATACGAATGGCGCTTGTATATTCTATAAATCTTACGTTCAGAAGGTGGATTTACTAAGTGAACACCTAATAACCAGTGCAATAACTTCTGTAAATATTATGCTTAAAGAAATTTTGAAACCTGGTTCTCGAGAAGTATCCGTAATAAAGAAAAAAGGTAAGTTGATTTACATATTTCCAAGTGATTTAATTACCGGAGTTATATTTTCCAAAAAGGAGTCAAAAGTGATTGATCTCTATATGAATCGTTTGATTTTAAAAGTAGAGCAAGTTTATAAAAATGTTTTAAACAACTGGGACGGAGATCTTAACATTTTTAACCCAATTAGGGATATTTATGAAGAAATCTTTTCTACTTAATGCATTTTCTCTATAATAAACTAATTACTCAAATCTATTTTCTTAGAATTTGTCAATTAAGTACATAATAATAATCCAATTTTCTTGAAATTTAAGGAAATATATTTATCTTGATACATTTAAAATCATATAAATAATAATTTTAAAATGAGTATACAAAATTTTAAAAGGGGAGAAAATAAAAATTGATTGGTATAAAATCTTATGGAGCCTATTTGCCTCGATATCTTTTGCCACGTGACTTAATTGGTAAAGCTTGGGAATTTCCAATTGTTCCCGGTACAAAAGCTGTAGCAATGGCTGATGAAGATAGTTTAACGATGGCTGTTGAAGCTGGTTTAGACGCCTTAAGTGGATTCGATCCTAAGACTATTGATGGATTATTTTATGCATCCACGACTCAAGTATATACAGAGAAAGATTCTGCTTCTTTAATTGCTACTGTATTGGACATGAGAGAAGATATTATAACTGCTGATTTTACAGATTCTTTGAAAGCTGGTACAACTGCGGTAGCACGAGCAGTTGATACAATAAAAGCCAATAAAGATATTAAGAGTATACTTGTAGTTGCGGCAGATACAAGAGCTCCAGAACCATCAACAATGTGGGAGTATGGATTTGCTGATGGTGCCGCTGCGTTGCTTATAGCAGAAGAGGAAAACCTACCTTTATCTATAGATGACTATTATTCGGTTTCAGCAAATGTTACTGGACCTTGGAAAAGAGCTGATAAAGACAAATTTATTCGAACTTTTGAAGTCAAAATGGATACAAAATTTTATTTCGACAGTATCACTAAAGTTATGGCAGAGGTATTAAAAAGAAATAATTTAAAACCAGAAGAAATTAGTGCTGCTGCATATTATTACAATAATCCTCGATTACATGGGAAAGTTTCAAAGATAATGAAATTTGCGGGAGGAGTTGCCCAAAATAGTGTTTTCTTTCAACTTGGAGATTTAGGAACTCCAATGCCATTCATTCTTTTAATTGGTGCTTTAAGAAGACCTAAGCCTGAAGCTAAGATAATAATGGCGGGATTTGGGGATGGTGCTGACGCAATATTAATGCAAGTCCAAGATAGAGATGCTCTTAGGAATCTCGGAAAGACCAGAATGGGTTTTCTAGGCCACCAAAAGTCAATGAAGACACTTAATAATTACAATAAGTTCCTTGATTTTAAAGAAATTCTTGAAAAGGATAGATATAAGAGAAAGAGTTCTCCTGTAACAATCTGGCGTGATACAGCATCTATCTATAAGTGGTATGGTGTTAAATGTAAGAATTGTGGAACAATTCAATATCCCGATATGCTGCGATCCTGTTATGTTTGTAGAGCAGATGATCAACTTGAGCCAGTTAAGCTATCACTAAAAGGAAAATTATTTACATATACCTTAGATCATTTAGTAGGTGGATCTTATTTAGATATCCCTGTACCAAGATGTGTAATTGATTTAGATGGTGGAGGACGAGTGCTCTTAAACATGACAGAAATTGAAAAACCCGAAGAAAATGTTCAAATAGGTATGGAAGTCGAGCTAACCTTTAGAAAAGAGCATGAAGGGGCTGAGTTTAAAAATTATTATTGGAAATGTCGACCCGTAAGGGGGAGACCATAAAGGAGGTTGATAAAATATGGGAAGAAAAGGAATTAAAGATAAAGTAGCTATAATAGGGTGCGATATGACTAAATATGGTGAACGTTGGGATAAAAATCAATATGATTTACTGTTTGAAGCAGTTCACAGCGCGACTAAAGATGCGGGAATTACTAAAGATGATATTGATGCTACTTGGGTTGGAATGTTTTATTACTTCACAGGGCTTTCAGGAGCAGTTACTGAGGATATCTTAAGACTTGATGGAAAACCAGCTACCAGGGTTGAAAATTTTTGTGCTAGTGGAATGGATGCTTTTAGAAATGCGTCTTTCGCTGTAGCATCAGGAGCGTATGATATTGTGCTTGCATGCGGAGTAGAAAAATTAATGGACGAGGGGGGAAGTGGTCTTCCAGGATTTACTATTTTTGGACATCCCTTATATCCAACTCCTTCTGCACCAGCAATGTTTTCGATGGCGGCAACAAGGTGTTTTAATGATTATGGATGGACAAAAGAAGATTTAGCTAGAGTTGCAGTAAAGAATCACGATAATGGTGCCGAACATCCTAAAGCTCATTTTAGAAGCAGAATAACAATTGAACAAGCTATGAAAGCTCCAATGATTGCTGATCCACTTGGTCGTTTTGATTGCTGTGCGATGAGTGATGGAGCTGCAGCTCTTATACTTACAACACCAGAATTAGCTGAAAGTTATGCACATGCAGATGATTACATATTAGTTAAAGCTAATGCAATATCATGTAGAACTAACTTTCCATGGTATATTCCACCTAACGGACCTGGAGCAGATTTTACTAGTTTCCCAGCAACTGTGAAAGCTGCTGAATATGCGTATAAAGAAGCGGGTATTACAAATCCTAGACAGGAAATTGATGCTGCTGAAGTTCATGACTGTTTCACAATTACTGAATTAATTAACTGCCAAGATTTAAAATTCTGTGATCGTGGTCAAGCCGCTGAAGAATTAAAGAATGGAACCTTTAATTGGGATGGCGAAACTGCTGTTAATCCCTCTGGAGGTTTGAAATCATTTGGTCATCCTATAGGCTCTACTGGCTGCCGTATGTTAACAGAGATTACAAAACAACTTCAAGGGAGAGCAGAAGGACGGCAAGTTCCAGATGCGAAGATAGGGTTATGTCATAACCTAGGTGGAGCATTTAGTGTATGTTCTACAACAATTTTAAGTCAGAGAGAATTATAAAAAAAAAATTATTTTTTATTTTTTTGATTTAAGTGTTTTTAGTCAATTCCGAGACGTTTTGTTATCTTTACTAAGATAAATATTACAAAAGCAACTATTATAAAGGTTATCAATTCACTAATGAATAATGTGGCATTGAAACCTAACGGATACGATGCGGGGTCTGCTGCCGCTACTGCAGGATCGAGAAAACCGATTAATAAGAAGAGATTATTAAGAATTGGTGAGATAAATGCAGTTACTAGGGAAGTGACGAGGCGACCAAGGTAAATACCCATAATAAACGCGACTGCGAGCCCCATTACTTTATAATTTTTGATAAATCTTTTAAATTCATCAAGTAAATTTTTTGGTGGTGGTGGTGATGGTGGAGGGCTTAATAATTCTCTAATTTTTTTTAATTCTTCTAACATAGCAGTTTCTTCTGTCATGTTATTATTCACATATTTTTTTTATGGATTCATATCTATAATTATAAAAATATTGCATGTAACTTTTTTTCCAAAAATATTTAAAGCTTATCTCTATTTTTTAGAAAGGATGTATTAAATCCATTCTTTAAAAGAACAAGTCCATGATATCATATAGTTCGATTAATTTCTCCACTGTGAGATTAGCTTCCGCTTTTAAATCATCTAATGATTTACCGATCAAAATTTTCTGTTCTTTCCAGAAAAGTGTATAAATTAAACCAAGATACTTTCCATAAACCAAGATACCTCCTTCAAAATCAGAGGTTTTATCTATGGTTATTGAGCCAAATGTATTTTCTTCATCATAATCAGTTAAAAATTCTATTAAAGATTTATAAATTTTAGACGCTAAAAAGGATCTATCAGAAACACTCGAAACTTTATGTTCAAATCCTCTTCCTCCTTTCCGGGGTATTTTTAAATGATAAAATCTTATATCATGCTTTAATTCATTAATCCGAATACGAGCATTTTCAAGCAATTGCTCGTTGAGAGAGATTTCTTCTTCAGATCCAATGTCATCTATTTTTTGAGAGCCTCTATGTTTGCCATTATTATCAATAAAAGCAATAAAAGGGGGACAGCTTGAATTTTCTGAATGATTTTTGATTAACACAGTAAAGAGACCACTTTTTTTCTCGAATTCTATGTGTTTTCTGAAACTTTCTTTACAATAAGGACAGATCATGTTAATTAATGTTGAGTCTTCCGTACTAGTCATGGCTCCTCACATCGATAATCAAGTGAGAATTTTTAAATTTAAGTAAAACCAAAAAAATTATTGATGGTTAAGCAAATTTTAAAATTATATTTAATCCATAATTAATTTTCTTCAACATGAAATTCAATATTAAATACTTAAGTATAACAAGTGCTTTCATAGCATTCTTATCATATTATTTATTTTCTATAATTTCCATTTCTTATTTCCCTACATCATTTAACCCACTCACGGATTTATGGACTCATTTGAGATGGTATAATTATAATCCAACTGGTGCCTATTATTTTAGAATTGGGAATATTATTTTTGGAATTTTCTTAATACCTTATTTTATAGGATGGTCTAGATGGTATGAAGAAGATGAGGGCCAAAAAGTTAAAATTCAGATTTTCCAAGGAATTGGCTATATTCTCACAATAATAATTATTTTAAACGAAATTTTAGCTGATATAAATGTTCTATTCTACATTTTTTCAATTTTTTTAATGATTTTAATTATACTAATTACAGCCTTTCCTCCGATACTTCTATTCAAGCACCCAAAATTCATTAAATTGATTTTAATCTATGTAATAATTATCCTTTTCCTTAATATTTATTTGGCCTATCTAATTATAGCAGACGCTTTAATCGTTGAATTTAGAAGCATAGAGTTAATAACGGTCATCTTAAACCATGGATATTTCTTTTTAATGGCTTTTAATACAATGAAATTATAGGTTTTATCAAAAATCAACAAATTATTAGTTTTATTCAAAAAATATTTAATTTTAAATTAATTTCATTTACTTATGAGTAATAAGGGTTTCAATAAATTCCAAGGAGATGTAAAAACTCAGAATGTAAAATATCTCGCAGATCCTCAACTTAGGAATATAGTAAATGTTTCAATAGCTCTCGCTCGACCGTTATTAGTGAAAGGAGAACCTGGAACTGGGAAAACTATGCTTGCCCATGCTATTGCTGAAAGCTTAGGTAAACGGTTGATAATCTGGAACATTAAAAGTACAACAGAAGCCATTGATGGATGTTATATGTATGATACAGTTCAAAGGTTGAACGATAGTAGGTTTGGATGTGAGGATCGAGATGTAGATAATATTCATGATTATATAACACTTGGACCATTAGGAGAGGCTTTTGTATCTGAAGAACAAGTTGTCTTGTTATTAGATGAGATTGATAAGGCAGATATAGAATTTCCCAATGATTTATTACAAGAATTGGATGTTATGGAATTTTATATTAAAGAAACTAAAGAATTCATGAAAGCTAAAACTCGACCAATTGTAATAATTACTTCAAATAATGAAAAAGAACTTCCCGATGCATTTTTAAGAAGATGTGTATTTCACTGGATAGAATTTCCCTCCAAAAACTTCATGGCAGAAATTTGTAAATTGCATTATCCAGACTTGAAAGAAAACCTCTTGAACCAATGTTTACAACATTTTTACGCTTTAAGGGCTATTACAAAATTAAGAAAAATGCCCTCGACTTCTGAACTTCTTGATTGGATCGGAGTTCTACTTAAAAGTGGTATTTCTCTTGAAGAATTAAAGAAAGGGATTCCATTTTTAGGAGTTTTAATCAAAAAAGAAAAAGATTTTGAAATAGCGATAGAAAAAATAAAATTTCCTACATAATAAGCATTGAAATGCATTTTATCAAATTTAATTCTCTATTCTAATTTTAAATCTATTCTTAATAGGCTAAGATATTTATCCTATCAGATTCATAAATGAATATTATATCAATTTAAGTAAAAATAGTTAAAAAATAAAAAAAAAAGGATTTAATTTATAAAATTTTTAATTTTCAGTTAATATTGTCTTATTCACGATAACATGGATAGAAGTACAAGTTTCTCATAGAGTTATATGGGAATCCTTTCATTGACGCAGCATGCACAAAATAGAGCTTATCATATTGTAAAGGCATGTGGTAGTATTGTACATCGATAATATACCCTTGAAGTTTTTGGTATAA
>JBHLLI010000008.1:0-58431 GCA_048885765.1 Candidatus Hermodarchaeota archaeon
TATCCGTAATACTGTAACAATTATTTGAGTTATGCGTTAAATTTATAAAGCTATAATATTTTTAATACTGATAGGTTATAAGGTTACTGTTAGAAATAACCTAATATACTAATAAGTTTAAATATTCGAATTAAATGAATTGAGGAGATATCTCAAATTATGAGATTTTGCGAAGAATGCGGAAATATGCTAGTCCCAAAAAACGGTAAACTATACTGTAAGGCATGCGAAAAGGAGTTTGATTTGGATAAATCAAAAACTGAGGATTATAAAATAATAAAAACGATCAAACATGATGAAAAAGAAAGTGCTCCTATTGTAGTTAAGGAGGGTTTTCGAGGGGAGAGAATTTCTGGAGAGGATCGTAAAGCATATGAAGATTTATTCGAGATAAGTGAAGGAGATGGCTATTAGATATAGCTAGCTTTACGGTACGCGATTAGATCACTTATTCTTCCTTGTTTTTTACTGATTAAAATTTTTTGATCTTTGATAATTTATAATTTTAAATTGTATAAGGAGTAATTAAATTATAATTTGAAAAAATATTTCAAAAAACAAACACAAACAATAGGATTGTAGATTGATATGTCCGAAGAAAAAAAGACCAGATTGCGTGGTTTCGCTGGAATTGTATCAAAACAGGTTGAACCCTTAAACGAAAATGAAAAATTTAAACATATATTCAAGGATTCTGAGGAGAAAGTACTTTTAAATGCAAAAGATGGAAAGTGGGCAGCATTACTAATAATAGATAAAGGTAAAATATTCGTGGAAGGTATTGAAAATCAACCAAAGGCAAATATAAAAAAGAAAAACGCAGGGTGGGATGGATTATTACAAACAACGACACCGATGTTTTTGGAGCTTTTAGGTAGTGAAAAGGTTTCAATGGGTAAAGTTATTGGAAAAATATTGTCTGGAAAGATAAAGATTAGGGGAATTAAACACGTATTATTATTACTTAAATTGTTTGATTTATAAGTTAAGCTTGAAAGTATTAGCCAAAAACTTCATTCTTTCTTTTAATTTTTCCTCATTTTTTTCATCTTTTAATGAATTTAGAATTACATCCTTGTCCTTGTCTGCTATACCATCTTGAAATAATTCAAGGTATTCTCTTAAAAAAATAATCTTCTTATTAGGGTAATTTTGAATTTTATCATAATATCCTTCGATGATATGATCAACAGAAATCTCGCCCTCTTTTTCTTTAGAAATGATCTGCCCGTCAGTTCCTAAAAGCTCTTGGATCACCAAATTTTTACTTATAATCTCTCGGTTTATTTCTTTTAACATATCATTTCTAGGTAGAATATTAAGATTCGAGAGGTATTCCTCAATTTCGGAATTTTTATTTTCGACCTCTTTAATAATCTCAAGTATTTTTTCTTTATTTCCACTTCCCATATAATATTAAAGGCTTAATTGAATTATAAAATTTTATTTGAAATATTCTTTTTAAAATTGTTATTGTTAATCTTATAATTTTTAAATTTGACTGAAAATAATAATAAATAAATTGATGTATGTTATTGATAAAGAGAAACTAAGAAAATTCCAAGAACTTATATGTTATAATTTTGAAAAAGAAGAATTACTAATTCAAGCTTTAACTACTCCACAATTGGGAAATCTAACAGGAAAACCTAGTTATGACTTTTTAGAGACCTTAGGAGATGCTGTAATTAAAATAATATTCATTCTAAAACTGTTTCAAATGGATATAAGAAACTCTGGTGATATTACGAGAATTAAGGCTCATTTAGAAAGCGATAAAACCCTTAAAAAAGTAGCAGAACAGTTAAATTTAGAAGATTTCATTTTAAAGACAGAAAATCAGAGAATCGAAGGAACGAGGATACTCTCTGATGTTTTTGAAGCACTGTGTGGCGCGATGTTTCTTGATTCTAACTATGATTTAAATTTAGTTGAGAAAAAGTTAATTGATCCTTTTTATGATAATGTCGAGATTATAATTGAAAATTCAATTATTTCCAGTAAAAATCAACTATTAGAATATTTGCAAGATAAATTTAAAACCAATATAATTATTGAACTTGACTATAAAAAGTATGGTGAAGAACATGAGTTAACTTGGATTGCCAAAAATCCGAGAATATTCGATAAAGAAAAAAGAATATTAATAGAAATTCCAAGAAATTTAAAATCGGGTAAGTTTAGCACAAAAAAAGATGCTGAAAAGCATTTATTCAAAATTATCTTGAATTATTTAAATAAAAAAAAAATCTAAGTCATTTATGTCAATCTTCTTTACCAGAATAGATTAAAATCATAATGCTTATATATTCCTTTCTTTATCAAAGAATAGGAATTTATGGTGTGAAAAATGAATCCAATGGAAAAAAAAAAATTTGCAGGCTATATTTTCGTTTTAATTGCGATTGGAAGTTTCGCAGTAGGAATGATACTTTCATTCGTTACTTATCGGATGCTTACATTACAACTGGTAGTCCCATCTGATATCCCTGCGAGAATTTCTAGGTCAATAGTGTTAGTAGGTTTAGTAATAGCTGTTATTAATTTAGCTATTGGGTTATTTCTTATAATAAAAAATCGTTAGACACAATAAAATCTCGAAGGTTGAATTTTTTTGGTATCCGATAAAGTAAATTAATTTTTCGATTCAATTAGAACCTCAATTTTTAAAAGATTTTTAATTTTTTCATATCTGTACCATATTTTTTATCTGAAAAAGTTTATTTTACCATTCTTATATAATAAAAATAAAAACTGTAATAGTAAGAAAAAGCAGGATTTATAGCATTAGAAAAAATAATAATTAAGAGAAGAAAAAATGCCGAAATCAGCCATTTTAGAAAAAACGCCTTTAATGGAGCAATTTGAAGAAGAAACTGGCAAACTAGCAATTTGGAAAGGTGAAATTTCAAAAAATTTTAAGAAGTGGAAAAAAAAGAAGAAAGAAGAAGAAATTAAGCAAATGAAAGAAGAAATTCTCATTCAATCTCGTATCGAAAAGAAAAAAATCAAGAAGGATGTAAAAGAAGATAAAGTCGCTGGAAAAGATTATGATCATTTAATTACAGTTGAGAATCTCCATAAAACGTATTTATTAGGGACAACAGCGGTCGCGGCACTTCGTGGAGTTGATTTAACTATAGATAGTGGAGATTTTATTGATATTATGGGTCCTTCTGGTTCAGGAAAGACAACATTGCTCAATTTAATTGGAGGACTTGACACTCCCACTCGAGGTAAAATCTTCTTAGAAGGTCGAAATATCTCAATGCTTTCAGATAATGATTTAGCAGAGATACGTCGTGAAAGAATTGGTTTTGTCTTCCAATTTTATAATCTACTTCCACAGATGACTGCTATGGAAAATGTGATGGTCCCTTTACATTTTTCAGGCAAATTAAGTCGTCGAGGGAAACGAAAAAAAGCTATGGATCTCCTAAGATTAGTAGGTCTGGATGAAAGAGCGCACCACACACCTTCCGAATTAAGTGGAGGTGAACAGCAAAGAGTTGCCATTGCTAGAGCTTTTGCAAATGATCCAGCCATATGTGTGCTTGATGAACCGACTGGTGATTTGGATTCTAAGACAGGAGTTATGGTATTAAACCTTCTTAGAGATTTAAACAAACGTGGTGCAACATTTGTCGCTGTTAGTCATGATGCTGCAGTATCGGAATTTGCTACTCGCGTTTTTCATATGAGAGATGGAAAACTCACTCACGAAGGAAAAATTGGTGGTTTAAAGGAAACTGAAATAATGCAGCTCAAACGAAGACAAGAAACAGAAATTAACAAAGAGAAATGTAAAAGCAAAATTTTCCAGTATCTTTATTCCAACCAAGGTAAAGTAGAAATTCCAATAAGCGATATCAAAGGTAGTATTCCAAATTCTATAGTGATGAATTTGCCAGAACACTTTACTGATATCCTCCAAGAATTAATAGAAGAAAATAATTTCTTTGGTCGAATTGAAGGAGAACTATTAATCTTAAATTAAAAATCGTTAAGATATATATTAAAATCTAAAGTAATTTATGCCATATGACACACATTAAGTTAGTTTTCAAGTATGCGTTCCAAGATCTGAAAAAACAAAAAATTAGAACTCTTTTAGCTATAGTTGGAATGCTTATATCAATAGGGTTACTTACAGTAGTGTTATTTTTATCGGATTCTATTGCTGTGGGGTATGTAGACTATTTATCTATAGATTCTGGAAATCAAGATGCTGTTATATCTGTAAGACATTATAATGACGAACCTGAAACCAGATCTTCCTACTTTGATTATAATCCTATAATTAATACAGTTCAAAATGCTTCTAATCTTGTAGAGAATTTCATTCCGAGAATGGAAATCAGAGGTTATGTTAAAAATCTTTTAACAGATGAGGAAGAATCAGCTAAAATCTCAGGAATTAATTTTACCTTAGAAAATAACCTAAATTTTGGGTCTTTCATAAATCCTTATAATGGAGATTTGTTAGATTTAAGTACTTTACCTTTAAATCACTGCGCAATTTATTATGGATTTAATGATATCATCAAATATTCAGAAAATGATACTATTGAGATTAGAATGGAATTCACTCATGGAAATGTTACAATCAACCAGACAAGAAATCTTAGAATTGCTAAAATTTTTGATTTCAACTTAAAATGGCCTGAAGGATATCGTGATGATAATTTGATTGTAGTTGATATTGAAACTTTATATCACTACTTTGGCTTAACGGAATTTCAAGGAAAATGTAATAGATTAATCCTAACTTTTAAAGATAGCAGCGAACTTTATGATATCCGGAATTTTGAAAGCTCAAAAATTCTGGTGAAAAATCTTGTGACAGATATACAAGTGGCAATAGGTATTAATGAGTATAATATCGACTTACCTAAATTACGTATTTTAGGTTTTGCTGAATTGCTGAGTGTGTTTATAGTGATAGTTTTTGTTTTTGTTTCGATAGTCGCGATGATGATTTCGGGGGTGCTAATTAATGGCATATTAAAAACATCTGTAGAGGAACGTATCCGAGAGTTTGGAATATTTCGCACTTTAGGAGCAAATAAAAAGTATAATTTAGCTATAGTTTTAATGCAAGGATTTTTATTATGCAATTTTGGGGCTATTGCAGGGATTTTAACGGCATTCTTACTTTCTTATTATGTCATTATTCCTTTTGCAAACACAGTTGTCTCGGGGAGTATGCTCGGTTTTGGTTCAATTCCTTTCTCCTTTTCATGGACCTCTGTAATTATATCTTATGTGATGGGCATTAGTGTAGGGATGATTGTAAGCATTGCACCAGCTTACAAAGTTATGCGTCTTCAATTAATCGAGTCGATTCATCCTTACCGACATGAGGATACATTATATCATCTTCAGAAAAAGGCTTCAGTTAATTACAAAATAATACTCACTGGATTAATTTTAGCTTTTAATGGTGGTTTTGTTTTTATTGTGATTCCACAAATTATGGTTGCTAGTGATATGGCTCTATTTGCAGGTACATTGATAGCAATTTTATTAATTTTTAATATTGGTTTGACGTTGGCTGGATTAGGATTGATCCCTGTAATAATACATTTGGTTATCGAACTATTTAGACCAATTGCGAGAAAACTTCATAATGTAATAAAAATATTTGTTTTTCGATATCAGCGTAGAAATTCAAGTACTATTATCATTTTTGCTCTATCTTTTTCATTTGTAATTTTCACTTCTTCTCTTATTAATACATTATCTGCCCAATCAACTGCTATGACGAAATTAGCATATGGCTCAGATCTCCTCATTGAAACTATAGGATGGGAAGAACCTGATGAGGGAGGAGGAAACTTTTTTGGTCCAGGATTTTCCAATGAGATTTCAATGGATAATTCTTTGGATTATGAAAATTTACAGATTGCTGATGCCTCTATAAATCCTAATCGAATTCTCACAATTGAATTTGAAGAGGATTTAATGGCGATAGATGGTATAGAGAAAGTTAGCTCTGTCTTAGCGAGACCATATCAACTAACTCAAATTTACGCTGAAGAGAATAAAGAATTTAATGCTGAAATTGGAGATTATGCCGGTTTATCTACCCAAGAGATAACATTAATTGGCATCGATGAGGAATATCCTTATACTGTGAGAAGCAGGTATATTGAAATGACATCTGGGAGTATTGATAGTTCGTTTAATGAGTTATTTTATAATGAACAATCATATACCTGCATTATTTCTGAAGGGATCGCACTGGAGATGAATTTATTAATTGGAGATAATGTTCGTATTGTTATTCAACGAGGAGATGAGATGGAAGTTTACCCCTTTCTAATTGTAGGTACTGCAAAAAGCATGTCGGGTTTTTCTCAAGAATTTTCAGCTTCTCTTATGATGGGAGCAAGAGGAGGTGTTTTAATCTCTCAAGAAACATACATTGAAATCATGGATATCCCTCCAATTCCTTATTTAGATAGAATATTTGTCAAACTCAGAGAAGATAGATTATCAGGATCTCATTTGATAGAGGAAATAATAGATGAAAATTATCAAACTGAATACAATTTTGATATAACTGATCTTGCTAGAAGGGTAGCACAGCAAGAATCCGCATTCTTTGTATTGGATACTTTATTTACATTAATTGCTTTAACTACTGTATTTATATGTATTTTTGGATTATTATCCTCATCATATTCAACTATAATCGAGAGAAAAAAAGAGATTGGGATTATAAGAACACTAGGTCTAAAGGGTAGAGAAATAAATAGAATGTTTATACTTGAATCTTTAATAATTATGATTAGTAGTGGAACCATTGGTATTACAGTAGGTTGGTTAACAAGTTGGTTGGTTACAAGCCAATTAATGGGCACTATGGCGGGGATGCCTACAGTACTTTATGTACCATGGACTAACATAATTTTAATTTATATATTATCTATAATTATGATATTTTTTGGAATGAAAATATTATTGCGAAAAGCTAGAAAACAGAAAATTGTTGAAATATATAGGGAAACAGTCTAAGGAGGCAAAAATAATTGAGGAAAAATAAGTTGATAATATTATTTATAGTAATTTCCACGATTTTCCTTACTCCTTTAAATTTATTTTTAGAACATGACTTTAGAAATTTGAAAGTGAGAGAGACAAATGTATTCGAATCAAAAGAAAATAATTTGAACCTATCTAATGTTGCTGGGTCTGATCTTTATGCAGAAAAGATTAATGCATTTATCGCTGGTAATAAATCAATAATAAAGCAATCCCTCTTTACAAACGACTCAAATATTCTTTCTCAATTTGATTCAAATGACCCAGCTTTCTATAAATGTAATTTGATAATAAGTGCATCAAATGGAATCAATCCTGAAATTTTTCCAAGAATATTAACTGAGAGTGATATTCCTTCTGACTATCTCGTCGGATTTAACAATTTTGCTGGATTTCTTTTCTATGATGATATGTTAGATGCAGATGATGCAGAAATGAGAGCAGAACGAGCTTTAGAAATAATAAGAAAAAAATTCAAAATTGACCTAATAATGGTTAATGCATCAGAACCTAATTTCTTTCCCTTTGTTGGTTCTAGTCCAGATTGGGATTGCTTATTTGATGAACTTATTGCAAATTTCCCAATGGATGGATATTGGAATGCTTTGGATGTTAATCGTTTAACCAGTCAAAATTATAATCAAAATTACCATCTTTCCTCATCCATAATGTTACTCAACTCATTAGACTTTTTTGATGGAGATTTTGACATATCAACAGATCAAGTAAATTTTAATATAGAATCTTTAGATTTATCATTCTTAGAAAATTTGGAGTTACAAAATCTAGTTGATCAATTTGAAATTATATTAGAAAATTACGGAGATGTATTTAATGCAACAGTTTCAGAAGAAGAATTGGAACAGTTTATTGAAATCTTTAGTACATTTACGCTTTCAAATAATTCACACTATACAAGTATTTCGATTCAATATGAGGGGTTGGATGATGGAATTCAACAAGTTGGGAATAATCAATTTGAATTCAACTTATGGGACGCGTTAGGCTATATTGGTGATCCATTATCTCCGAGTGAAAAAATATATATTGCGTTGATAGGTGCTTTCATGAGTAGAATTGAAATAAATACATTATCTACAGAAATCGTTGACACAACTCCAAAGAATTTTAAGTTTAGTGATTATCTTTTAGAACAGCTAAGTTTACTTTTTTATCTTGCTGGTATTGATTTCAACACTCAAGATCTTAAAGAATATTCTTTTGATTTATTTTGGGTTGATAATGAGGGGATTAAGAGTTCGTTTGTTATGCCAGTTAATCTACAAGATTCTTCTAATATAATCAATTTCTTACAACTAGCTGGTTTTCAAGGATTTTCATTTATACCAACAGGAATTATAAATCCGATTGGTGATTTATCAATAACCTATAACATTTCGAATTCTGAGCCAAATTTATTATTTAAAAAGGATTTAATTGGAGGAAATGCATCTTTTGGAGCATTTCAAAATTTTTCATATTATATCTCAGCAGAAAATGTCGGAAATATTACTGCATGGGGTGTACCTACTCAAATTCCATTTGAACTCAATGATTTTTTCCTATTTCTTACATTTGAATCTCAGACAATAGCAGATCAATTGAAAGATGCGATATGGGAAATTGTCCGAATAGAGTACCCCAATCAATATGATTCATTAGAGGATTTTTTTAATTTTGATGAGGATCCCAGAATTTTTTATTTTGATTCATTTGGTACAGGAGTATTTGATACTTTCTACCCAGATTTACTCAATATTTCAAATTTAACACCTTATAATGAAGATACGGATCATGTCATCGAAATTATGGTTGGTTCGGGGCGTTATAATCCATTAATTTCAGCTTTGGCTGCTTTAGGGATTAGTGTAAGTGATCTCAAAGATTATTTTACTAATACTTATAGTATTTGGAATGACAATAATTGGAAATTAAATCCAGGAGAAGTAATTTCTTATCGAATATATAATTATTCAATAACTAATTTAGATTCATTTACTCCTTTCTATAGAGAGAATTTTACAATTCAATCTACCCCAACAACTCCAGAAATTATCTCAGGCACATCACTCAGTGATACTACCCCAGAAATGGCTCTAATAACTGATGATGAGAGTTGGGTTGTTGGTTCTGAAGAAAAGTTCTTAGAACAAAGGATTGAAATTGATTTTATATTTAAGAACAAAACATCTATTGATTTAGCCAATAATACACTAGAACAAGTCTCTTTTATTATGGATATCAACGCATCATTTAATCTAGAAGCATCTAACTTCGAAATTTTCGATTTTACAAATGAAGAATTTAAAGAGATGACTCCTTACTTAGATAATAGGATAAACAATACTTGGACGTTTTCCATAATTAATTATAATAAAAGTTTTGATTGGATTTTTTATCCATTGGATCCACAAAACTATATCGCGCTTTTTAAGATATCTCATGCTAATTCAGAAAGGTTTAATATCTCAATCAATGATTTTGATATTGAATTTTCTAATAGGGACATTAATTTTAACGAAGATACTGGTTCAAGAGTCATTTTCGGCTCTTCTTCAGGTTATGTTCAATTTGAACGATATTCTAATTCAATACCATTATGTACATATGATGGAGCATCTATTGTTGTTTATTCCCATCTAAATAATTATTCCTCAAAACCAGGTGAATTGAATTCTTACTTTATAAATATTACAAATATGGGATCAAAGGCTGCTAATAATTTAACTCTCTCTATGTTAATCCCTGGAATTATTGATTCAGTTAATAACTTCACACTGGTGAATAATAATTTATCATACCATATCCCATTATTAGCTCCTTCAGAAAAAAAAACAATATTCTTTTCATTCTATGTTCCTAATTCTATATCGTTGAGTGAAATTTCTATATTTTATCATAACCCTGAAAATATTGAAGGAGGAAATTCAACTAAAGTTAGAAGCTTCATTAACCAGTTATATGTTTCAGCTCCTATAAATTATAAAAACCATTTTCCATTTGTTAGAACACTAGAAGTTAGTTATTTGGAATTAATTTCAAATGCTCCAGCTATAGGAGAAGTATTCAATCTTTCTATAAACATCAAAAATGTAGGTCCAGTAGGATTTCAAATCCCTGATATTGCCCTTTCAATGAATGATCAATTTGGTGATTTAAAGAGAGTTGATCATTATAGCCCCTATTTCGAAAATATTAATTTCAACAATTCAATATCGTTTAATATAACTCTAAAAAAGCTTGGTTGGAAAGGGTATTATTATCCTCCTATTAATGTTATTGGCGGGATAGAAAGCAGAACATTTCAAATATCGTCTTCGATGTCCAAAATATTAGGAGAAATTAATTTTTCGATTATTAAATCTACAAGTAAGGAGCAAATTGAGATTGGAGAAGCAATAACAATTAGCATAGATGTAGAAAATACGGGAACAATATGTATTAAGGATATTAAGGTTAATGATATGATTAGCTACTCTCAAATAGATTTCTCTTTAATTGAAGGAAATTTAATTAATATAATTGACTCCTTAGATCCAGGTGAAAAATTTACATTCAATTATACAATTAAAGGGAAAAGACAAAATCTTGTAAGTTTAAAGCCAGCTAGCATCGAATTTTATTATTTACATAAAAATGATGCAACTTCTAATTTTGTCTCAATAAAGATCATAGCTCCAAAATCTAGACAATTTCTATACATAGCATCACCATTGTTAATAGCTCTTGTAATCTTGAGTATTTATTTTTGGCAAATTAAAAAGTATAAAAAAAAAAGAACTAATTTTGAAAGATCTGAGATGAATCTTTTTGAACTTAGCTCAAGGGAATCTATACTCAAGATAGATCATACTTTAAGAGAAAGATTAAATATTATAGTAAAACAATCCAGTGATACAAATATTGGTTTAGAAAGAAAAGAAGAAATTAATAAAATAATAGAAAATAATGAATAGAGTGATTTTAAAATGAATAAAAAAGAAGTATATTCAATTGTTTTATTAACTATTATATTAATTTCATATACTAGTATTTTCCTAAATTTCTCTAATTTAAGTAACACTCCTTTGGATATCTTAGATTCCAAAAAAAAAAATACTGACCCTTCAGTTTCAGGTTTATATAATGAAAATATTATTATTTTTTTTAAGAAACAAACTTATAATAGTTCCGTTACTTCTCGTTTTGAATATTATGGTGGAACTGTTAAAGAAGAATGGAATAATAAATTTAATTCGATTTCAGGATTTGCGGGGATTATGCCCTCAGAAATCAATAAAACAGCTTACCAAATCGAGTTCCCAGATGCTGTTATTGAAAATAATGAAATTCTAGAAGCTCAAATGAACTACGCTTCAATTCAATCTGGAGCGATTAATTCAACTGGTTATTTGAATGGGTTAATGGGTAATAATGAGTCTTCAGTAGCCGTATTAGATACAGGTATTAACCCTAATCATAATTATTTCCCAGATGGTTATACTCCACTTGATTTAAGTGGAAATATTGTGGGTTGGCAAAATTTTGTTGATACAAAACCAATATTTGATGATAATGGACATGGCACTTTAATATCATCCATTATTGCTGGGACCGGTACAGATTCCTATGATTCAATTAATCCCTCCATAATCAAAATCAAAGGAAATTATTCCCATACTGAATTATTTGAAGAATATTCTCCTCCAAGAAATTATACGTTAAAAATATTCTCATTTAATGCTTCGAAAGCAGGTTCAAATGTTTTAATTAATTCCTCATGGAGATTAGAAACACAAGGGATAGATAAATTTTGGTTTGAACTACACTATAATAATTCATTAGTTCAATACTCCTATAATGAGATTCCTGATACTTACTACTTAATTAATCACATACTTAATCAGGATAACGTAGGAGTTTATGATCTATATTTGAAATACCATAAATTGCTTCAGAGTAATCCAGTTTTTTCATTTGGTTCAGAAATTACACTCTTCCCTGACTTTCCTATTGAAGATAGAAATCATTTTACTGGTATCGCAAATGCTACAAAAATTGTTGCTTATAAAATATTAAATCAATCAGGTAAAGGTTATACTTCAAATTTAATCTCAGCATTAGCAAGAGTAATAGAAAATAGAGAACTCTATCATATCATTAGTGTGTGCTTAAGCATTGGAACTTTAGGAGAAGATGTGCATATGGTAAATACTGTAATAGATGAAGTAATTGAGAATGGAATATTAGTAGTAATTGCTGCGGGAAATGCAGGTATTGAAGTATCAGATTCATTAAATAAGTTGGCAGTAAACAAAAATGCTATTGTAGTTGGAGCTATAAATGATAAAGATCAAATAACTTCTTATAGTAGTATAGGAGAAAATCTTGAAAATATTACTAAACCAGATATTGTTGCTCCAGGAGGTAGTAAATTACCAGGACATCGCTCAATTATTGGTGCTAGTGATGAGAATGATAAAGCGGCTGCTTCTTATGGAACATCAATTGCTTCAGCAATCGTATCAGCCGCTATTAATATCTTAATAGATGCAAAATGGGATAATTGGAATCAATGGAATAATCTTGATTTATCAACGTGGGTAAAAACTATTAAAGCAATTCTATTAATGACAGCTTCAGAGACTAACCTTGATAGGGAAGATGATCCATCTACCACTACTGATGAGAGTGAGTACTCACCAACTTTAAATCATCCTCCATTTACAAATGAACTAAAAGATATTCATGAAGGATATGGGAGATTGAATATTGAGGCTGCTATAGATGCACTTACTAAAAAATTAAACATTAATAGTTCAATAAGTGGCAATTTGATAAGTTCTCAGGAGAATCCTCTCGGAACACACGTATTTGCTCGTCAAATTATTTTTGAAAAGGATATTCAGTATTCTTTCAAATTATCTGTAGATGATTCAAAAACTGATTTTGATATGTATTTGTTTTCAAATAAAACCAATCAATATGGCGAACCAATTCTATTGCGATCATCTAGACATTACTATGATTTATCAAATAGACGTTGGTATGATATTGATGACTTCTATTTTACTCCAAAAAAGAATCAAACTAATTGTTTTGTAGTTATCAAAGCAATTAATGGGAGTAGTGATTTCACCTTAAACTTTTCAAGTATAAAGAATTTATTTAAACCAGAATTAAATGTAGCTGAAATAAATTATGCTGATGGTTTTACTAATACAACTGTAATGGGCTTTCAAGAATTTATGGGGATGGAACCTAAGAAAAATTACAGCATTGATCAATATAGATTCTATATTGAGTATTTTGATAATGATTCTTCAAATGTTCCTCCACAAGAGGTTACTGTTCATATTACAGAATTGACGAAAAATTTCACAATGTATCAACTATTTACTGCTTACTCAGAACCAGATGATATTTACACTGATGGGGCATTGTTTGTTAGTGATTATATTCAATTTCCGAAACCTGGATTGTATCATTATTATTTCTTAGCAAGTGATGGAAAATTTAGTTCAAGATATCCAAGTATGGGGGAATTAAATATTACAATTGAATTCCCAACAGATAGTGTCCAGTTTCCAAATTATCATAGTTTTAATGAGGGGATTGGTAATTGGACCTACATTGATACTGGATGGGGTATAATGTCACAAGAAAATACTAATGATAATAGATCAAGAATATATCAAGATAATTGGCATTCCATGTATTTTGGTACTTATCACAATAATCCAAATAATTATACATATACACCTATTAGAGTAACAGAGGACCCATATCCAAATGGTACTTTAATTAGTCCTTTATATAATTTAACTGGCGTAAATCAGAATGAAAGCCAACCATTTGCTAAATTTGGGTATCGAGTAAGCTTTAATTCTGGAGACCTTATTCAATTACAAATTAATTTAAACTGGACAGGTTGGATAACCATAAGAACATATACAAATATAGAACAAGAATGGTTTATGGAAGAAATTAATTTAACTCAATATATCGATAATTTTATCCAGTTTCGCTTTGTAACTTCTCTAGATGAAGATTATGATTCAATTAACTATAAGGGATTTATGTTAGATCATTTTGCTATCGTAAATTACACAAATAACAATTCTCCTTTAATAGGATTTAATCTAAATGATGACATCTCCACGACTCAAGATTCTAAATACCAGAAGTATAAATTTTCAATAGAATACTTTGATTATGATAATAATTATCCCGAATTTGTTTATTTAGAAATAGATAGCACTAACTATACAATGTACAACATTTATGGTGATTGGAATGCTAGTTCGAATATTCCTAGTGATTGGGGTATATATTTTAGCAGATCTATACTTTTAGAAGAAATTGCTAACCAATCTTTTCGATTTCATATTTCAGATGGGAAATATATCAATACAAGCCAGTGGTATAATAAAGACAACTCATTATTTAGATTTATTAATCCTACTCCATTACAATTCAATCTTTATAAGGATTATAAGTATATTGGATATGAATTTTCAAATTTAGATTTGGACGATTACTATGTAACTGGAAGTCCTACACCAAAAGAAAATACTGCTTGGTTTAGGGCAGATAATACATGGCACCCAATAAAAGGAATTAGCCAAGATTATATATATGGAGGTAGGGGACAAAGTTTTGGAGGATTTGAACAAGGTTATGGGATAAATTGGGATAGTAATTTAATAACTCAACTGTTACACCTTGGTGATGATCATAAAGTTTATCTTGAATTTGATTATGAAATTTCTTTACAAAATGAATTTTATCAACCTGAGGACCAGTTGGATGGATGCATAATCTCAATATCAAAAGATTTTGGTGAAACATGGATTATTTTAAGAGAATTTACATATGATAGTGAAGATCTCTCTGGAAGCAAAAAATTCGATATTTCTCAATATTCTGGAGAAGATATATTGATAATGTTCACTTTACATTCAAATGATAATGTTATTGGCTTGGGTAATGGTTGGTTACTTTCTAATATATACATTGGTTATGACAAAACGACAGATTTTATACCACCAGAAATTAGAATATTGAATCCTGAGCCTGATGTAAATTTAAAATCACTAGTTTCAATTGAAGCAAACGTTAGTGATAATAAAGATTTAGATGAAGAAAGAATTTACATATTTCTAAACAATAAAAGTGTTGATAGAAATAAACTTTTTTATAATATTAATACAAGTATATTAGAGTTTAACTGGAATACAATCAGTTTTAATGATGGACAGTATGAAATTAGAGTTGTGGCTTATGATAAAGAGGGAAATAAAGGAGAGTCTTATATAAACGTAATAGTAAATAACGGGAGATGGTGGTTATCATGGGGACCATATATTATTCTTTTAGGCGCTATTGCTGTTGTATCTATAACACTTTTTGTTATTGCGGAGAAAAAAGGTAAGATTTGGATACAAAATATTAAAAATATTCGTGCCGAGAAAATCAGACTTAGAGATATTGATAAAGATCAATTAATCAAACGAATAGAATTAATCGAACCTGATGAAGAGCTTCAAAGACCATTAACTTTATACTGTAAATCATGTAGATCTTGGTTTTTAGCCAATCAATTTAGTTTTATTTGCCCTGTATGTGAGGAAGATCAGATTTATGCTTCTTATCACTGCTCGAATTGTAAAAAATGGACTTTTAAAGATGAACCGGGAGAAAATTATTATTGTAAAAATAAAAAATGTCAGGGAGTTCGGTTGGTTAGAAAAGAAAAAGAAGAAATTGAAGAAATTTTAGCGAAGGAAGGTAAATTTCCAAGAGAGTTTAAGAGAAAAAACAAGAAATTTAGTATTTTAGATATATAAGAGTTGATGATAATGGATTTAAGAAATTTATTGCACAAATTGAAAAAAAGTTTTAATCTACAAATTATCAAACACTCTTTGGTTGATCTTAAACGAGATAAAGCGAAAGCTATTTTTGGAATATGTGGCATCGCAATTTCATTATTTTTATTAACAACGATAGGAATGTTAAATGATACGGTGAATTATAATTACCTTTTATATGTCACTTCATCAACAGGAAAATCAGATATTATGGTTACACGAACTGTCCAAACAGATTTAACTTATGATCCCTTTTTTGATGAAGATATTATTGAAAATGAATTGCAAAATATTGAAGGAGTTCAAAAATTATTTCCACGTATTATGATGTTAGTAGAAACAACCTCAGAAAATATTAACACTAGTGGTTCCCTTCAATTATATGGGCTTGATTTTATAGACGAGGCTACAAATGGAAACATGGGGGATTTGATAATTGTGGATGACAAAGGAGAAGAAACCAATGAAATATATGATGATGAACCGGATAATGGTGAATGTGTTATACTATGGAATGTTGCTCAAATCCTTAATGTAAGCAAAGGGGACAGTATATCTTTAAAATACCAGACTTATGAATTAAACCTTACTGTTGCTGAAATATGTATTCAAGACCTAAAATTTACACAATTTGAAAATACTTTAATACTTGTTAACATACAGCAAGCCCAAAGTTTCTTACGACGGGAAGGTTTAATAAATTTCATTGTAGGTACCATTAATAATCCTCGAACTGTTTATGATGCTAGCAATTTAGACTTAACCACTAGGAGACTCCGAATTATTGGTTCTAATATACAAGAAAGGTTAGATATTAATGAATTCACTGTAAGTCTGCCAAAATTAGAGGAACTTGAAGGAGGTGAATTTCTATTAATGACTGTAACAATAATGTTTTGGTTTATAACCATTCTTTCCACTCTTATTACAGGTATTTTGATCAACAGTATTTTATCCACTTCAGTTGAAGAAAGAATTAGAGAATTCGGCGTGGTCCGTGTTGTTGGAAGTAAAAAAGCATATGCCATCAAAATGGTATTATTTGAAGGATTGATGTTAGGATTAATTGGTTCTGTCATTGGGATGATACTAGGGTTCACTATGATGAAACCTATTGCTCATTCTTTGTTTCCTCTATATGAGTTTCAATTTGAGTTTGCTGAAGTTGAATGGGTTATTCAACCAGATACGCTTCTAATGACTTTTTCAATTGGAACTTTTGTATCGTTAGCAGTAGCCTTATTACCTGCTATAAAAACAGCGAAGTTGGATATTATTAAATCGATTACTCCTTTTCAAACCAAGGAAGAGGGATGGGAAATTAAAAAGGAAGGGAGCATGAATGTAAAAAGTTTTCTCACAGGTATTGCGATAGCTACTATTGGAATGATAGTTTTTGTCCTAATGCCAAATATTTTTGTTACGGGGGATTTTATGTTAACTTCAGCACTATTTATAGGGTTGCTAGCTGCAATTGTAATTGGATTGGTTTTTGCATCAATAGGAATTATCCCCCTAATACAAAAACTGTTTTTAGGTATAATTACACCAGCTATTAGAAAATACAGTAGTATTATAAACATCTCATTAAAACGTTATAGAAGACGTAATACAAGCACAGTGATTATGTTTGCAATCAGTTTTTCTTTTATTTTCTTTATCACAAGCGTAACAGAAATGCAATCTAGCAATATGGATTTAAATTTAAGATTTCAATATGGATCAGACTTAGTTTTGATGAATCAAAATTATTATACTCCAGAAACGGCTTTAACACTTGAGATGGTTGAAGAATTAGAGAATTTAGCAGGAATAGATGAGCTTGCCATATCACTTCATAATACATTTGACCTTCAAGCAACTCTGGCTACTTTATTTGAAGTAAGCGAAGGTCAAGTAGGTTTTAGTGGCGAATCGACAGAGCAAATGATGACAATGTTTCAGTTTTTTGGTGCGGAAGATAGTACTAAATTTAAAACTACCGCAGGAGACATGATGGACTTTGATGTTGTGGAAGCAGGATTTATAGGTATAAATGAAGATTTTGTTGATTTAATTGATAACGACTTACTGATCTGGAGTAGTAGTGGAAGTAACTCTGAATATTCTTTTAGTGAACTATTTGCATATAACAATACTTGTATTATAGCCAAATCTATAGCAGATTATATAGGTGTTAAAGAAGTAGGAGAATATGTTCGAATAACTTTTTATGCTCCAGAAGATTATGATTATGAACCTTTAGCTCCTGGCAATGTCACGCTTTTTCGAGTTGTAGGAATTTCAGGTGGAGTTCCCGGTTTTTTTAACTTTCGAAGTAATGAAATGTCTGCAAATGGCGGAGGGGTAATGGTTTCTTTAGATAATTACATGCGTTTGATGAAAGTTGAAAATCCAGGAGAACCGAATATGGTTATTGATAAATTATTTTTAAATTTAGTCGATCAGACGGAAGAAAACATCAAAGAAACAAAAGATGAAATTAACAATATGTATCAAGATAAGGATATAATTATTGATGATGCGATATCGAAAATTAATTTCTTTGAATCGATGACTGAAAGACAATCGTTTCTGATGGAATTAATTTTAACCTTTACTGTAATAATCAGCATTTTTGGTCTTGTAAGTAGTATGTATGCTGTTATTTTAGAGAGAAAATTTGAGATTGGAATACTTAGATCAATGGGCATGAAAACAAGAAATGTCCGTAATATGTTTCTGATTGAAAGTATGATTACCTTACTTTCTGCAGGGGTTATGGGGACAATTATAGGTACTTATACTGGCTATTTACTTCAATCTAACATGAGTTTAATGACAGAAATGCCAATGGTTTTCACAATTCCTATGGATACATTATTAAGAGTGTTCATATTATCGATTTCTTTTGCATTTCTAGGAACATATATAATTTTGGTAAAATATTTCTATAAGAAAAGTATAATGGATATTTTCCGGCAGACATTTTAAATTTTAGATTAAAATTTTTAAATCCAAAGCTTTAACCTACTATCTTAAAAATGATACATTAATTTCAATATTTGCCATGATTTATTTGATAATTTTTGTACATGAATTAATTTAAAATAATAATTAAAGAGCTTAAAGAACTATGGCTTTATAAAGATTCGTTTATTACTCTTCTAAATATTTCTGGTCTTCTTTTTCTGATTCTTTCATTTCCAATTCCATAAGCTCATCTTTTAGATCATCATACAAATCAAAAAATTCAGAAGGATTTGAGCAAGGAGTTTTAATTAATTCATTTAAAACACTTTCATATTCTTCTTTCTTTACAAAAATTTTCTTAAAATTATTTTCGATATGTTCTGGCAATTCATGATATTTGTATGATAATGTTAGTAGTTGGTTTTTATTTTTAATATTCTGATACGGAATAATTGAGAAGTATTTAATTATAAACTCATAAGCAGGTTTATAATCTTGCATATTTATAGAAGATTTCTTGAGAAGTCTTTCAAATCTATCTTCAAAATCATAAGTAAAATTGTTAACACAATCTCTTAATAATTTGGATGTTTTAGAGACGAGTAATCCAACAGTTATATATTTAGATCTAGTTACAATAAGGATTCCTTCATTTAGGTTTATATCAAGGATTCCACCAACATGCATTACTTCCTCACTCATTATCTCAATGGCATTAAGAAAACCCGAAAAAACGGTTTCAGTTATATTCATCTCTGTCCAATCATGATCATATAGTGGATTACCTTTGTTATCTCTTACAGAGATTCTATACACAATATACGGCAAAACATATAGAATTTTAACATCTTTCATGATTACGATTATTATTATTAATATACTAATAAGATTTGAAAAATGCATGAAAATGTTAAAAATAGGATTAAAATAATGGAGTAAATAAAAGACAAAACCTCCTGCAAATATTATAGTTCCGATAAAACATAATAAAGTCTTTTTTTTATAATAAAATGGGCTACTTATCCATGATTTAATCCCCCAAAAAATTAAATAAGATGCAAATAGTAGATAAAAGAGAATATTTACAATACTAAAAAGTCCATTTGGTACATATTTTTCAAATTCTATTTCCCTTACAAGCATGACAGCGTTAGGTTGCGTTCCCAAAAAAATAAGTAAGAAACCCAAACAACAGGAAAGAATAAAACCAAAAGTATAATATGATTCTTTTAATATGTTATTAAGGAAAAGAATGAAAAAGAATGTAATTGGAAATATAAGAGTGATATGAACACGAGTAAATGCCTCATTTTCAAAAATAATAGAAATAATATTTGTTAAAAAATATAAGACTAAAAACCATGAAGTTAGCCTTAGATAAAATAACAATGGAAATCTTTTAGCAATCTTTGAAACTTGTATTGCAATTGTTATTAATAGAAATATAACCGTCATAGAAATTAAAGAAACAAGCTCTAAAACAACAATTATGTTCATAATTATCCCCTTTTTTATATATATATAAATTTATTCTAATTTATCAAATTATATTTTTTTAAATTATTTAAAAGATATTCTTTCATCTTCTTTGAGATACAAATCTCTTTTGTGGATTCATCTTTATAGATTAATATTTGATGTTCCATTAATATTTTTAATCGATAATTAACATTTTCTCTCTTAAAATTAATTTTTTTATAGACATGCGGTTTTATAATCTTTTCATATTCCATAAATAATTTAATGATTTTTCTATTAAGTTCATCTCTCATAAAGAAGCATAATTTTCCAAAATCATCTTCTAAATCTACTGGAAGAAATAAAGAATAATTTCCTACCTTGATTTTTTTAATATATTTAAATTTAAGTAACATTTTTAAATGCCAAATCAGTTGTCCTGCACTGCCAGAATGATTTGTAAAAACATTCTCCCTTAAAAAAGAAAATGTTGCTCCATTAAAGCTTTCAACTACATTATAAATCTTTTTTCTGTACAGATTAAATAAAACTGTGTCTTTTGTATGTTTTGAGCCATCAATAAGTATTTTATTATTATTTAAAAATTGTATGATTTCCAATATATCTCTTGTAGAAATATCCAAAGATCTTACAGCTAAATCATAGAGCTTTTTAACTTTCAGGACTTGGTTTTTTTTGATTAATTCTTTTGCAATTTCAATTATTTTTTGTACATTTGGATTTTCTAATGAAAGTGGTTTGGTTAGATTTTTAAATTTCATTTTTAAAAAAACGTCTAATAATTATCCAAATTGTGAAAAATAGTAAAATCAAGGTTTTTTCCCAATTCTGATTATATCTTCTAAGACTTTAAAAATTTTTGGAAAAATTTGGTCCTTATACTCTTTAATAACGTTAAAAATATTTTATAATATCTAACAAAAAACCAAGTCTAATTTAAATAAATCAAAAATAGAAATTGAAAATATAATGGAACCTAAAAAGCAAACTATAATTTTTGTTTTAATTGCTGTAATAACTACAGGTGCAATTGTTGGTGGAGTTACTTATATTCTTGTAGCTCCTGGTCCAGAAGGGGAAGTAGATGCACTTGAGATATATCATTGGTGGACATCAGGAGGAGAAGCAGCAGCAATTACTGCACTTATTGATGTATTTGAAGGACTATACCCGAATACAACTGTCCAAGAAATCCAAATCGCGGGCGGAGGAGGTTTTGAAATGAGGGTAAAGATTAAAACATTGATGCTCGCAGGCCAACCACCAGACACATTCCAAATTCATAGTGGTTATGAATGGAAAATATTTTATGATGCTGGCTTATTAGATAATATTGATCATATCTGGACAACAGCACTTCAAAATGTAGTTCCAGATGTTATAGAGGATATATGTAAAGGACCTGACGATCATTACTATTCAGTTCCAGTTAACATTCATAGAAGTAATGTATTATGGTATAATTATGAAATACTCAATGATACTGGAATAGATCCAGCAACCCTTACGACTTGGCAAGATTTTTGGGATGCATGTGATGCTATAATAGCTAATCCGAACTATAGTATTACAGAACCAGTTGCTATGGGTGAACAATGGACTGCTGCACATGCTTTTGAACAAGTACTTGCAAGTGTAGGTATTGATACTTATGAAGCTTGGATAAATGGAGATATTGATAGTGTTTCAGCAACTCATTATGCTGATTTGCTTACTGCGTGTGAAATTTATGATAATTTAACAGGTTATATTAATGCAGATTGGGCAGTATTATCGTGGGATAGTGCAATTGCCAAATTGCTTGCTGCTACACCTACCGCTGCATTTGCTATTATGGGAGATTGGGCAAATGGAGAATTCTATCAAGCAGGATGGGATCATGGTATTGACTATGGTACTATAGGAGTACCAGGAACAGGTAATATGTATGGTCTTGTAGTAGATTGTTTTGAAAAACCAAAAAATATTCTTCATCCAACTAATGTAGATAGATGGCTAGGAGTTGTGGGATCAAAAGCAGGACAAGATGCTTTTAATCCTTTAAAAGGATCTATATCTGCCCGAACAGATGCAGATTTAGGTGAATATGGACCCTATCAACAATCTGCTATAGCAGATTTTAATGCAATTGACGCCTCTCCTACATCATATATGTTTCCAAGTGTAGTTCATGGTAGTGGTGCACCAGAAGGTTTTAATTCAGATTTTATTCCATTAATTGGTCAATTGACAGCCGGCTCAGCTACTGTTTCTGCAACAGCTACAGCTATAGCTAACCTAGCAGGTACTTACAGCAGTGATTTTACAAGAGTATGGAGTTTAGATTAAAATAAATTTTAAAAAACATTTTTTTTTTTATATTATTTATTAAGATTATAATCAATTAAATAGTATTAAGGGATTAGATTGGCCCAAGTGAGTAAAGAAATTGATGTAATTGAAGATTTCAAATTTGAAAAAAAGTCAAACAAACCAATAGATATAATAAAAAAAATTTTTGTTAGGGATAAATTACTTATAAGATTAATATTCATTACTTGTTGCGTACTTGTAGCATATTTTATATATTATTTTATTGTTTGGAATTTTATAGTCTCATTAACTGATTGGGAGGGATTAATCCAAGATTATAATTTTGTTTGGTTTGAAAATTATATCAGAATGTTTAATGATCCAATATTTTGGACCGCTTTAAGAAATAATCTTACTTTTATGCTTGTATTTATACCATCTAGTATTGTTATTGGACTTTTTTTAGCAATACTGTTGGATCAAAAGATCAGGAAAGAAGGTGTCTTTAGGACAATATACTTATTACCTTATGCCCTTTCATTTATAGTTACTGGCTATTTATGGCAATGGATGTTTATAGAAGATGGAGTTATTAATTTTTTATTAGAATTGTTTGGACTTGAATTTTTACAGGTATCTTGGATAAGTGACCCTAATATAGCAATCTTTAGTGTTTCATTTGCTTTAGTTTGGCAATTTTCTGGTTACATAATGTTAATTTTTTTGGCAGCGATAAGAACTATTCCACAATCACATATTATGGCTGCCCAAATAGATGGTGCATCTGGTTTTAAACTATATACTAGGGTTATTATCCCACAAATTAAGACTTCGACTTTCACAGCTTTCGTTATTCTAATGATATTTGCCTTAAAAGCATTTGATTTTATATGGATATTAACTGATGAAGGAGGTCCGGGTTACGCAACCACAATTTTGCCAATAATGATATATAGAACGGCTTTTAGAGCTAATCAGTTTGCCTATAGTGCTGCAATCGCAACGACATTATTCTTAATAGTTATGGCAATAGTAATTCCCTATATTTATGTAACTTATCGAAGGAGGAGATAAAAGATAAATTCACGTGAAATAGACCAAATAGAAACGTTAGACCTAATAGATGATAAAAAATTTGAAATTTTTCAAGATACTAAAGGAATTGTTTCATCAAAAATAAAGAAGATAATAAAACGAATAATTCTTTACTCTGTTTTAATAGTTGCTGTAATATTTACATTAATACCACTGTGGTCAGGTATTATGTCTGCCATTAAAACTCAAGCAGATTTATCATTGACGTCTCCATTGGTTCCACCCTTAATTCCAACGATAGAACCTTTTATTTATGCATGGCAGGAATTGGGACCATCTATGATAAATTCTGTTCTATTTACTGTTGCAGCAACTGTGTTATCTTGTTTACTCGGTTCTATATGTGGTTTTGTATTAACTAAATTAAAGTTCAGAGGTTCTAATATTGTATTTATTCTTCTTACCATGGGAATCTTTCTCCCTTATCAGTCCATCATAATTCCTCTTTTTATTACTATAAGAAATTTAGGAGTATATGATACAGTCTGGGCTATGATAATTGTTCATACAATCTATGGGATTCCTATGACTACCCTCCTTTTTAGAAGTTATTATGAATCAATACCAGAGAGTATAATAAATGCTGCTAAGACTGATGGTGCGGGAGTAATGGCGATATATAGGCGCTTGATATTGCCATTATCTCCTTTGCCTTTTGTTGTAGCTGGAGTATTTCAATTTACTAGTATTTGGAATGATTATCTTTTTGCTCTGATACTTACGGGCACACATTTTGAACCCGCTTCATTTGCCCTTTCAAATATGGCAGGAGGAACTGAAACTGCTTGGAATAATACAATGGCGGGTACTTTCTTATATTCGATGCCAATTTTACTTATTTTTATAGTGTTAGGTAAATATTTAATGCAGGGATTAATGGCAGGAGCAGTAAAAGGTTAGAGGGATTATATTATGACGAATGTTAAAATAAGAAATTTAGTAAAAAGATATGGAGAAATCTATGCATTGGATAAAATTGATTTAGACATAAAGGATGGAGAATTATTTATTTTACTTGGACCATCTGGGTGTGGAAAATCAACAACTCTTTTTAGTATCGCAGGATTAATTAAACCCGAAGAAGGCGATATATGGTTTGGTAAAAATTTGGTTACTTCCGCTGAGAAGAAATACTTTGAAAGACCTCAAGAGAGAAATATTGCTATGGTCTTTCAAGATTATGCAATTTATCCACATATGACTGTTTTCAAAAATATTGCATTCCCTTTACAAATTTTAAATAAAAATAAAGAGGAAATTCAGGAAAAAGTTGTTGAAACCGCTAAAAGCCTTGGAATAGAAGCGCTTTTAGAGAGAAAACCAAAAGAACTTAGTGGGGGTCAACGACAAAGAGTAGCATTAGCAAGAGCCATCGTTAGAGAACCTAATGTATTCTTAATGGATGAGCCTCTTTCAAATCTCGATGCTAAATTAAGAGTTTTTGCTAGGGCTGAACTTAAAAGACTGCACAAAAGATTGGGTATAACAATTATTTATGTAACTCACGATCAAATAGAAGCAATGTCAATGGGAACTACAATTGCAATTTTGAATGAAGGAAAAATAGAACAAGTAGATAAACCAAATAAAATTTATGATTACCCAAAAAATCTATTTGTTGCGGGATTCATTGGAAGTCCTCCAATGAATATGTTGGAAGGTAATCTAAAAAAGGAGAATGGAAATATATATTTAAATTTAGGCTTCATGGAGTATTTATTACCAGATAATTTTCTCAAATTAAATGAAAAGGACTTGAAAGAATTAATATTAGGCATTCGACCTGAAAATGTTTTAATTTCAGCAGAACAATCAAATAATTCAGTAAAAGCAATAATTGATATTATAGAGCCAATGGGAAGAGAATTTGAAATTCATTTAGATATAGATGGAAATTTGATAATTTGTGTTACAAGAAAAAGAGAGCACTTAGAAATTGGAAATGAAGTATATATAACTTTTGACGATAAAAAAATCCACTTATTTGATAAGGAAACTAAGGAAAATATATATTATCTTATTAAATAGTAATTTCAATTTGGTTTTTTTCGGGATCTAATACTTTACTTTCAAAATAACCATCCCCCGTATATCTTGGGCCATCTAATACATCATAACCATCACCAGCTAAACGATTAGTTAGAAAAATCACTTTATCCTCAGATCCAACGGAAATTGCCATATGAATTAAACCCGTGTGCTGCTCATAAGGATTATTTAGAGACTCTGGAATTGATGGTCTCTGCATTAATTCCAATCTTGTTGTGCCATCAAATGTTAAAAAATATGACGAGAACTGTTTTTCTTTATTATTATAAATTTTACTTGATTTCGCATCAAAATATTTTTCATAAAAATTTCTCATTTTTTCCAAGTCCTTAACCCATATAGCAATATGCTCAATTTTCAATTGAATATCCTCATAATTTAATTAATTATTCTCCAGGATATTTAAGATTCCACTGAGAACGTATTATGTCCATAGTTTTCATTATCTCCAGAGTTTCATTTAATGGCATGATTGTGCTTTCAATTTGATCAGAGTTTAAACATTTCATTACTTCTATTGCTTCATAATTATAACCAGTAGACTTAAATGGTAATTTAAAGGTTTTCTTCGGTTTTCCTTCTAATTTTAAGACAATTTTTGTTGGACGGTAAAAATCAGGAATTTTTAGATATCCTTTAGTTCCAAAAATGAATGCATTATCTGTCATGAGTAGTCTATATGAAGAAGAAAGCATAGCTGTTTGTCCATTTTTATATTCAAATAAATAACAAGATTTTTCATCGACTTTTGTTATCCCAATAAATGCAGTACTTTTTATTTTAAAAGGTGATTGTTTATAAACCATTCTTACGAAATTAATTGGATATATTCCAAGATCAAGTAGTGCACCACCTCCAAGGTCAGGGTTAAATGCACGTATTTTAGGATCAAACTCTCGATTTATTCCAAAATCAGCTGTAATATGTTTAATATCTCCAATTATATCCTGATCTATAAGTTCATTTATTTTATTAATACAAGGTAAAAATCTTGTCCACATTGCTTCCATTAAAAATAAATTTTTGTTACGAGCTGTCTTAATTAGGTCTTCAGCTTGATTGGCATTTAATGTTATAGGTTTTTCACAGAGAACAGATTTACCGTGAGTTAGACAGAGTAATGCATTTTGGTAATGGAAATTATGGGTTGTTGCAATATATATAACATCTACAGCGGGATTATTCACCAATTCTTCATAATTATTATATATATTTTTCACACCAAACATTCTACCAAGAGTTTCTGCTTTTCCCTCTGTTTTAGAAGCAACAGCTTCCAATTTTGCTTCAGGAAGTACTTTTAATCCTTCAGCGAACTTATATGCTATCTTTCCACAACCTAAAATTCCCCATTTTATTATTTTACTCATAATATTCATTTATTCTCTGAATTTTAAAAAATTTTTTTTAATATTAAAATTCTTTAAGGAATGTTAAGAATTTATTCCAAGCTTGCCCTCTATGGGAGATTTTATTCTTTTCTTCTGTTTTTAATTCTGCAAATGTCTTATCTGGTATCTTATTAGGAATAAAGATGGGATCAAATCCAAATCCTCCCTCTCCTCTTGCATTCATTGATACTTTCCCATAAACACTTCCTTCAAAGATTAAATTTTTATTGAGTGGTTGAAAATAAAATGCGATAATTGAAGTAAAATGCGCTTTAGAATTTTCAAAATCATTTACTAATTTTAAAATTCCTGTGTTTCCTAGAGTCTTCATAACATATGAAGAATATACTCCGGGAAAACCATTTAAAGGGACATCAACAAAAAAACCAGCATCTTCTATGAAATAAGAACCATCAATTTGTCCTTTTATACTCTCTAATTTGAATAAGGCTACATCTTTAAGAGTTTTTGCTTGAATTTCAATAGTTTTTATGTTTTTATGCTCTAAAATATAACTTGAGTTTTCATTTACGAAGAGAGTGAAAATTTCGTTATATTTATGAATATTTCCAGTAACAAAATAAATAGTTTTTTGATTCATATTCATAATATCTTAAACACCTTAAACTATATTTAGATATTTGACTTCAATTAAGATTGAAACCTTCAGGAGATTGAACATTCCAAAAGTTTATTTTTTATATTTCTTTATTTATTTTATATTTTATCTTATAAGACACGCAACATAAAAGGAAGAACGTAAAAATGGCTCGGATGCATTCAAGAAAGCGTGGAAGTTCAGGCAGTACGCGCCCGGCTAGATTAGAAAAGCCTACATGGGTAGAACTTTCACCTGAAGAAGTCGAAAGTGAAGTTGTTAAATTAGCGAGAAGAGGCCAGTCAAAATCAATGATAGGTACTATAATGAGAGATTCACGGGGTGTACCCCTAGTTAAACTAGTCACTGGTAAAAAAGTAACCCAAATTCTTGATGAGAATGAAATAAAATCTCCATTACCCGAAGATCTCGCCAATTTAGTAAGAAAAGCACTAAATATACGAAAACATCTTGAAACAAATCATAAGGACAAGGAAAGTCGCAAAGGATTACAGCGAACAGAATCTAAGGTGTATCGCTTAATAAAATATTATAAAAAGAAAAAGGTCTTAGCCCCAGATTTTAGATATGATCCAGAAAAGATTAGAACATTAGTCGCTAGATAAATGGAGGAATTAAAGTGAGCTCAAAAGCAAGAAAAAAAAAACCTAAAGTAAAAAAAGTTACATTCAAAGATAAAAATTGGTACTCTATCGAAGCCAGTAAAAGCTTTAATTTTAAACATATCGGCGAAGTTATTGGTTTAGAAGATACATTAATGGGAAGAACATTGGAGGCTTTATTATTTGATTTTACTGGTAAATATTCTGATATTAGTTTGAAATTAAAATTTAGAATTGTGGAAATTAATGATGAAGCTAAAAAATGTAAAAGTATTTTCGTGGGTCATCAATATACAAATGATTTCATAAGATCCTTGATTGGTAGAGGAAGCACAAAAATTCAATCAATAATAAACCTAACTACTAAAGATGGTTATATTTTTCGTCTAACTATGATTTGCACTACCATCAAAAGAGCAAGAAGTAGTCAACAAATCTTAATACGGAAGATTATAAGAGAAATTTTAAGAGAATTCGCTAAAAGTTTGAATCATGAAAAATTTATAGCTGGTATGATATATGGTGAATTCCAAAACCAAATTCAACGTGTAGCTAAAACAATATATCCCTTATCTAATGCTGTTATTATAAAGAGTAAACTTATATCGATCCCGGAAGGTGGAGAAGATAAAGAAGTTCCTGATAATCAATTTGAGATTGTAGAAGTTGACATAAAAAGATCTCGAAAGTCTGAAATTAAAAGGTCTGAAAGAATAAATGTAAAAAAGTTATCACAAACAAAACCTAAAACTGAAAAAGAAGTGGAAGAGGTTGAAACAAAGGAGGAAGAGGAAGAAGATTAACTCATTTTCAAAACATCCTTAGAAGTTTTATGTTTTAATCGTCATTTCCAATATTTTAAATTATTAATATGATAGTTATTTTTAATAATTTGCATAACTTCTTTTAATCTAATTAATTATTTCCAATGATAATTATGTCTTCCCAAGAAGGAAACCGAAATAATCCATATTCGTTTGATGATTTTTTGTTTGTAAGAAATCAGTTTAATTATTATAAAAATGATGAGTTCTTACAAGCTCTTGTTAAAAAATACGTCCCTCAAGAAGAATTTGAGAAAATTGATAGAGATCTTCGTGCTTTATCTGATTATGTTTCATATAGATTCCGAGATCTTGCTGATAAAGCAAATGAACTTGAAAATAGAATAAAAGTTACTAAAGTAAAACACTATGACGCTCATAATCACCGGATAGATCGGATAGAACGTTGTTTAGAAACTGAAATTCTTGAAAAAGAAATTTTTAGTCTCGGTCTTTTTGATCACTCCCGAAACTCTGCTTGGAGTAGATTTATTAAGATGTTCTTACTTTATGAAAACGGAGAATCAGGAGTGATGTGTCCTGTTGCATGTACTCATGGAGCAGTTGAGATAATGCAAAAATATGAGGATAAATTAAGTCCCGAAGCAATAGAAATCTTAAAATCTATAAGAGATGGTGATAATGGAGAATACCAACTTGGTTCTCAATTTGTAAGTGAAATTCAAGGCGGGAGTGATGTTCCAGCAAATTTAGTTGAAGTCGTTTTCGAAAAAGAGGAAGGTGAAGATGGAATGTCGAATGTATGGAGGCTTTACGGGCAAAAATTTTTTTGCTCAGCTACTCATGCGGATTATGCTATTGTGACGGCAAAACCAAAAAATACTCCAACATCTACAAGAGTTGCAGCTTTTGTAGTACCCTCTTGGTTACCCGGGAATAAAAACAAAGAAATTAGAAATTCTTACACTATAGATAGATTAAAACAAAAACTAGGGACTGCAGAATTACCCACAGCAGAAATCACATACAATGGAGCTGTTGCATACCCTGTAGGACCGCTTGAAAAAGGATTAGCAGATATTGTAGGAATAGTTCTATCGTTATCTAGACTCCATGTAGCATTTGGTATGGCTGCAGGGGCTTTACGAACTGTGAGGGAAGCGAGGCTATATTCGCAATTTAGAACTGCTTTTGGAGTACCGATATCTTCTTTTCCAATGATGATAAATCAGATTAACGAACTAGAACAATTTGCTAAAAGAACGGCAGTAGGCGCATTTAAAATTTATTCTGAATATATTCATTTTAATGAAGAACTTATCAGTGGAATAAGGGAGTTAGAAAAAATTACAGATATCGAGGAACGTAAGCGTAGATTTAGATTACGGGAATTAATAATGCTCCAAAAAATTGTCGTAGCTGATGAAGCTCCAGCAATGATACGAAAAGCAATATCGTTTTATGGAGGACATGGAATTATGGAAGATTTCCTTTCATCTCCACGATTTCATAGAGATTCAATGATTATGGAATTATGGGAAGGCCCAAGAAATGTGCTTCTCACACAAATTCATCGAGATTTTTCAAGAATAAAAGACTGGTATCCTGCTGAAGAATTTTGTAGAGATTTATTATCCGGAGCAAATTCAGATATTATTGATGAGTATTCAGCAGAATTTAAAAGGATAATGTCGCATGATAGTCTTCTAAGAAATGATGAAAAGACATTAGCTATCTGTAAAGATTGGGAAGTGTTTTCAAATAAACTATTTATTGCCTATCAAGAGCAAGCCTTAAAGGAACTTGATTATACTGGAAAACCATTGAAATTTTCCAAATTGCTTCGTCAATTTAGGAAAAGAGAATTAACAGAGTTTCAAGAAGAAGTGATAATTCAATAAATCTGACTTTAAATAACAAATAGAGCTTTAAAAAGGATTACTTTCTTTTTTTAAATCTCCAGTAGAATCTTGATAATAAAGTGAGTTTGATGGTACATCTTCGTTGATTAATGTATGTGCTCCAATAATAGAATTTTCACCAATTTTTTTACCACACATTATACTAGCATTTATTCCTGTCTGAGAATTAGGCCCAATTATCGCACCTAGTTTTCTTCTACCAGAATCAACATATTTCCCTTTTATTTTCATTTTGATTGTTTTGTTATCAAATCTCAAATTAGATATTTTTGTTCCTGCCCCTAGATTTATATTTTCGCATAATATAGAATCACCTACATAATTAAAATGTGGGACGGAAGTATTAGATAAAATTATAGAATTTTTTACTTCAGACATCCCAATATGGCAATTATTCTCAACTGAAGTATAAGGTCGTATATATGCATTTGGCCCTATTAAATTTTTTTCTCCTATATAACATGGTCCTTGAATATATGTTCCAGATTTAATAATAGTTCCTTTACCTATGTAGACATTACCATGAATTTTGACATTTTCTTCGATTTCTCCAATTCTTTGACTTTTCATACCATCTAAGAGAAATTTATTTGCCTCAAATAGTTGCCATGGCAGTCCAATATCATTCCAGAAGTATTTATTTATATTAACTCCAACAATCCTTCCCCCAAACTCTTTAATTAGTATTTGCATAGAGTCAGTAAATTCATATTCATTTCTAATAGATTTTGGGGTTTTTTCAATGGCTTTAAAAATCGTTGGTTTGAACAAGTATATTCCTGCATTTGCTAAGTTTCCAGCATTTTGGGTTGGTAGTGGTTTTTCGATTATTTCTTCCACAAGCTCCTCAGAATTTAATTTGATAATTCCAAAATCTTGTGGATTCTCTACTTCTAATAAAGCGATTAATCCCTCATATTCTTGCTCTCTATATTTTTGTATTACAATCTTAAAGATTTCAGGATCAACAAATAAATCCCCATACATCATTAGAAAATCTTCATCTTTAATAAAATCTTTCGCGTATCCTGCTGCGTGAGCGGTTCCTAAATACTCCTCCTGAGTGATATAATCGATTTTCACATCTAATTGGTTTGAGATGTTCTCAAAATGTTCTCTAATTATTTCTTGTTTATATCCAACAATAAGTAGAAATTGATTAATTCCAACTTTCTTTAGTCCTAAAATTGTATGTTCTAACAAAGGTTTTCCTAATAATGGTATCATAGGTTTAGGTCTTGATGAGGTTATAGGCCTTAATCTTTTCCCTTCTCCGGCGGTTAATATTACTGCTTTCATGAAATCTATTTGATATTATGTTTATTTAATTAATTTGATCAAAATCTTTTACAACTTCATCAAGATAATATTTTAAATGCTTAAAAGGTCTTAAATCTCCTGCAAATTCTTCTCTAAAAGCGGAGTCTAAAGATAATTTAGATTTTAATTGTTTAAAAATAGCTTTTACTTTGTAAAAATTACCTGTAGCGATAAAATCAACTGAATATCCATTGATATTGCCAAATAATATTATTTTTTTATTGTTATTTTCTTGAGCTCTTTCAGTATCTTCAATATGAATTTCTTTAATTTTTGTTTTAGTTCGGATTTGGGTATTCATTGAAATGGTAGCTAATTTAGCAGACAAATCTGAACTATATAATTCAATATTTTCAGTAGTTTTATCTCTGTTTAAATTTGTTAAAAGATTACTATCAAATAATTGAGAAACAATTGGTAACCCCTGAGCAGATATCCCTGCATATAAGATCGCGTTTTGTCCATTATTGATTTTTTTTTCATAAATAATTTCTTCTTCTAATGGATCTAAATACTTATCTCTCAAATAGTCTGTAATAAGTTTTATTACATCCTTAAAAGTTGGCTCATCAGAAGAGAATTTTAACCGATCTAAATCATTATATTGTACTTGAACTTGTTTAGCAAAATCTTTTAGCATTTTAAAAGATTCTGTTGATCCCACAGCAAAATTTCCAAGACTACAGAAAAATAAATTCTGACCAGCTTTAGTGACTATATGTTCAACTATTATTCTCTCTCTCTTTGACTTTTTACGTTTTAGACAAATTTTTCTTAGTCGCCAAGTGTTTCTAGGGTTAATGCTTCGTAAAAGCTTCTCAGTAAATAAGATGATCTCAAATGCATTGTATTTTTTTTCATCTGAACAATAAAGTATATCATTCTCCAAAATAATGCTGAAAGAAGAGATCATAAGGGAAAACCTTAAGTAGGTGAAAGATCAATAATTATCTCTTATTATACTAAAAATTATTTGGTATATTAAGTTTTTTTGATTTATTTTTATAAAATTTGCACAAATTCGCGAAGACTATAAAGATTTAAACTATAAGTATAAATTTTATTAGAATTGATTACATTACAAAGTTAATTATTACTATATAATACAGAAATGGACACCTTAAAACCAAAAGAGAAAGAAAGCATTAAGAAAGCTGCGGATTTACTATTTAATTCAAATTATGCGATTGCATTAACAGGAGCAGGGATTTCTACAGAATCAGGAATTCCAGATTTTAGAGGTGATAGTGGTATTTGGAAAAAGTATAAACCTGAGATCTATGGAACCTTTCAGTCTTTTTTAGCAGATCCCTCAAAGTTTTGGAAGATGGCTGAAAAAATTGCTCCTGCTTTATTTGATGCGAAACCAAATCCTGGTCATTATGCTATCGCAGAACTTGAAAAACTAAACATAGTCAAAGCTTTAATTACCCAAAATGTTGATGAATTACATCAAAAAGCAGGAAGTATTATTGTATATGAAGTTCACGGAAGTGTATATAGATTTACCTGCTTAGGGTGCCGTGCAAGTTATACTAAAGAACAAATTATGCGTAAACTTAAAAAGGAAAAAAAAGTCGCCCCAGGATGTAATTATTGTGGAGCACCACTTAAACCCTCAGTGGTGTTATTCGGAGAAATGCTTCCTAACTTTGAAAAGTATATGGCAATTGATTTAGCAAAAAAAACTGATGTCATGTTAATAGCAGGCTCTTCTCTTTCAGTAGTACCTATATGTGATTTACCACTATATACTTTAAGTGAAGGAGGAAAATTAATTATTGTTAATGATGAGCCTACAGATTTGGATGAAAGAGCGGAAGTTGTTATCAATAATAAAACTGGTATTGTTCTACCTTTAATTGTGGAAGAAATTAAGAAGATTTACAATCAAATTGAATTAAATAAGAAAAGTTAATTTTTAATAAAAATTTGTTAAAGTTTTCTATATATGAATACTGAAAATGTGATAATTAAAGATTGGCGAAAAATTGATATTTCTTTTGGGTTAGTTTACCCTAATGTTTATAAACTTGGAATGTCATCATACTCTATCAGGCTTCTTTATTATCTTATAAATTCCTTTGAAAATATTGCTTGTGAACGTATTTTTTTACCAGAAAATATAAAAATAACATATCCGGCTACTAATGATTATTCTCCGAAGAAAATTTTACATTCACTTGAAAACAAGATATTACCAGAAGAGTTTGATATTTTAGGTTTCTCATTACATTTTGAAAATGATTTTAAAAACGTTTTGTGGATATTAGAAAAAGCTGAGATTCCTTTAACTTGTCAAGATCGCTATAATATTTCAAATGAAAATAGTAAACAATTTCCAATTATAATTGGGGGAGGTCCTGTCGTTACTTCAAATCCTATTCCTTTGAGTAAATATTTTGATATCTTATTTATTGGAGACGCAGAAGAAAGCCTAAAATCATTTTTTGAAAGTTTTCAGCATTATAAAAATGGAGATTTAAAATATAGAGAATTTTTAGATAAACTTGTATTAATTGAAGGAATTTATATTCCTGGTCTTAAAAATAAAGTTAATAGAGCAACAATTAAAAATCTCGATGATTCCACTACTCCTATTTTTCAATTAATCTCAAAATCTTATGAAAAAAAACCTATATTTGAAGCTAATTTTTTCCTGGAAATAAATAGAGGATGTCCCTATCAATGTAAATTTTGTATAAGCTCCTTTCATAACTCACCATTCAGAAATAGAAGTTATGAAAATATTAAGCAAAATATAGACGATGGATTAAAATATTCTAATTTTGATACAATCAGTTTTATAGGTTCATGCGTTTCCTCGCACCCGAAATTTATGGAAATTTGTGAATATATAATTAATAAAGGCAAGAGAATATCCTTACCATCAATCCGGATTGATCATCTAAATTCCAATATAATCAAAATCTTAGAGAAAGCAAATATCAAAACAATTACACTTGCTCCGGAAGCGGGTTCTGAAAGATTGAGATTTGGACTTGGAAAGATGATTCCTAATGATAAAATTATTTCAATTTTAACTCAGATTAAAGCTTCTTTAATTAAAAACGTAAAATTATACTTTTTGATAGGGTTACCTGGGGAAAAAGATGAAGATATTGATGAAATTATTGATATTTTGAGAATCTTTAATAATTTAGGTTTTGAAAGAGACACAATAAGGGTAAATATTAATCCCTTCATCCCAAAATTGAATACTCCATATGGAAAAGAAATTTTTTATTATTTAAATGAAAATTATCTTGACTTGATCAAAAAATATCAGAAATTGGAGAGAGGATTAAAAAATATCAGCTCAATAAAACTGAAATTTAAAAACTTTAAATCTATCATCAAAAATGCAAGACTTCAGACAATAATTTCTTTAGGAAATGAACAAATCGCAGATTTACTCCTTTATTATTATAATAATGGAGCTAGTTTTGCTTCACTTGATAAAGCAGAAAAACGATTGAATATCTCAATTAATGATTACTTACAGCAAATTAAAGAGTGCTATACGCCTTGGTTTATATAAATAAAAAATTAAAAAAAAAAATTAGTCAATTTTTTTAAATACTTTTTTAGCTGCTCCACAAACAGGACATTTCTCAGGCAGTTTTCCTTCGTGAGTATATCCACACACAGGACATATATGTATGTCATTTTTCTCTAAATCTTTACCCTTTTCAATAGACTCAAGAGCAGCATTGTATAGTTTATGATGAACCTTTTCTACTTCATTTGCATAATTGAATGTTCTCTCTGCTTCTTTATTTCCCTCATTTTTAGCAGCCTCTAAGAACTCAGGATACATTTTTGTGAATTCATAGTGTTCACCTTCAACGGCGGCTTTGATATTTTCTTTTGTAGATTTTATTCCTCCAAGAACTCTAAGATGATTATGAGCATGAACTGTCTCAGCAGCAGCTGCAGCTTTAAATACTTTTGCTATTTGAGGAAATCCTTCCTTTTCAGCTTGTTCTGCAAATGCTAAATATTTGCGATTTGCTTGTGATTCTCCCGCAAATGCTTCTTTTAATCCTTCTTCTGTTTTTGACATTTAATTTCACAATTATGAAAATTATTTGATAGAATTTATTCTTAAATATTTTTTAATTTGGTTTTTATAAATCATAAATATACATGATATTGTAAGGGTAGTATTATTCACTCGAAATCAAGTTTTTAACAGAGTCTACAATACGAGTTAAATAATGTGCAGCTACTCCAAACCTGACATGAGAGTTAAAAACTAGAATTATGAAATATTTATTTCGCACGTATTCTGAAAAAATAAATCTTTTATCTTTAAATGTATAGAAAAGTTTTAGGATTGAATTATTATAAATTTTAACACGAAATTCAACCTCTTTAAGAAAATTCTTTAAAAAGGCTTTATTATAAGAAGAATATAATACTTTTCCTCTATCAGTTAGGAGAATAGATCCATCAATTTCATCAATTAACATTAGTTCTTTCATGTATTCAATTATTTGTTCTTCAGTTTTTAAATTATACTCATTACTAAACGCATCTTCAATAGTTCCCTCAATAATTTCATTAAAAACACCATCATATACGATTTGTTTATTAATATCAATTTTTTTTTTATGTAAATAATTAACAAGTCGAGTGTTAATTTTATTTACTGCTTCCTCCAAGAACACTTCATTTTCAATTGTATCGCATAAAATGTTATAATTAAGAGCTCCTTTCTCAAAAATAACAAATTTCACATCTCCCATTTCTATTGTTTTAAATTTCTTGCCCATCATCTCTTTAGAAAAGGACATTAAAGCCGTAATAAACGGAGAGACTAGGTTTTTCTCTACTTGAAAATAATCAGTAAAACTTTTGCCATAAAAACAAATTCCAGATTTATTATAGATAAATATATTGTGAATATTTGTATTCTCATATGATCTTTTGATCCTTGAAGGTAAAGATATATGATCTTGTATTCCCATGATATAAAATTTAAAAATAACTATAAAAAGAACAGACTTTTGGATAAAACATCATTTTTAGATATTTTTTATTGGTGTATGTAACTTTCTCTCTTCTCTATATATGCTATAAATGAATCAAGAAAGCGAGTAATTATAAAATATGAAAGTGGAAATAAGATAATCCACAAAATAATACCAAGTATTCTTGTACCAATTGTTTTCTTTTTTTCATTTAGTATCTTGGGCAGTCTATAGTATATAAGCTTCTTCTCATTTGCTTCTCCGCTAACAATCCCTTTTCGATTATATCCTTGTTGAAATTTGTTTATTCTTTTTGTAGATTTGAAGTCTCTATATATCCAAATAAACCACCCCGAAAAATAATCTTTTGAATTTATAGTTTTAATTGTATGGTCAAGTATCTGTAATTGTCGTTCTTCACTATACTTTACCTGCTTTTTCCAATCCTCATGAAATCCATATTTTGCTCCCGCTCCAAATTCAGTATAAATCCAAGGCTTATTAAATACTGGTGTTCTGATGAGATCTAATATAAAACCAATCATGTTTTCATGACCATAATACCAACCGAAATAAGTATTAATTGTGGCTATATCGACGTATTTTCTTGTCAAGTCAGGAAGTAATTTTCTTGAAACACAAGTGACAATTCGGGTATCATCTAATCCTCTCGCAAAATTCATCAGTTTTTTCGTAAACTTAGCAGTTCTCCATTGATGCAGAGGGGTTTCATTTCCAACACTCCACCAAATTACTGAGGGGTGGTTTATATCTCGTTTAATTAGTTCTTTTAGCATATTTTCAGCTATACTATAAGTTTTAGTGTTTTTAAAACTACAATGCTGATATACAGGGATTTCTTCGAGAATTAATAAACCTATCCTGTCTGCAATATTTAGTAAATCTTCATCATGAGAATAATGAGCAGTTCTAAGCGCATTAAATCCAAGAGATTTTATGTTTTCAACATCTTCCTTCCTTTTTTCATAAGGTATAGTTCGACCATATGGCATGTATTCTTCATGCAAACTTACACCTTTTAAGATTATTCTTCTTTTGTTTAAATATAACGCTATACCTTGAATATCTATCTGACGTATACCGAAATGTGTTTCATATAATATCTCCCTTACCCCATTTGGATTATAATTATAGAATTTTAAATAATAAAGATTTGGCTGTTCTGGAGACCACAATTTTGGATTATTTAAAATGATTACAATACTATTTTGTTTATCTGGTTCAGAAAGTGTACCTGTAAAGAGTAAATCTTCATTATTGATATCTAAAATTTCCCAATGAACAGAAGGATTTCCTATTTTTTTATAAAGGACTTCCAATCTGCTTTTATCTCTCGTAATCAAATGTGTTTTAATTTGAACATCTTCAATTCTATCTTTATTTAGAACTAATAAATCAATATCTCGATAGATTCCACCCCAATTGAACCAATCAAATGAAATAGAAGGAATTTGATCCAATCTTCTGGTACTGTCAGTTCGAACTACTAATATATTATTATTCTGTTGTATCAATTCATTTATATTAAATTGAAAAGGTGTAAATCCACCATCATGTTCTCCGATAAAGAGTCCGTTAAGCCATACTTTTGTATTATAATTCGAGCCTTTAAACCTTAAAACATAATCAAAAGCAATTGTGTTTATAGTTTCCTCCAAATCAAATTCAAAAAAATGCCAAAAAACACCCTCAAAATTTTCAAATCCCCTAATTAAGTTAAAACTTTGGGGGATTTCAATATCTAATAGATTATCACTAGATATAGCATAACTAATGGGAGAGTACCATTTACTTTTGATGCCTAAATTATCATGATCAGGCTTACACTTCCATTTTCCATTGAGAGAAATTGTTTTCATTAAAGAATGCCTAATTTCTTAATTAAACCATTTATTTCCAAAATGGAATCTAGTATAACTTACTAAATACATTATCAATTTTAAAATATACGCCCAATTTTCGTAAAAATGGAGTTTGCAAAATATGCATTTAGAGAGTTGTTATTCATCGTTTAAGATGATCTAACCTTAAAGTTTAAAAGGGAGTTTGTAGGAATAATATTTAAAATAGAATTTATTTAAAACATTTTTAAATACTTATAGGAGGAATAATAAAAATGGCTAAAAAAGCAACAGCTGTTGAAGCTCTTTTTGTGAAAAGCAAAGTCCGAGAATACATTAAAAGCAAAGGATGTAACACAAGTGGGGACTTAATTGATGGTCCTGCACTTAACAATGCTATCATTGAGGTTCTCGACAAAGCAATCGGAAGAGCTAAAGCTAATAATAGAAAAACCGTACAAGAGAAGGATCTATAAACTTCTCACCCTAAGGTCTATATTTTTTTTTTTCATACTCTATTTTATTTTCTCTCGCTAATAATAGATAGAAATTACTAATTTCATACTCTTTTTATGTTTAAATGACTAAAAGAAGATGTTCTATTTACGAACACACAACCCACAAATAGTAAATAAAGAATAAAAATTCCGCCCAAATCGCCTTATCTGCTCTTTCTAAAAAATTGGAATTTTTTATTCTTATTTCTCTTCTAATTACTTTTCAGCAAACTCTTTATCAATAATAAAAAATCCTATTGATAATACACTTTTTAATTTCTGAAGATCGTCTTTTAGTTTTTTAACACGCTTATATGAACCAGATACTGCGATGATTTCTAAGCACTTTTCATATTCTAAATGTACGTGCATTGTGGATATTATAATATCATGAAAATGATGCTGAATGTCATTTTTCAAGATTTCATCTGTTTGTTGAACATTTGCATATATAGATCTTGAACTATAATCATGATTGTGTTCAGCATTGTGAATTTCTTCATGGGAATGTTGATGATCAAGATCAATATGCTCATGAGCCATTATTAGTGCAATACAACCTACAACATTTTCTGATACTACCGATATGTTTTCATCTTGAACCATAAAAAGATACATTGCTTTCCTGATCGCATCAGATCTAGAAATTCCCAATTTATTTCTGAATTCCTCAAAATTCTCGTATAGATTCTGAGGAAGAGAAATTGTAAATCTTCTATATTCTTCCATTTTAAACAACTAATAATATTTAAAATTAAAGTGAAACAAAAAAATTATTTTCTTATAAGGATGGCAATTGGTACGCTTGCCTCTCTCCATTGTGCAATTTTTCCGCTATATGCCATATCTAGTTTTACCCTACCATGGTCTCCGATAATTATCATTAATGAATTTGGTCTAAGTTGTTTATAATTACCCAAAATCCATTTATCCGTTCTATTAATCAATTTTTCTATTAAATCTTCAGGAGTTCTTTGTTTTAATTGTTGCTGTTGCTTATGCAAATTCTCAAAATCTAAATAATGCATCCATGAAAGGTCGTGTGTGTTAATTACTTTTGCCGATTCGACCCAAGTGCTCATATCAGTTTCTTTAGCAATAGATTTTGTTCCCCCATCATATCTTTCAATATCTTTTTTTCTACCAATTAAACAAGAGGTCTTTCCACTGTTATTAATGGCTTTTAAGAGGTGGAATCCATTAGGCTCGGCTTCAAATCCCCCATAAATTAATTGATGGAGTACTCCTAAAGTATAAGGATTCTTAGTACTTAAGAGCAACATAACTTCTGAATTTGCTATCATAAATTGAGGTTTTAGATAGGTGATTTCAAAGAGACCAAAGTTATCTATTAAATTTATGGTAATTCGTTCAATTCCTTCATACAATTCTAAGATATCTGGAATAGGTTCTGGAATAGTATTAGGAGGTGGATCAATATTTAGTAATTTTAACAATGTTGCAGGTAATTGGTTAAGATAAACCTTAAGAGTTTGCAGTTCTGACATGTATATGCCCTAAATTTAAAAATCGAATTTATTTTTAATAATTCTTAATATTATTAAAAAGATAATATAATTATAAAATTGTTATCACATAAAAAAAAGTGTAAAATACTGATTCTGAAATATAAATAAAATGAAAATATTATATCTTGATTTACTTTACTCTGGAATTTCAGGTGATATGTTTCTTGCAGGTCTTTTAGGGTTAGTTCCAGAACCTAATGTAATATTGACTAAATTAATTAACTTAAAAAATTATTTACCTAACGTTAAAAAACTAAAAATTGAATTAAACAATACAGAGCGAAGTGGAATTCAATTAAATCAATTGAAAATAGATATAGAAGAATCGAAAGATCATAGAACCGCAAAAAGTTTACAGAATTCACTAAAAAATTACTTGTTGAATTCAGAATTATCTGATTTTGCAAAAAATTATGCCACTAAAGTTTTAAATTCATTAATTCAAGCTGAAGCAGGAGTCCATGGAGATTTAGCTGAGAATGTCCATTTACATGAACTAAGTTCGATTGATACGTTTATAGATATAATTGGGGTAGCTACTGTTCTGGATAAAATTAATGTATTTCAAGAGGGAATAAAAATATCTTGTGGTAAAATACCTTTAGGCGGTGGGACAGTTAATACAAAGCATGGATTATTACCCGTTCCGGCTCCAGCTACTTTAAAGATTTTAGAGAGATCAAATTTAATTACATTTGGAGGGCCCATAGATTCTGAAATAGTAACTCCTACAGGAGCTGCTTTATTAGTAAACTTAGAACCTGAATTTCATCAATATCCACCAGAAATGAATATATTTAAATCTGTTTTTAGCACGGGGCAAAAGAAATTTGACAATTTCTTGAATATCTTAAGAATAATCCTTGGTGAACATGAAAACTCGGTTCTAAATAGTTCAAAACACTATCTACAAGAATATACTGAGCAAATTTCTGTATTAGAAACTAATGTTGATGATATAACTGGTGAAATTCTTGGGCATTTTATTAAAACTTTTGAAAATGAAGATATTTTAGATATTCAAATATTCCCCACAATAACAAAAAAAAATAGACCTGGCCACTTAATAAAGATTCTTTGTCATCCTCAACATACTTTTAAGCTTATTGAAAAAATTATAAATGAATTAGGAACTCTGGGTGTAAGATTTAACGTTATAAACAGAATTTGCATTAATAGAAAAATTGAAAAGAAAAATATAGAAATAAATGATAAAATATATGAAATTAGATATAAAATTTCTTATATTGAATCGCATAAAGGATTAGAAATCGTAAATATTAAACCTGAGTACGAAGATCTTAAGAAAATAAGTGAAAATACAGGCTTAACAATAAAAAAAATTCAGTTATTAGTTAATTCTGAAATAAAACAGATTTATAATAACTTCAAGTAATTTAAAAATAAGAAAAAAAAATAGTTGGAAAATGAGTTGCTATGTTGATATATTTAATATTTATCAACATTAAACTTATGTAAAATGTATTCGTCTTCAACCATTTCTCTTGAAAATTCTTCTAATCTCGATATTTCTTTCTTGATTTCTTTAACTTTTCTTAATTTACCCAATTCCTGAAAAACTTCTGCAGCTTCTTGGAATGCTTCGATACATTTATCAAAATTGCCTGATACTTCAAGATCTTCAGCAAAAAATACTAATCCTTCAGCAGTTTCCAATTTTTTACCAAGTTTCTTCTGTATTTTTAGTGATTGATAGTGGTATTTCATACTTTCAGGATATTGTTTAAAAAGAGAATAAGTTCTTCCTAATGCTCTTAGAACTAATGCTTCTTCTTCAGATAAGTTATGCTCTCTACAATGATTTAGAATGGATTCTAAAAATTGTAAATAATCTTGTTTGTTCTTTATTTGTGAACGATCTATTCGTTCCATTGCTTTCTCATAGTTATCTAGAGTATTCTTGATGTCACCATCTTCAAATAACTTTTTAGATTTCTCAAAAAGTTCAATATGATCAATAGATGCGACCATCGGGGTCTCAACTACTTCTTCTTAGAATTTTTATAAATTTTTTATATAATTAATTCAAAAATAAGTTCAATAATTATTATATTAATATACCTTTTTATACTTATCTATGTTGAATTTGTAAATTTTCAAGATTTTGAAACGGTTTATTTCTCAATTTTGAAAAGGGATAAATCTTTGAATAAACACGTCATTCACTTTAAGTAAAAAAATTCATTAAACGTTTAGATATTTAATTAAAAATATGTTTAATTAAAATAAAATAAAAAAAAAAGTGAATTGATTTCTTAAAAATTTATTATTCCTACAATTCCTAATGGCAGAAAGATGCAAAGAAGTCCAATGCCTATGGCATAGATTATCCCTAAAAATTTTAATTTTGATTTTCTCTCTGGTAAATCATGAACATAAAAAGCACCTACAAAGAAATGAAAGTATCCTATTAGAAATATTAGAATTGGATTATACCAATTCCACCACCAATATTCCCAAATTAAATAGTTTCCTATATTTAAGAAAATTTCGACAATTACACAAAATAAAGCAAAACCAATAGCCATAGCCCATCGATTAGGAAGACCTAATATTTTTTTATTTTTATCTTCTGGTAAAAATTTCGAAAATACAATTCCAGCAATAGAAAACATAAATGCAATTTCAATGTTCCATCCAACTAAAATTATATAAGCACTGGCTCCGGGGGTAGTCCAAAATGCAGAGTGATTAGAAAATGTAAGAACTAGAGCATTCCATATTTCATTGATTAAGTCTAAACCAAATACAGTCAATCCTGCGTATACTGTGCTCCAATTTCCTGTTTCTCTAGCATTTTTAATTTCTACACCGTAAATATATAGTACAATAGCTAGTATTGGAATAACATACCATCCTAATTCCGAATTTAATATCCGAAGATTGTCTAAAGCAGTTTGTGATGCTGGTGTTACCATAAAACTCACTTTTTTATTGTTAATTAAAAGAAATTTTGCTTCTAATATTTATATAATTTTTCCAATTGAATTTAGACTAAAATGAGAATGCCTGCATTTTTATGATAATAACGTTCCAAATAATTTTCAGTTCTTTTGGAAGGAAAATAATACTATTCTGCAATTTTATTTGCTATAATAGCTGCCGAGGCGCCTGCACCAAAACCATTATCAATATTCACAACTAGTAATCCAGGAGAACAAGATTGTAGCATAGTTATTAAGGCACCTTTGCCTTTTTCCCCTAAACCATAACCACTAGAAATTGGAACTCCTATTACAGGAACATCAACAAGGGCTGCAACTACACCTGGAAGAGTTCCTTCCATACCAGCGCATACAATAATAACATGTACACCACTTTTAATCATATTACTTAATGGAGTAAAGATGCGATGTATACCAGCAATTCCTACATCATAGCTCGAGATGATTTTGCATCCCATTGCTTTTGCAATTGCTTCTGCTTCAACAGCTACAGGGATATCAGAACTACCTGCTGTGATAATTCCTATTCTGCCTCCTTTATTCTCAAAATCAAAGGTTGATTCCTTAACAACCATGATTTTTCCCAAATCATATTTATCAATTGAAATATTTTTATTCTTTCCAAAATGATCAAGGATCAGAGTTTTCTGTTTCTCATTATAACGTGAAATTATTGCATATTTTTTACTTTTGAGAAATCGAGAAATGATATCTATTAACAATTGATCTGTTTTATTTTGAGCAAAAATTACTTCGGGAGTCCCAGTTCTAGTTTTGCGAAAAACATCTAATTTTGCTAAATCACCAACTTCTTCTATTAGATTTGCTTTTAAAAGTCTTTCAGCATCTTCTAAAGATATTTGCTTTTCAAGTAATTTTAATAGAATATTTTTAATTTCACTCATTAAGCTTATCCTCTGCTAAGTTATAAGATTGTTAAAAACAATAAATAATCATAAATTTTGTAGTTTACTAAATTTAGAAAAAAAATAATAATTACTCATAATAATTATAAATTACAATTCAATCAATTTTTAATCCTAAGTTAAAGTGAAGAAACATATGAAAATTGACTATACATCATTCAAAGATGTAAATTTAGAAGGTAAAAAAATCTTAATGCGAGTGGATATCAACTCTAATATTGATTTGGAGAAAATGGAGATCAGAGATTCTCCCAGAATTCGTGCTCTAGTTCCTGCTCTAAATGAATATTTTAAAAAGAGTGCTGTTATTATCTTAGCACATCAATCCCGTCCAGGAAGTGAGGATTTCACAGATTTAGATATACATGCTAGAGAAATAGAAAAACATCTTGGAAGACCAGTAAAGTTTGTTAAAGATATATATGGAGAACAAGCAGTTCAAGCAATCAAAGATCTTAATCCTGGCGAAGTTTTGGTACTAAATAATGTAAGAAAATTTGAAGGAGAGATGAAAAACTACAAAGATTTTTCTGAAGCAGAAAATACTGAAATGGTTAAAACTCTTTTTCCTTTGGTTGATTACGTAATAGTCGACGCTTTTGGAGCCGCTCATCGAGCTCATGCTTCGATTGTAGGTTGGCCAAAGATGATGGCAGGGCCAATAACGGATAAAGAATTAGATGCTTTGAAGAAAATAATACAAGAACCTGAAAAACCAATGGCTATGTTAATTGGAGGAGCTAAAGCAATAGATAAATTTAAAGCAATGAAATTTAATTTTGATAATGAAAAATTAGATTATGCACTCTGTTCAGGACTTACTGCTATTCTCATTTTTGAAGCTTTAGGTAAAAATATGGGAGAACCAAACCACAAAATTATAGCTGAAGATTTAGAGGCAAATAAGGATATGATCCTTGACACCTATAATAAATATAAGGATAATATTATACTCCCAGAAGATTTGATTATTGATGATAATGGCAGTAGAAAAACAATTGGTATAGATGAGGCAGGCAGCTATAATACAACAACTGGAGATATTGGTGAAACCACAGTAGAAAAATTCAATGAAATTCTTATGAAGTGTAAAACAATAGTAGCAAATGGCCCTCCTGGAATATTCGAGAAAGAAGTGTTTAGAAAATCCACAAATGAAATAGTGGATACTATGGTAACTGCAACAAAGAAAAATAAAGCACTTACTATAATTGGCGGTGGCGAAATGGGTGCTGCAGCTTCAATGGCAGGTAAAGCAGATGGTGTTTCTTTTATATCAACTGCAGGAGGAGCAATGTTAGAGATTCTTTCTGGTAATGATTTACCTATGATTAGAGCATTACGAGAAAAGAAGGCGTAAAAAATTAATAAACTAATTTTTTTATTTATTTTTGTACTGTATTCTTTATTACATAATTCTATTTTACTCAATAATGGTGAAAATGACTCCAAAATCCATAGAAAATAATTGGGAAATCTCATTTTGTGGTCTCAACTGTGCAAAATGCGATATTTTTTTAGCTTCTCATGGAGAAGATGAATTAAGAGAAGAATTATTAAGCTGGTTTAAAGAAAACATAGATCCTAAGATTGAGTATATAGGTTGTGAGAAATGCAGAGGTCCTAATCAAGATTGCTGGACTCCTGACTGTGAGTTAAGATCCTGTGCTATAAGACGGAACAAAAAATATTGCTTTGAATGCCCAGAATTTGTTTGCGATAAGTTAAAGAAATTTGCAAATGAAGAAATTGGACACCATAAGCGAACAATAGAAAATTTGAAAGAAATGAAGAAAATTGGATTAAAAAAATGGATTTCGCTTCAAAAAGAACCTAAATTTTGTCCTTAAAAAATATTATTTTATATTGAAATATTAGAAATTGGCAATTTTAATAAAATATTTATTTTTTCTTACCATTAAATAATACAACAAGATTTTAATTTTCAAAGTCTGGGCCCGTGGTCTAGCTCGGTAAGGTATTCCCCCGGAATGACGTCCGCTTGACGTGCGGAAGGTCGTGCGTTCAAATCGCGCCGGGCCCACCATTTAATCATTAAAATAACAGAAAAATGCCGATAAGAATTCGATGGACTTCAAAGGAATATTTTGGTTCCCTTTTACTTTTGTTAGGAATGAGTGGAATATCCCAATTATATTTTATTTATATAGGTCAGTATTTCCTTTCAATGGGAAATCATATAGTGGCAATTTTAATTCCTATTGGAATTTGGATAGCACTTTTCTATGCATCTCTTATTATATTTGATAGCTACGCTCAAGTAGAGAGAAGAGAAAAATTAAGGAGCAGATTTCGTAAAACTATTAGTAGAAGTTCAAAATTGAAGAGATTCTTAGATTTTCCTATAACAAAACCTCTACTGATAGTCTTTATTCTTTTCAATATTTTCTTTTTCATTACATTCTTTATCTCTGTATTATTCTTAGATAATTCTATGTCATTTCTAACAGCAGAAGTTATTAGTGCAATATTTATTCTACTTGTTGCGAATTTAATAGAGAGAAATTATGGTCGAGTTAGAAGAATTTAAAATTGAAGCAAAACTTACCATTTAAAACAGTTTGAATCAAATTTATTAAGTGATAATACAACATTTATTATAGAAACATAAGGTTGTAATAAAACGATTATAAAGATTAATACAATTTTTATTTATATATATTTATTATTTGAGTAAAAATGGCGAGAATCGAAGTTCGGTGTCCTCTCTGCTCGAAATGGAACCATATAGAGATTGCAGACAATGCTACCGATAATGTTTCAAAAGGACTCCTCGCAATCAATATCGCAACAGGAATGATCTGTGAACATTCATTTATCGCATATGTAGATAAAAATTTAATTGTAAGAGACTGTTTAGTAGCAGATTTTAAAATTGAGCTTCCCGAAGGAGATGGCATTGAGGGAAGTGAAGAACTTATCAAACCCGAAACAGAAACTATAAAATTTGATTTGATTAAACTTAATATTCCTGATACTTTAATGACATATGCATTTAGAGCAATGTTCCTCGGGAAAAAAGCTCTCATTCTCCTGGATCAAGAGTTCCTCTTTAACCATATATTAAATTTCTTCAAATATATTAGTCAGAATTCATTTGATTTTGAATTAAAAATAATGTCTGAAATGGATTATAGGGAAAACAAAATTGAATTTGAAGATTATCTTATTATTAGGAACCGTAAAGTTATAAAAGATGATGACAAAATAATAAATCCAAAAGAGTTAGAGGTTGAACAGTCTATAGTTCAAAAATTCTTTAATGAGTATGATTTAATGGCCGGCTTAATCATACTAAGAAATGAAATAAATAAGGCATTTGAGTATTCTAATTCCATTATCACTTTTATTGATGATCACAAAGAAAAAACAATAACATCAAAATTACTGATTAATCATATTTCTGAAAAATTTGATGAAAAAATAGGTATGCCTTATTTAACTTTTTTACTTGATATTGTTCGTCATTATTTTAAAGTGGATGTTCCTAAAATCGGAGGAGTATCGGATCTTCTAGGTTTATTATAGTTTTTTTGAATAATTTTAAAATAATAATAATTTTTATCCAAGTATTTGCTTGGAATGAAGTTGTTGAAAAAGGAATTTATTCAGCATGAAATAGAAGTCTTTTTTAAAGTATTAAAACGATTTGTTGAGTTGGAACCAAAATATCCAAAAGAATATTACTTATATGTTTTTTATATCTTAGAAGTAAAGCATTTTGGACCGTAAGGTATATATTAGAGAATTGAATAAAATCCTAATATGAGTGTGAATTCAAAAAAAAAATACATAATATTGGATTTAATTTATCTCCCTATTTTCTTTCTCATGATTTTCTTCATATTTGCCTCTCTCTATATTTTAATGTCGTCTATATCAGACATACTTTTATTACTACTCTTTTTTCCTATGGGTGGTGTGGTAACTTTAACTATTTATTATTTAAAATCAGCTAAACCTATTGAAAGTCTTAATAGACTAATTTTAATTGATAGTATAATCTTAAATCTTTACTTAATATTGTTTATTGTAATTGGTATAGTACAGATTGATCCTCAAAGGTATTATTTATTTTACTTTGGAATACTGTCAATGTTATATCACTTTTATCATCTTCTGGTAATCCCATTAATAGGCGTTCTTTTAACAACATTATATTACATAAAAATCAATAGCCCTATTAGGAGTAATGCTTTATATATAATATTAATAGCAAAAACTTCAATAATAGTAGTTTTTTTTGTAGGGTACATTATCTTAAATTGGTCAGTTCCAATATTTCAAAATTTTTATAATAGTATCCCTGATTTTGATTGAAAATCAATAATATCTTATAATTTTATGTTATTCGTAAATTATGCTATTTATTCCAATCGATCAAAAGTTTCCAATTCACTTTTAAATACCATCAATATTTTCCTTATTCATCTGCAAATATTCAATTGCCCGAATTAAAATTAAAGGATTATCAAATGCATTTCCTAATATTACATTGCAGTTATTACAGAGAAGACCTCTAATTTTTCCCGTCTTATGATCGTGATCAATATGCGTGTTTTGTGGAAATAATATTTCACTAAAATTTCTTCCACAAATTAGACATTTCTCTTTCTGATCTAACAGCATTTTCTCATAATCTTCCTTTGTTATACTATATCTCTTATATTGATAAAGTTGTTTATCATATTCTTTTTTGCACTCTTTACACCAAGAATCAAAACCATCTTTCATAGTTCTGTTTTTATGGAAGAATTCTGATGAAGAGGGAAAATATTTTTTGCATTTAGTACATTGTTTAATTGTTTGAGTATTTTTCATCCTTATTACCTACTCTTTAAGATATTTAGAATTTTCATTTTCAATAATTATGAATTTTTAATATTCGTATTAAACAGAAAAGAGACTGCAGTAAAATCATTTTCTCTTAAAACTATTTTGTTATAATTGATCGTGAAAGGTGGATTTCACGCAGTTTTATATATCCCAAGAGAATACCTCCATATTATTTGGGAAATATCACATCAAGTGTTTAATAAAATAAACATAGTTTGAAATTTACTTAGTATTAAAAACCTTTAATAACAATATGATTGAAACTTAATTTATGAAATTTGAACAACTATTATATGAAGAAAGAGAAAATGTAGTATGGATAACCCTCAATAGACCGAAAGTATTGAATGCGTTAAGTATGCAGCTCTCAGATGAGATTGTAAATGCAATTGAAGAAATCCGCAAGTCAACAAAAATTAAATTTCTTGTAATAAATGGTGCAGGGGATAATTTCAGTGTTGGTGACGATATTAATGAAATGATGGATTGGGGAAACGCAAATGATATAACTCGCCGTGTTCGGTATTATCAAAATATGGCGAATCAGTTAGAAGAATTAGATAAGATAACGATTGCTGCTGTGGACGGTTATGCTGTTGGAGGGGGACTTGAAATTACAATGGCATGTGATTTTGTTATTGCTACTGAGAGAGCAAAATGGGGCATGCCTGAAGTCGATGTTGGTATTACTCCTGGTTGGGGTGGAACCACACGTTTAGCACGATTAATAGGAAGGCGAAGAGCTAAGGAAATAAATTTAATAGGTGCCTTACATCCCGCAAAAAGAGCTGTTGAATGGAATTTATGGAATCGCGTTGTTCCTAATGATCAGTTAGAATCAGAAGTTGATAGACTGCTAGAGGTTTTAAGTTCAAAGAACCAGCAAGGCATGCGGCAATTAAAATTTATAATTAATCGTGGAGTTGAGTGTGATTTATATACTGCTCAAGGATTTGAAGTACTCTCAGGTGCTTTAACTGGAGCTGTTAGCGGAATGTGGCAAATAAATGATGCAGATAAAGGAGCAGGAATAATCGGATTTTCTGGAAAAAATGAACTTTGGAAAAAAAGACGAAATCTAGCAAAAAATTTCTGGACAGATTAAGTTGTCAATATAAAATTATTTTGAGAATTTTGAGATAATACACTTTTTTTTTAAAAATATGTTTAATTTCTTCTAAAGCAAGAATTTTCGTAAATAATAAAGTTGAGAAAGATGCGCCCTCCGGGAATTGAACCCGGGTCGCCAGGTTGGCAACCTGGCATACTTACCACTATACTAAGAGCGCTTTAATCTAATAATATTAAAAAGATTTTTTAAGATTAAAATTTAATTGTTCTAGAAAAGTTAAGAGAATAAAAAAGAAAAGATTTTAGCCTTTTTTTTTTAGATCGATTGAAACTTCCATTGTATCCGTAATTCCAAAACTTCTTGCCTTATTTAAAACAAAATTAATTCTTTTCTGTTTAATTTTATCCAACATTATTAATGCAGGAATTGAAGGAATTATCATTATAAATGGAAATGGTATAAATATTATCAGCATTGTAATAAAAAGCGGAAGATTATTACCAGTTGCAGGGAAAAAGATCGTAATAAATTCAACATAAGATAGAAGAACGGACACCCCAGCATATCCTTTTAAAAATTGCTCATACCATCTACCTATAGATCTAATTTCAAGAGGTTTATCTGTGTTACGCAAATTTGATTTATTTGAATATAATATCCCTGAATCCATTAAAAACCAAGTTGGAGAAAATAATAGATTTGTGAATATGAATGTAAAAATTAATAAAACGACAAAAGTTACTGTATAATCGTCAGGATTTAACTCTGTTAGAGAAGCACCATAATTTCCAGTAATAAAACGAACTATATCTGGATTTAATAGAAGTAATGAGATATTAATTGCCATTAATGATGCAAATAAACCTTGCGATGCAAATTTAAATTTCTTATATTCTGGTTTTGTGTATATTCCATATTGATATCTATTTCTAAAGATTTTCGTATGGGAAAATAGGAATACTGGAGTAAACAAATAACCTCCTATCAAAATTCCTACTATTGATGCTAAAGGAATAAATAATATAGAAATGAATGCGATTTCTAAGCCAGCATCTCCAAATGGAATGATTGGTGATAAATTTTCACCATAACCTAATATTCTTGACATTGCGATAGAGATTCCTACCCAAAATAAGCAATATACACAAAAAATAATTAAGGATTTATTATATTTCGATTTTTTCATACTAATTTCCTCTATTTTTCGCTTCTCAGATAATCTCCGAAATAACCTGTTTAATTGTGTTATCATTTACGAATGTTTCAAGTTCAAGTAAGCTATTAGGTAATCCTTCTCGAACCCCAACTTCTTTACATTCTAAGAAACTCATCGCTGTCGCCATTTTTGATGTTTTTTCAAGAGAAAAATTATTTAACTGAGAGATTAATATTCCTGCTAAGAATGCATCACCTGCTCCTGTCGTATCTTCAACTTTTCCAGCACTATAAACGCCACTATTCACTATAATCTTTCCATCTGAAATAATCGACCCATTTGGCCCATCAGTGATAGAAATTAGTTTTATCCCCATATCTAAAAAGTTCTTTATCATGAGAGTTTTTTTACTTTCCCCGGTAAACTCCTGGGCTTCTTCTAAATTCATAGATACAACATCGGAATTAGAAATTAGAATTTTTGCCCAATTTGGGGCATTTTTAACAATTGACATGCTCGGAGCAGCAAACACCATACCTCCCTTATCTTTTGTAATTGTTATTGCTTTTTCTATAGCTTTACATCCATTATCAGTAGTTAAAGATGTCCAAGCAAAGGCTTTAATATTATTAAATAACTCACTATTTACATCAGTAGGCTCCAAAAGATTGTTAGCGCCTTTATAGGCTAAAATGCTTCGATCTTTTCCCCACGGAGTTTTTAATATAATTGATAAAGCCGTTGTGTCCTTATCAGTCTGTATCACTTGAGAAAGATCAACACCTCTTTTTTTCAAATCATTTAAGCAAATTTCTGCTGAAAAATCATTACCCATTATCCCGATATACGCACTTTTTAGTCCTAACATAGAACAATTTGCTGCAATATTAGCTCCTGAACCTCCAGGCACAAATCTAACATTTTTAACATTCAATTTTCGAGAATATTCAATAGCAGTATACTTCTTTATAATTTCTTTATCAAACAATTCGAAGCGTAAGATGTCATCGATCTCAATCATAACATCTAAAGTATTACTTCCGATTGTAATTAAATCCATTTCTTCACCTCATTCATAAAACTGGAGCATTTTATTCCAGTAGACCTTTTTTTGATTCACATTTTCATTTAATAAAAAATCATAAATATTCTTCTAAATATGATGTGTAGAATACATTTAAAATAGAAAATAGTATTTTAATAGTTTTGCCAAGATTATTGTTGAGAAAACTCCAGATTAAAGTTCTAGATTTTCTTTACTACTATGAATAATCTCTTCCATTCTTTTTACCATTCGAAGTGTAAGTTCTTGAAATGCATTTTCAACATTGTTTCCTGTTTTAGCAGATGTTTCAATATATATACAATCCAGATTTTCTACAAATTCATTTATTTCATTTCTATCAATTACTTGACCAATATCAGGTAGTAAATCCGATTTATTACCAATGATAACTTTTGGGATATCAGCAGTTAAAATACTATGCATCTCAGAAATCCAAATTTTCATACCTGAAAATGTTTGTTGTCGTGAAAGATCAAAAACAACCAATGCACCAAATGCTCCATCATAAAAACTGCGATGCAAAAATTTAAATCTTTCCTGAGCACCTATATCCCAAATTTGGAGTTTAGCTTTTTTTGATTGTTCATATGCCAAAGTCTTGGTTAAGAAATCTACGCCAATAGTCAGCTGATAACTTAAATTAAACTCATTATGCACAAACCTGTTCAAGAGACTGGTCTTACCTACTGCTGGAGGACCAACAATGATTACTTTAAAAGAATAAGATTTCATTTTACTTGTTTTATACTGAGAATTAGATTAATAATGATTAATAATATTTTTAAATTTAATCTAAAAATAAATTGTTTTTTATATTAGTAGCAAAATTGACAATAGAAAATATCAAAAACAACAAGAAATAGAATTTAGAATAAAAAAATTGCTTTTTTATTCATCTGATTTAAGGCGATTTAATTCTTTTTCTAACTCGGCTATCTTTTCATCAGATCCAGCGCTAGGTAACGCCACTCCCATCTCCACTTGGATTTCAGCATCTATTTCACCTAATACTTCCTTAATATCACCATCTGTAACCGCGGTATCCACCATTATATCGTCTATTCCATCAGTTGTAATTTCCTCGGTCACTGCAAAATCTTCCATATCCACTCCTATTGTTGTCATCAATTCTGTAAGTTGAGGGATCGAAAGCTGACGTTTTAATGCACCCAAGCTTGCAGCAATTCCTTTCATTATTTCAGAAACATCCTTTACCGCATTAGCCTGTTCTAATTTAAACACCATTCCTTCAAGGTTAGTTCTAAATAAGTCTATAGCTCTTGCTTGTTTTTTTACTTGGAGGTAATTTCTTGCATGGAATTCAGATCCTTTCATATCTCCTTGCTTTCGTAGGTTAACAGCCTTGTCTCGTGCTAATTTTGCACTCATCTCCATTTTCTTTGTCTGTCTCATTAGACGTTTATTAAACACCTTCAATTTGACAGTTGCGGATCGAACTGTATTCTTGCCTCGTTTACCACCCGATAACCAACCACTTAAATCTTTAAGAAAACCCATATTCATCAAAAATTATTAGTTATTGTATATTATATATAAAACTTCGGTCTTATATAATTATTTTTGGAGACCAATAATTATTTAACTTCTATTGAGATTATTCTCCATGTTTAAACAGAAAATTTGATATATACTAATAAAATTATTAATATTAATTATTAGATTAGATTAGTTTTAAATAGAAAAATTGTTTTGATTTAGTTATTATGTCCTCTGTTGATTCTAAATTATACCAATATGCCGTTCAAACGGCTAAGGAAGCAGTTGCTTTAGATAATCAAGGAAAATATAGGCAAGCAATTAATAAGTATCAGAGAGCAGCTGAAATATTGATGCAGTTTATGCAGTACAATAAAAATCCTCAGATGAGAAATTTATGTAAAAAAAATATTGAAGAATATGTTGATCGTGCAAAGATTCTAAAGTCTCATTTGGGTGGTCCTAGAACTGCAAGATATGCTGCAAAATCTAGCAGTGCAGATGAAGGTGGAGCAGATTCTGAATCTGGGGCAGTATCTTCTGAAGAACAGGAACTTATTGATACAATATCAGGAACAATCGTTACTGAATCTCCTAATATAAAATGGGAAGATATCGCTGGATTGGATAATGTTAAACAAGCTTTAAGGGAAGCAATCGTTTTACCAATAGCCAAACCACAATTATTTACAGGAGCTAGAAAACCTTGGTCAGGAATTTTACTCTTTGGGCCACCGGGATGTGGAAAAACGTTATTAGCTAAAGCAGCGGCTACGGAATGTAATGCTACTTTTTTTAGCGCATCATCTGCAGATTTATTGAGTAAATGGTTAGGCGAAAGTGAAAAATTAATAAGTTCCCTTTTCAAAGTTGCCCGATTAAAGGCGCCAAGTTTGATATTTATGGATGAGATAGATTCAGTTGCAACTAAACGAGGTGAGGGTTCAGAAAGTGGGGGTGAACGAAGAGTCAAAACACAGCTTTTAAGTGAAATACAAGGATTAAAATCAACTCATGATAAACCTTTGTTAGTTTTAGGGGCTACTAATCGTCCTTGGGATATTGACAATGCCATGTTAAGTAGATTTGAGAAAAGAGTGCACGTACCACTTCCTGATTTAAAGGCAAGAGCCGGAATTTTTAAAATTCATACTGAGGGCGTAAATACTGCTTTAACAGATGAAGATTATATTGAGTTAGCAGTAAGAACTGAAGGTTATTCTGGTCGAGATATAGCAAACATTTGTCGTGAAGTCATAATGCTACCTGTACGTGAATTAGATATGAGTGGACTTCTAGAAGATTCAGATATGGAAGTCAATGTAAGAGATATTGACTTAAAAGATTTTAAAAAAACCCTTAAAAAAGTTAAACCGATGACAAATAAAGCTCTTATGAAGCAATACAACGATTGGGCAGAAGAATTCGGAGAAATATAATAAATTTCGATGGTGGAAATGGAAAGACAACGAGAAAAATCTACAGAAATTCCAAAGGAAGTCAAAGAAAAAGCAGAAAAAGAATTAGCAGAATTAAGGAACGAGCTTGCTAGATTACGAAAATTAAAGAAGGAAAAAGAGCAATTAGAAATAGAAGCAACTCAGAAACATATCATCAAAGAAGAAGATATCAAGACTACAGAATTAAACTATATAGAAGAAGAATTTGATAAATTGGAAAACATCTTATCCTCTAAATTAGGGGAAATAGATCAAAAATTATACCGTCAACATGCCGAACAAGTCGAAGCTGAATTACAAACTCTCGAAGAAGAAATTCTCGGTGAAAAGGGACTAATCGAAAAAAAATTAACTGTTTATGAAAATTTATTAAAGGCTTATCCTTGGCTTGAAGAAGAACGTAAAAAGTTCATGTATACGATGCCTGATAAAAAGTCGAATAAGAATGATTATACATCTTGGAAAGTAGAATGGGCAAAAGTTCTTTTTGATTATGCTAGATTTGCAGTTCTTCATATAATTTATATTAGAGAAGTAAGTTCCGAAAAACCATTCTTAAATTTCACTAAAAGAGAGGAATACGTGAAAGTAATTGCAGAAGAATTAATCAGTCAAAATCAAGCTGAATGGCTTTCAAAAGAGAAAGACAGATTGAGAGTATATTGGAAAACTCTCGAAGCTTGGTCAGATGATATATACAAATGGTGTTATGAGAATGGAAAGATTGAACCCGTAATGATTTATGAACTTAGAGAAGCAACACAAGAAGATTTCAGTTCTCTTCCACTTGAAGATTTGGAAGAAATTTTTAAGATTTTAGCAAAAAATCGAAAAGCTGTTATCCTAAAATTAGAAAACGGCCAAAAAGCATTCAGAATTAAACTAGAGTAAAATATTTTCTCCTTTCTATTGGTAAACCATTCTAATTATTGTTTCTTTTTTTGGCATTGTAAGTTATTGACATATTTTAACTTAATTGTCTTTTTCGCGTAAATATTATATAATGTATTAAAGTAATATCACATAACTTCTTCATAACTATAATAATTCCAATGAAGTCCAAGATAGAAAGAAATTTGGCATTATTTACAATTCTCGTAATTTTAATTGGATTATTTCAAATAATGGGTATTTACCCCAATTCTATATTAGAAAAAAGGGAGGGCTCTTTTGATAAAATGATCTTGAAGACTTCAAAAATCTCTCCTAAAATTCATATAAATGATAATTGGTCAGATGCAAAGGCATTAGGAATATGTACAGGTGAAGGTACATTTTCAAATCCATATGTGATTAAAGATTTAATAATTGATGGTGGAGGTTCAGGAAATTGTATCTTTATACAAAATTCGGATTTTTATTTCAGAATTGAAAATTGTACATTATATAATTCTGGTAATTATATAGTAATGACACCTTTTGGTGCTGGAATTACTCTTCTTGAAGTTCAGAATGCTATAATATTCAATAATAATTGTACATCTAATGCAATTGGGATATATTTAGTTGAGAGTGAAAGTAATGAAATTAAAGGAAATTTTGTTTATGATAATGATTTATATGGGATACTTCAATATAGAAATTGCATGTATAATAATGTTTCAGGGAACATTTTAGAAAATAATAAAGATCATGGGATAATTTTAGTTTATAGTGATTATAACGCAATCTCGGATAATATGATAAATAACAATACCGGTTCAGGAATATATCTATATGGAAGTAATTATAACCTAATAATCAGAAATACGATACAAGGAAATGATCAATGTATAACTGAAGAAGATTCCAGATATAATATTTTTAAGGATAATATATATTGCGACTATGGTGAAGTTGTACAAGATTATAATTATTATATACTCTTTTTACTTGGCACCTTAACTTTTGTATTAACGATCACAAATATATTTTTAAATATTAAAGATAAGATTCATAAATCGAAAGAATGATTATTAAATCTGCTAAAAGAGAGGGAATATAAGGTTCAAGAATAAACCAAATTATTTAGTACCCCTTCTGACTGAATTAAATATATTAATTTATAAGAAGGATGCTAGAATGTTCTATTTTATACTCGGGAAATACCATTGTTTCCCAGTCAATATATTTTCCCTGAATTTTGCAATACCAGTATTTTCAAGTGATTCTAATGCTCTTAA
>JBHLLI010000009.1:0-58117 GCA_048885765.1 Candidatus Hermodarchaeota archaeon
CCAAGAGCAAGATGAATTGTACCTCCCATCTTTTCATCAAAAAGTATATTTTTTGTAAATTCAGTTATTCCATAGTTTGTTCCTATAGCAAATTCTCCTAACCTTTCAGCATTTTCAATTTTTAATATCTCTTGAAGAAATTTTTCACCTTTATCGGCCGCTGAATATACAACTCTTCCATCTTTGAATTTTAAGTAGATATTTTCAACTTCATTACCCATATATATCCCAGGATATGTAAATCGAATATGCCCAATAACAGAGTTCTCTACAGGGCTCGTAGCTACTTCACCATCTGGTAAGTTTTCATGTCCACAATCATTCTCCCATGATCTACCTTTAGTTGACATGGTTAGATCAGTATCTTCTCCAATAATTTGGATATTTTCAACTTCATTTAAATAATTTACATATTTCTCTTGATTTTTTTCAATCTTTTGCCACTCTTGAATAGGATTTTCTTTGTCAAGAAATAATGCTTTTTCTATGAAATTTGAATAAGAAAATAGGTCCATATTTGCATCTTGAGCAAATGCATTACATGGAAAAGGAATTATTACCCACCTTGCTTCTTTTTTTGCAGCTCTATCATACCACAAATCCCAAAGTTCTTTTCTTTGCGGAGATCCAGCACTTTTGGAAAGAAGTTCTGGATCCACCAAACCCAAATCTTTAGTATTATATTCTGCACTAATAGCAACCATACAATCAAACTCTTTATGTATTTGTTTTCTTACTTCATCAACATATGTAAGTTGATCTTCAGAAGCATATTTAAATAACAATTCATCCCAGCCTTCTATATAGGGAAGTAAAAGTGCATGGCCCCCTGCTTTTATAATTTCGACATATATAGCTCTAAAAAGCTCTTCTGCTAATGTTGAGCCTAAAACAAATACTCTATCGCCTTTTTTTACTTCGATAGAGTAATTCACAGTTAATTTAGCTAGTTTTTCGTAAAAAGGATTAATCATTATTTTGGTAATATCCATTTCTATATAATAGTTTATGAAAATTCTAGTTAGAATCTAAATAAAGGGTTTAAATGCGATTTACCTTTATTACTGCTAAACACTTTTAATAGAATCAATCGGCTCGTAGGAGTAATTTTAGCAATTTTTGGCAGAAGAATGTTAAAAGATTAAAGGTTTAACTTAAATAAAATAATTCAACTTTTCATGATACTTTTTGTTGTTATAATTATAATACCATCATTCTATTTTAATAGAGAGAAGATTTTTAAAAAATTCAATATTTACAAATACAAATTATATTTAATTTCAAACAATATTAGATGATTTAATATGGCTAAATCAGAAGAATACAAAATGTTCCAAGGATGTGTCATAGGCAACAGAATTCCATTTATCGAGGCTTCAGCGAGAAAAGTTTTTGATAAATTAGGAATTAAAACATCTGATGCTGCATTTGCATGTTGTCCTGATCCTGTTGGATTTAATAGTACTGATCATCTCAGTTGGATGGCAATGGGCGCACGAAATCTTACTATTGCTGAAGGAGAAGGAAAAGATATAATTTCATTATGTAATGGATGTTTTCAAACTCTAAAACTAGTTAATGAAGAATTAAAACACGATGAGCACGAACAAGAACATATCAATAAAATATTAAAAACAGTTGGAAAGGAATATAAGGGAACTATCAATGTGAAACATTTTGTTGAAGTTTTACATGAGTATGTTGATGAGATAAGGAAAAATCTAAAAAATGAACTAAGTGGATTAAAAGTTGCTTGTCATACTGGATGTCATTATAATCGCCCTTCAGAAAAAATACAAACTGATGATCCAATGAATCCTGTCAAATTAAGAGAAATCGTAGCGGCTACAGGAGCAACACCAGTAGATTACGAAGAAGAAATGCTTTGTTGTGGTACAGGGGTTGGCAATTCTGAAGAAGAACCTTCAATGCAAATATTAAAAAATAAGATGACAAGCGCTACTAATGCAGGTGCTGAAGCAATAATAGTTAATTGTCCAGCATGTTTCCAACAATTTGATAACAATCAGAAAAAAGCTGGAGGATTTAGTGTTCCTATTTTATATATAACTGAATTATTAGCCTTAGCATTTGGAGAAAATCCAGATGACATTGGATTAAAGTTTCATAGAACTAGATTAACTTCATTTATAGAAGAAAAAGGTTTAAAATAAAATCGGAATCCTTATTTATTATTTTCTTTTCTCTATATATTTTTATCAATCCTCTATTTGTTTTGGATTAGTATCTCAATTTCGGTCATTATATCATCAGGAGTATTTTCTAAAAATCCTTGGGAAGATTTAGGGTTTCCTCCTCCTCTACCGCCAAATTTTTTGACAAGTTGCTGCAATATTTGGTTAGAATCTAATGCTTCATTTAGGGAAAGAATTCTTATTTTGTTACCTTCAAATTTTACAATGATAAGTGAGTCTGAAGGAAAATTTTCTAAAGATTTATTTAAAATCTTTATATCAACGTCAACATCAATATAAAACAATGATAAATTGTTGACTTTTTTAGTAGGTGTTTTAGAAATTGACTCTAAAAGCTTAAAAGATAGATTTTTATTTTGTTCTTGTAAATTATCGAGTAGTTCTAAACGTTTCTTAAGCAATCTGTTTAACTGTTCAACTGGAGAATTTATATTATTAGCGATATCTATTATATCTATATTATATTTTGATGCCATTTCTAAAGCTTTCTTTCCAATAGTATAGCGAATTTCATTGCCTTTCTTAAATTCATATATAAATAGATTCCCAATCTCTGTTGTGTTTTTGATATGAGTACCTCCACAACAAACCAAATCTAAATTATCAATTTCAATTAAACGAATGTTAGATTCATCGGGGATTGTACTTCTTATTTCATTAGTAATTGTTTTTAGTTCCTTATCAGAAACAATACGAGCATTCAATCTTAGATTTTTAGAATTACATATTTTGTTAACTTCTAACAGAATTTCCTTTAACTGTTCATGATCAATTTTTTGAGATACTTGGAGGAAGACTTCTTCGAAGTTTAGAATAGCCCGAAGGGTATCAATGTTGTACTTGTTTTTAAACACTGCTGAAAATATGTGTTGAGAGGTGTGAGCTTTCATAATACCGTATCGATAATCCCAATCTATTTCTCCATTAATGTTATCTCCTACATTAATTATCTTTTTAAAATCAGATGATATATGATGCAGTATTTCATCATTTTCTTTAGTAACTTTATCGACTTCAAATTTATGTTCTCCAAACACTAAATAACCACGGTCACTTGCTTGATTTCCGCTCTCAGGATAAAATAAAGTTTTATCAAGAATAACACCTTTTTCCTCAATTTGTTTTACGTGGGCATCAAACTGTGTTTGGTAAGCATCTTCCCAATATAACTTCTCAGTCAATCTTAAAACCTTCCTTGTGAGTGATTCCTTTTGATAAAATTAATATAAATTCATGTCAATTAATCATCAAACTTATTTCAAATTTGAGAATATTTACAATTCATATAAAAATTGATTATATATGATTGAAGGTTGTCCCAAACCATTAAGAATAAAAGAAGCAGGTCACTTTGTTTAAGGATGGGGAGAGATTGTCTCTAAGAACACATCAAGGTAATGCAGCTAATCAATTTGAGATTTTTATATTTTCATTAAATCTAGATGGGGTAAAATACCTTTATATAACTTAATTGATAGATAGTTACACGTAATTATTATTTGAAATTAGAGGGCAATGGAAGATAAGCATGAATATCATATATAAAACTATTTTGATCCGATTCTTGATTATTTTAGGGATATTTATATCAGTTTATTCTACAATCATTTTTGTAATTTTAGCATTACTACTCCTGAATATTCCAAGTACTCACACTTATTTAGCATGGGTTTCAGACCTATATACACTTCATCTAAATTTTTTAATTGTTGGAATGGGTTTATTAATAGGAAGTATCATTTTTAACCGTTTTAACCCTTCTCATGATCTAGTGCAGAAAATTAAAGATCGAATATGTGGAGATAATTTAAGAATATATAGAATCCTAATAAAAGCTGTTTCCTTTCTTGGAGCTTTAATTGCATCATATTCATTTGGTTATTTTCTCTCTTTTATTGTATTTTATAATATTTATAATTTTTCAGCTGTTGATATTGCTGTACTCTTCTTAAATCCCCTAAGGATTTACATATTTTTCTTTCTGTTTGGAACACTTTTTTCTTATATCGGACTTTATTTCATTAAAAATCACCTTCGGATTAATGAATCGGAAATGAGAACAGAGATACCAAGATTTTTGAGTAGTGGAAATAGAATTTTAACTAGTATTGGAATGATGTATAGTGTAATTATTATTTTTCTATTCGGAATGGGGATATATGGAATTTTTGTAATTGATTCATTTAGATTTGAAGGCCCCTATCCCCCATGGGTATATAGTCTTGAATATATTGGTGGTATACTCGGAATTTTGTCAATATTCACATTTATTCTCTTTTATGGTATAATTTATTATTTTCGAGTAAATTGGTATATTTTCAAACGGAAAACCATAAAAAGAATGAAATTTATTGATTATAAAAAGTGTGTTCTTCCCATTTTATCTTTAATTTTAACTTTGATAACTTTTTTTTCGCCTCTTTTTGGGAACTATATGATTTATTTATTGATGGATCCTTACTCTTTTACATACTGGGATATTTTTACTACCTATACTGTCTTATCTTTTTGTTCTCTTTTTTTGTTAATAGGTACAATTATATATCTAAGCCCTAAAAGAATATATGAATTAATAAATCCAGATTAAAATATTATTTTAAATAATATTCATGTTTTCATGTACTGTCAAATGTGTCTCCAATTTCAGTGTTTATTTACTTTATCCTGCATTAGATTCCTTAGAAATGATAAATTCTAAATTTAAGTCTAAAATCTTGAAAATTTCCTTATATATATTTAAATAGGAACAAATCTATATTAATCAACAAGAAAATTTATATCTCATATGATATATTAGCCAAAAGATCATTTTCATCATCAGGAGGTTATCAAAATCCAATTAAATGAGTTTAATAAATGGTTTTTTAAAGGGATCGAGCTCAGTCAACAAGGAAAATCTAAAGAGGCATTAAAATGCTTTGAAGAAGCAATTAATATTAATCCAAATCATGGTTCTGCCTGGGCCAACAAAGGTGCAATGCTCGCTAATTTAAAAAGCTATAAAGAAGCAATATTTTGTTATGATAAATCGATTGAAATAAATCCAAAATCTCCGATTACCTATATAAATAAAGGAAACACATTAAAAGCTATTGGAAAGTTTAATCAAGCCCTCAAATGTTTTGATAAGGCAATCGAACTTGATCCCAAAGACATACATGGCTGGATTTACAAGGGTTTATTGTATCATACATTTGGAGATTATGAAGAAGCCATTGAAACTTTTAATCAAGCTTTAAAAATTAATCCTCAAGAGATTGAGGCTTTAGCTATGAAAGGTCAATCATTAATTAATCTTGAAAAATTTAAAGATGCTATCAAGTGTTTTGATCAAATTCTAAAACTAAATCCAAGGGATCAAGTTATTAAGGAAATGAAAGAAAAAGCATTAAATTATTTGAAAAATCCCAGAGAATATAAACGAGATGAAGCTGCTATTAATCTAGATAAAGGATTTAAATATGCTTCCCAAGGAAATTTCGAAGAAGCCTTGAAATGTTATGAAGAAGCTCTAAAAATCAATCCAAGGTTTGCTTTAGCTTGGAATCGTAAAGGAGTATTATATGGACAGCATGGTAAATTATATGATGCTTTAGAATGTTTTAATAGATCATTAGAAATCGATCCTACTCTAAAGGAAGCAATACAAAACAAAGCATATGCACTTGAAAAAATTCAAGAAAAAAGTAATAAAAACGATCTATCAGAATTTGAGAAGAAAAGAGAAGATGCTAAAAACTGGGTTAATATAGGAAATTCATTATATACTTCAGGGAAAAAGGGAGAAGCAATTAATTGTTATGATAAAGCATTGGAGTTTTATCCTGATTTTTATGATGCAATAATTAGGAAAGCAAATTTACTTTTGGAACTGGGAATTGACTTCGAAGCGGGAGAGCTTTATGATAGAATTATTAAACTCGATCCTTATAATTACAATGTGTGGAATGAGCGAGGAGTAATTTATGCAAAAATAAATGATCACATTCAGGCTTTAAGATGTTTTGAAGAAGCAATAAAACTCAGTCCAAAATCACCAGGTTTATGGCAAAACAAAGGATTAGCTTTGAAAGAATTAGGAAGACATGATGAAGCAATTAAATGTCAAACAGTAGCTAAGGAATTATTGGATAAATGATAGACAATTATTAATTACCCTAATCGAAATTCAATGAAATGTGGTGAATATAACATCATTAATGATTTAACGAATCAAGATTTACTCTATAAATTAGCTATAGAGTCAATGGATTTACATGAATATGAGAAAGCGATTAGTTACTTCAATCAAATTTTGAAAATTGACAATTTTAATATTAGAATTTTGTCTTGTAAAGGAAATGCTTTGTTTATGCTTAAAAAATTTAAAGAATCAGCATTTTGTTATGAAGAAGTATTAAAATTAAACCCTAAAAATCCTAAAGCATGGTTCGAACTTGGATTAGTTTATTCTGAACTTAAAAATCATGATGAAGCAATTAATTGTTTTGATCAAGTTTTAAAAATAGAAAGATTTAACGTTTCTGCTTATTTTAATAAAGGGATTGCGCTAGCTAATTTGCAGCGTTTTGAAGAAGCAAAAGAATGCTTTGATAAAGGGTTATCAATAGATTTTAATGATGCTAATGCTCTTAAAGTTAAAGGGGATATTTTTACCAATCTTGAGAGATTAGAAGAAAGTATAGTTATGTATAATGAAGCATTAGGTCTTGATCCTGAATTAATTGATGCATTGGTTAATAAAGGTGTAAATTTAATAAAAATGGGAAGATTTGAAGAACCCCTTTCTTGTTTTAATAAAGCTATATCGATTAATCCGATAAATAGTAAAGCTTGGACCTATAAAGGATTAATTCTTTCTCAGATGGGAGATTTTGAAGGAGGAATTAAATGTCTTGAAGAAGCTATTAATATAGACCGCAATAATGACGATGCTTGGGCTTATAAAGGAATAAGTTTATTGCGATTACGGAAAATTAAAGATGCTTTAATCTCTTTTGATAAAGCTCTCAATATAAATCCAAATAATTTCAATGCTAATTATAATAAAGGAACTGCTCTCTATGAGTTAAAAAAGTATAAAAAAGCTAATAAATATTTCAAAAAAGCTAATAAATTTCCTTATGAATATAATATAAAGAATGATTAGATAACTTACTATATTCAAATAGAAAATTTTTTAAAGAAAATAGTTAATCTAGTCAAATTTGATATATTTCTTCTAGATTAGAGAATACAATTTAATATATTATAAAAACTAATGTATTAAACAACAGAACCTATACTATAGTGCTTTTTATTCTAATTGTCTAGTATTTAAAAATCTAATATAAATATTTATATCATAAATTGGATATATTGAATCTTGCAATTTCAAAAACGAGGTGATAATATGAATGTCACAGAATGGTTTAATCAAGGTAATCATTTTTTTGATAAAGGGCAATTTGATGAAGCTATAAAGTGTTTTGATGAAGCTATAAAAATAGATAATAACCATATGTTAAGTTGGTTTCATAAAGGAAGTGCTAGTTTTGCAATGAATCGCTTTGAGGAAGCTCAAACATGTTATAAAGAAGTAGCAAGAATCGACCCATTATTTGACACGGCGTATATGAATATAGCATTAACCTATGCTGCTCAAAACAAAAATGAAGAAGCTTTACAATATTTTGATAGGGCTTTAAATATTAACCCAAAAGATGAAATGACCTTAGCAAATAAAGGAAATACATTAAATGTCCTTAAACGACACGAAGAAGCACTTGATTGTTTCAATAAGGCATTGAAAACAAATTCTAAAAGTGTACTAGCCTTAGCTAATAAAGGTGCTACTTTAGCTAATATGGGTAGAAATAAGGAAGCATTAAAATGTCTAAATAAAGCTTTAAAAATTGATCCAAATTTTGGACCCGCTCAACAACATAAAGAAATTGTTTTGAGACGACTTAAAAAAGGAACACAACCTTCAACCCAAAATATTGAATTAGTGAAACAAAAATTAGTTGATTTATATAATTCTGGCTTGGATTTAATGAATACAAGGAGATTTCAGGAAGCTTTTTTCAATTTTAACGAGGCAACAAAAATAGCTCCTGCATTTGATAAAGCATGGTTTATGAAAGCAGGTTGTCTTTACGAAATGGGACGATTTGATGAAGCATTACATAGTATTGAAGAATGTTTAAGGTTAGATCCAAAAGATGGGGGCGCATGGTTTAATAAATCACTTATCCTTTTTCGACTCGGAAGGTTACCTGAAGCAAACGAGGCTCGTTCAATTGCGATTAGTCTAGGATTTAATCCTTAAGGAATTTACTAGCCTTACGCATAAATTTTGTTTATTGTCTAAGAGTTCATTTAAATCTACTATCGATGATGCATACTTTTAAATATGGTAATCAATATAAAAGAACAAAACCTTTTAATTTGAAATATAGAGGGTCAAAACAATGAGTATTAATGTAAATCATAAATCAATTTTAGTTAGATTATTCATTATATCTGGATTGTTTATTAGTATATATTCTGGAGTTCTTTTATCAATTCTTGCAATACTCGAACTAAATATCCCAGATACTCTCCCTCATCTAACATGGGTTTCGAGTTCATTTTTGTTAACTCTGAATATTTTTATTATAGGTTTAGGGATCTTAATAGGGAGTTTAATTTATAATCGACTAAGTCCAACAGACACCTCTTTTGAGAATCTCAAAGAAAGAGTGTTTAAAAAGAATATTAAAAGGTTCAGGATTATTTTTAAAACAGGTAATTTTATTGGGGCATTGATAGCATCATATGTGTTTGGTTACTTTATCTCTTTATTGATATTAAATAATCATTTTTATTTTTCGGCACCCGAGATTGCTGAACTCTTCTTGAATCCTTTGGTATTTTGCGTTTTATTCTTTCTGCTTGGAATATTTATTTTCTTTATTGGTTTATATTTTATTAGAAATCTTGGTATAAAACACGAATCTGACAATGAAAAAGTGATACCGCGTTTTTTAAGTATTGGAAACAGAATTTTATCAAGCGTTGGGATAGTACAAAGTATTCTACTAGTTTTTCCATTGGTAATGGGGATAAGTTGGATTTTTATGGATCCTGCGTTTATTCCTCCTTTTTATCCTCCCGACCCATATACTTGGGAGTATATTGGCTTTATCCTGGGTATATTGTCTATTTTGATATTTATTTTCATTTATTGTATACAATATTATATACGAATTAATTGGTATATAAAAAAACATAGGGAGATAAAAAGATTGAAATTAAGTAATCGTAAAAAGTTCATCTTTCCAATTCTTGCTATTATCGGTATCATAATAACCTTCTTTCCCATTCCCTATTTAGGTATAGCATATTCTCTAAGTTACATTATCACAGTATCCTTACCTATTGGATATTGGGATATTAATACAATAACTCTTTGCTTAATTTTCTTTGCGGTATTTTTACTAGTAGGACTGACTGTAATACTGAGCCCAAGAAGAATTTATGAAATTTGACTCTAAAACTCTCATAATATTTATCTAATTTTTTTTTAATAAGTAATATTATATCCTAGTTCCGAAGAGATTAAATCCCTCAACTTTTTTTATTCTAACTTTAATAAATGTGCCATAACCACCGTTATAATCATCAATAAACACATTTTTATAAGCAAAATTCCTCCCAAATGCTTGATTACGCTCTGTTCCTTCATGTAAAATTAAAACTTCTCCTTTCCATCCATTCCATTGTTTATTTATATTTTTTAAGCTATTATGGAAGATTCGTGATAATCTTATAGATCTCTCTTTTATTATTCTACTATTAAGCTGCCTCATTTCTTTTGCTTTAGTTCCAGGACGTGGAGTGAACTTTGATACGTTTAAAATTTCAGGTTTTAGCCATTTTATAAAATTAATTGTCCTATGAAAATCATATTCAGTTTCACCAGGAAATCCACAGATAATATCAGTTGAAATTGTCAAGTTTGGAAACTCTGTCCTTAATAGCTCAATTTTGTCAATAATATCGGAGATTAAGTATGTTCTTTCCATTTTTTTTAAAATTTTATTACTACCGGATTGAATTGGAATATGTAGAAATTTGTAGATTTTAGATAATTTAAAAATTGATATTAATTGATCTGAGTTATTAATCAAGAAGCTAGGATTAATCATGCCTATTCTTAAAAAGAATTTATATTTTAAGGAGGTTATATTTCTTATTAGATCTTCTAGATTAGTTCCATTATATTCATATGTACTACAATCTTGAGAAGTTAAATATATTTGTTTTATCCCTTGTTGTAATTGATTTTCAATATTCTTTACTATACTAGTCGGTTCATAACAGGTTAATTTTCCTCGCGCATTTTTTACACAACAATACGTACAAGACCCCAGACATCCCTCTGAGATCGGAATGACTCCTGTTATTTTTCCTGGTGAATGCTTAATTAGAAGATTTGCTTTATTAATTACCTTATCTGATTTAACTATAATACTTTTGTTTCCATTTTTAATTTCTTGAAAGATTTCCGGTAGATCTACTATGTTATTCAAATCAATAACTGCTGAAAATGATGGAATAATTTTTTTTATAGCTTCGATATAATTGGGGGCAATATAAGGTAAACATCCTGCGATTATGATATGTTTACCGGGAATATTTTGAAAATTCTTATGTAAAGTCTCTAAACGTGCTTTAATCTTATTTTCAGTTTGCTCTTTTACACCACAAGTATTAATGATGATGAATTGGGCATTTTCTAACGAGACTTGAGTATAATTTGCATTTACTAACGTATTTATTATAATATTTGAATCTGCTTTATTGGAGGCACATCCATAAGTTTCAATATAAAAGGAATTTTCTTGCACGTTTGCCCATTTTTAAAGAATATAATAATTTATAAAAAGAACTTGATTATTAGGTATTAAAAACGTTTTTTTATTAAAATAATCTATTATAAAAAATATACAACTTAATTATTTGAAAATTGGTTAATATGAGCAAGAAAATTAAATTTGCCTATTGTAAAGTGTGTAAACAAGAAGTTGAAACTTCAAAAAGAAAACCTTTAACTACAATGCAAAAACTCCTTTGGGGAATGATAATTATAGGTACATTAGGGATTGCCGCTATTGCTTATGGATTTTACCTGTCAAATAGACCAAAAGTCTATTGTCCTACGTGTTTCACAAAATTAGAATATTCTAGCAAACCCTTTATTAAACCAAAAAAGAAACGTGAAGATATGACACCTAAAGAAAGAGTTTTAGATAAAGCAGGTCTAATGGAAGAAGAACCTGAGGTAGAAGAAGCACCAACAAAGAAAACTGAGACTATAAAAAGAAAAAAGGAAGAAGATAAAGAAGATATAAAATCAGTATGCCCTTATTGCGGAGAAACTCTTGATGATAAATATGCTAATTGCCCGTTTTGTCAAGCTCCATTAAAAAAATAAATTATCAAAAAACTATTAAAAAATAATCTTTTGCTTATCAAATTACTAATAAAAATAAATAATAGTAAAACTAATTATTAAAATATAGATTTCGAAAACCTAATCTAAATTTAATTTTAAAAAAATAATAAATTGAGATAATAATGCCGCGTGCAGGTCGTAAGGCTCCGGATAGGGAGCCGGATCCGTTAGATTTATATTCCACTTGGGACCTCAGAATTGCTAAATTTATTTATTATGGTCTTATTGTTGGTACCGCAGTTATTGTGCTTGGAATATGGTTTACAATTATTACGCTTGTAATTCCAGGCACTGCATGGCAAGCTTTTCTAAATCTCCATCTTGGATTTCAGATCGCGATAATAGCGGGAATAATTACAGGTCACTTGTTTCTATTAGTTTTATTCTATACTCTATTCAGAGGTGGAATGGTAAGACTATGTCATACTTTATTCAAAGACCGTCGATTGGCAAAGAAATGGGAAGATTATTCAACTCTAAGATTACTTGTAGGTACTGCATTGGCTAGTTTATATGTCACTTTACTTGCTCTTCTGATCGGATTCCTTCCTTATACCTTTTGGAATGTACTATGGACTATATGGACAGATATGGTAGCGAATTTTGGAGTTGGATTATGGATATTATGGGTAGGAGCTATGATTTTTCTGATTATAGGAATAATTACGTTAGGATTTGTATTATGGAATCATGGTGTATTCTGGGTACTCAAACATGTAAAGACAATTGAAGATGAAATGGAAGTTGAAGAACGTATTAAGAAAGAAGCATTGAAAGAAATGGATGAAAGAACACTTCAGTCAATCTATAAAAAAGAAACGGGAAAGAAAGCAATTCACCGAGGAAAAGAAACAAGAGGCTATATTGAGTGGAAAAAGAAAGAAATATCTGGCTAACTATAAGTAAATTTTTTTTTATTAATCTTTTTTTTTAAACAATTTGAAATTATACTTAAAAATTATTGAATTTTTAAAAAAAAAAATTAAAAAAAGATTATTTTAACAAGTAGAATTTTATCTTCTCATCATTCTTGGATTACGGAATAAAGTTAATTCATTTCTAGGAATTTTATACTCGGTTGTTGCTGTTTTCTTCATCTTTTTATAGAGTTGTTTAATCATTTTCTCAGTAATTCTCATAAAATTACACATACTACCGAATAAGATCATCTGCATTATAAACATTTTATCTTTTGCATAAGTTGCATCATAGATTTCAATTTCAAAGTTTTTTTGGACTACTTGCCCGTCAACTCGAGCTATTTTTTGATCACCGATATAAACCCAATAATTTCTTCCGGGGCCAACAATTCCTTTAGCTCGAACAACTTGGAGTTTATCATCTTTTTGTTCTGGTAACAATGGCCACGACCAATATGTTCCTACTAATCTCCAACCTCTAACAACTCTTACTAAATATATTGTTCTAGGGATTTGCATTATGTATACTGGAGCTGGATGTTTAATTTCATAGCTCTGGATTAGTGAATGGGATACGCTTAGTTCAAAACCACCTTTGAAATTACCACCCTTTGCTGTTTTTGCATCTGTTACTTTTTCTTCCAAAATCGTAAATACACGGAGTGTTAACCTTTTTTCTTCAAGAGGTTTTTCTTCCCAATCATCTTTACTAAATCCTATAATATATTTCTTTTCTCCATCTTCTTCTACGACTCCTTCAATATCAAAATTCTTGCTAAACCAACGAGTTTTAGCTTGATATTTAAGCTGTTGGTGGACCCCTAATTCTTCATCGTGTAGCCTTGTACGCCAAAAATTTACTTTTATCTTTTTATGAACCCTTCGACTTGGTTTTGGGGCAGCTTCAGGGGTTTCAGCAGCTTTAGCTGATGATTTTTTGACTTTCTTCTTTGCTGGTTGAGTTCTAGAACTTTCCCGAGTCTTTTTTGAGGCTTTTTCAGCAGCCTTTTCAATTTCCTCAATCGCTTCTGGTGGTAATTCTTCTTCTTCTGACATAATATCACATCTATTAGGTATTTTTCTTAAATTTTTATTGTTAAATTTATTTTCATTTGGATTATTAATATTTTTTACGTAAAACTATAACTACATTATAAAATCAATTACAAATTCTTATATTTAAGATTTTTGAGAATAAGTAAAAAATAGATTAAACAAATTAAAATCGAACTTCGCATCGGTCTGTATCACAGAACTTTTCTCCAATTGCCCTGTCTTTAGTTTTATCAAGATTAAATGGGTTTAATTTAGAGACCATTTCTTCAAATTGCTCTTTTGTAATTTCTTCATAAGGAGCCTGTTTATATCCATGCTCCTTTATTGGTAAGAAACTCACGCTCTTCAGCTTATCTTCATAACATTCGAGAACATGTTTAATTTGATCTGCTTCTTCTTCTTTAAATGTAATAGTTATTGATACTTGGTTATCAGACCAATATTTTTGATATGCAGCAGCATTTTCAGCCTGTTCCCAGATGGATACTTCATTCTTAGAACGATCAAAATATTTTTCATGAATCGGAAATTCCGCTACAACTGTATTAGGTGAATACAAGTCATCCTCAATTTTATAACCCGCGTTTTTAATATGATCAATAAGATCAGAATTTTTAGAGAGACGAATTCTCCTTATATAATATTCTGAGTGTGGATAATGAATTCCAGGGGGTACTCCAGGAAGAAGACTAACAGTTCCACTAGGTTTTACTGTGGTTATTTTTATTGAACGTGGAATACATAACCAACCAGAATATTGTTCATCTAATTCTTGTAAATAATTATAAGCCCGACTGCACCATTCTAACATACGTCGTCTGCCATGTCTTACAAACGCTTCAATAATGCCCGTCTGTGATATGCCCATTCGGCGATTCTTTAACATGACTGCGTTAGTCTCCTGCCAATGTGTATTGACAAGAGTGACCGACTTAGAATACAAATATGCATATTTTAATGTATCTTGATACTCTTCGTAACTTTCATGTCTTGAAGGAAAAGTTTCTACAAGACAGCATAATTCAAAGGATTCAAGGGTCTGCTCCCCACATGGATTTACTCCAGCTGCCTTACTGTCTTTAAAGTTTGGGGGATCACCCATCCTACCAAAACTTCGAGCATTTTCGAGCCAAAAAATTCCAGGCTCTCCATTCACAGCTATTTGATTTGCTATAAATGAATAATCTAAACCTTTAACCGCGAACACAGAGTTATTACTTGCCCATCTATGGGAGTATAATGCTTTCTCATCTTGTTTACATGTTACAAAGTCAAGATCCGCAGGGTCGCCTAAAGCGATTTCTGCACTCCTACGGACATTTCCAGCAACTACACACTTCCCTATGTGGTTCATAATATCTACTATATCAACAGAAGTTATTTTTTGTCCTATTCTTGATTCTAATATTTTTTGAATATCTTCTAGCATTTCGTTTAAAGGTCCTGGTCCACTGGCAACTCCTCCAAACCCTCTTATTGGCTCACCAGCAGGTCTAATTAAACTAAAATCATAAGTAGGAACTTGTTTTCCTAGAAAATATGCCTCTAACGTTAGCTTAAGAGATTCTACCCATCCTTCCCTGCTATCTGGGATTTCAAATTCGAATGTACCTTCTTTAGGTTTTTTTATAGTAATCTTTTCAGCCCCTTTAGTATCAAAACCTACCCCTACACCAAGCATTAAGGCATCCATTACGAATTCAAACGCTTTGGAATGTTTTAGACTAATATCTTCCGTAGAAGCAAAACCACAATTATTAAGAGACATGGAGCCATGTCGAGCAATAAATTCAGTTCCCATCATCCACAGCCCTCGTCCAGGAGGTAAAAATTTGAAATTCCAAATTTTTTCAAACATTATTTGAGCAGAATTTTGAGATTTCTCATCATCCCATGGCAAACTTAATTTTATACAATGTTCTTTTTGGACAGAATAACAACCCTCAACCACTCTTTGAATGGTTTCCCAAAATTCTTCCTTTCTCTCTTCTTTCTCAATTATTCTAGCATATGTTCGCTTATAAGTGATATAACCGAGAGGGCCCCAATCTGGTTGTTTCCCTTTATAATCGTTAAGGAACTCTTCATCTAGTTTAAATGATATATTTTCTAAATTAATCGCTCTGGCAAAGAGATTTCTGTACTTATTCAATCCTCTTTGAGTTAATTCAACACATACTAATTCTCTGATATAGTTAGTGGTAATCTCTTTGACGCCAAGACCAATTATTTTTCTAATCGTATCTTCAGCGATTTTTTCCGAAATATGCATATCCAGCCCAGTTTCTTTGTTTAATATCTTTGCTATACTATTCTCATCGAATTTCTTCTTTTCTCCCTTTGAATTAATAACATATTTCGGATACAAATCTGTTAACGAGAAGGAATTATTAGGCATTTTGTTCATCTAATCTTATGTCTTTTATTATTATTATAATTTTATCGGTTAATCTGATAATTTACTATTTTTTATTGCCTTAACCGTCCTATAAACTTATGATTTCTTTTAATTTAAAATTAATGTTTAATTTCTATTAAGCTATTGATTGATCTCTCTAATGTTTGATTATTTATGGTTTGATAAATCTATGGATTATACACAAATCTGTAAATTTATTCTTTATGGTTTTATTAGAAAAATCCTTCTTTAATTTACGTCGATATTATGTCGGTATCTTTCTAATATATATAATAATTGAACACATTTAAACAAAAATCCAGATTAGAATTATTAATTTTTGCTGGTAGTTTTAACTATCCATTTTAAATTTACCGGCAATAGATTTATATAAATCTGTATCTTATTTACTTTTTGTCAATTTTGATCATTAATTCCAATGAGGCATAAGAGAAAGGAAAAATCTCAGTTATCAATGATCATTATTGATCAATTTCTCAAAAAAATGTAAAAAAAGGGATGAAATCGTATGAATAAAAAAAATATTTTGAAAATGAGTATTTTAGGTGCAACAGTAGGTATCTTAGCATTCAGTTTAGTTCCCGCAGCTATGGCAGGTCCTCCTGGTCACTTTGAAGACCGCCCTGGGTATAATAATCTTTTATTGCCTTTTTGGTTTGGATATTGGGATTGGGAAACGGGTGAGTATATATATGGATATTGGGAATATAGCACTTCAGAAGATCTCTATTTTAGAATAGGTTGGGCAGCATGGTGGGAAGAAATTGAAAATGATTGGTTCCCTAAATGGCCATACCAATATAAACTGTTTATTAATGATGAGGAAATTCCTTTACAAAGATATGAAGTCCCAGTTCCTAAAGAGAATAAAGAAATCGTTGCAAGAATCTCAATGTGGTATCACGTCTTTGGACCTGGATATTTTACAGTAGGAGGAGAATACATTTTAAGATGGGAAATGTGGGTAAGGCGACCTTACCAAGGTGATGGCTTAAATCATTGGAGACCTGTTGTTGATTATTGGGGTATCTTTTCACCTCCTGGTGCAGTATGGATCTATGAGTATCCTTTAGTTATTCTTCCATAAATATTTGGTAAATTAAATCAAAAGAAATAATTAATAAATATATAAAAGTAGTAAAAAGTATAGTAAAAAATGACTCCAAGAATGTTTTAATATGCTAATTTGCTACTTTCAATTTTTTTTTGAAATATAAAAATTGAATTCTATTATTGATTTTTGGGTATTAAAATACAAATTTTTTTAATTGATCTAAAATCGTAAGTAATTATATATGACTACCATAGCAAATATGCTTCTGATCATTGGTATATCTGCTTTATTTCTCTTATTCTATCTCTTAGTAGCTTTTATAGTTGGGACAGCCAAGAAAAATAATGGTCTAATAGATATTTTTTATGGCCCAGCATATTTCATAATAGCTTTAATTAGTTTAGTTTTGTATATCATTATAAACAGCAGTGTAAATATTCGGCAGGTAATTATAACAGGATTAGTGTTTATATGGGCAATGAGGCTCGCGATTTATGTTTTCATAAGGAATCGCGGGAAACCTGAAGATTATCGATATAAGCAAATGAGAGAAAGATGGAAAACAAATATTATTCTTAAATCGTTAATTAGAGTGTATTTATTTCAAGGATTCGTTATTTTTATTGTTGCATTCCCTGTATGGTTTGTAAATATCAGCACAAATCCTCCAGTGATTAGTTTTATAGATTTCGCTGGCGTCACATTATGGCTTGGTATCATCATATGGCTAATTGGATTTATTTTCGAAACTTTTGGAGATTATCAACTATATATCTTTAAGAGGAATCCAGATAATAAAGCAAAAGTAATGGATAAAGGATTTTGGAGGTATACTCAACATCCTAATTATTTTGGAGAAGTAACTCAATGGTGGGGACTCTTCATAATTGCTTTAGCTGTTCCCTATGGATTTATTTCATTTATTGGCCCACTTTTCATCACATACTTGATTATTAAAGTATCAGGAATAAGGTTACTAGACAAACGTTATGAAGGAGACGATAAATATGCAGAGTATAAGAAGAGAACCAGCACTTTTTTTCCATGGTTTCCTAAAAAGAAAAATAAATAGAATATGTATTTTTGAACTTTTTCCACTTATCCTATGGTTTTTAATCTGAAAATTTTTAAATAGTCAAGAGTATATACAAAAGAAAAGTACAACAAACTCACCAAAAACAGAATAATTTTATCTATAGGAGAAAAATATTGGGATTATCACAACCAGAACAAGAGGATAACACCGAAAATGGTATTACCAAAGAAGAAATTAGTTTACAGTTACATATTTGGTTGCCTTGTTTCTATTTTATTTATTTTTGTTCTTTTTTAATTCCTGGAATATTTTTCATGATTTACATTATGCTATTTTACCTTCCCTATTTCTTGGAAGAACCGAATTTTATCTCACTTTTTACAAATTTACCTTCGCTAATAGCATCTTTAACAATTCCGATTGTTATTATTGTATGTTATTTAATTCATTTATTCATTATAGCATTGGTCACTCGTGGATTTTGGAGATACTCAGAAAAGAAATCTCCTTCTAAATCAGGAATTATTCCTCGAAACATACCCAGTAAAACTCTTAATTATTATCATTTTCGAAGCTTTATAATAAAATATCCTAAAAATGTGTTTTCTCGAGGTCCTTTCCCTTGGTTGCTAAAATGGATGTATAATTTTGTTGGATCTAATAAAATAGGAAAGGGATCTATCATTGAAGAACAATTAGCAGGTGATAGGTTTATTGAGGTCGGTGAAAATACGTATCTAGGAACAAATCCAGCTATCAGTTCTCATGCTGTTGAGGGAGTTTTTGGTAATATTTCTTTCGCAAAAGTTAAAATTAGAGACAATGTTACTGCCGCAGGATTTAATTGTTTCGGGCCAGGTGTGGATAGTGGTAATAACTCATGGTGGTTACCTATGACAGGAGCAACTAAATATAATATTTTAAAAGGAAACAATTACTATTTTGGTACTCCATTGAGGAAAATTTTCAAAAGAAAAGTAATGGATTATCTTCAAATCACTGAAAAAGATTTTAAGCGAGCAGAAGAATTCAAAAAAGAAAAGAGGGAGGCTTCAAAAAAATGACGGAATCATCGGAGCAAAAGACTAGTGATAAGACGGTAGATTATACAATCGATTTTGTAACAACTAGCGCAATAAGTAAAATTGGCTATAAATTTTTGGGATTTTACATTCCTATTTTGTGGATTTCCGGATACATGGCAATTGCAGTGTTTTTTGATGTTTCTTTAGGAGTTGTTGATTTACTAGGTTCCTATGGATGGATTCTTACTATGTTTCTTCTCCCAGTCTGGTTATTTGTATTATACTTCATTTTTGTTTTTGGGATAGCCATGTTTACAAAAGCATTTCTTATAATCATCAATATGATTCATAAACCTAAAGAAGGCGTATTCAGAGCAGAAGAAGGTGATCAAGATTATGAGTTTTGGAGGTTACGTGTAGAATTAAAAAAATTAGTGTTCTGGTTTATGAATAATGGTCCATTACCTTGGATTGCAATGTGGGGATTTAGATGGATGAATATTCATGTTGATTTTTCAAGTCATTCTCAAGATGCCTGGATGGATGGAGGTTTCATTGAGTTTGGTCGAAATGTCACAGTAGGGCAAGGAGCTGTGATAATGAGCTCGATGGTTGTTGGGAAATATCTAATAATTAAAAAAGTTGTTCTGGGTGATCATACTGTTGTAGGAGGATTATCCCATGTGACACCAGGGACAATAGTAGGTAATGAATCGGTGCTTGGAGCCTTTTCTGCAACAATCCCTAACCAAGAATTAGAACCCGGATGGATTTATTTAGGACCACAATTTGCGAGGAAACTGAAACCAAATAAGTATGCGGAGCAAAGAAGAGATGTTATTTATAGGAAGCATGTAGATGAAGAAATTAAATATGAAGTTCAACAAGAAGTAAATATTGATGAAGATATGAAAGATCTATTAAATAATGATAAGGAGGAAGAATGATTTATGTCTGTTCCTTCTAGTTTAAAAGTTGGTCCAAACACCAGTCTTATCTTAGTTAAGAAAAGATATTTAATTTTCTATATTTTTTTAATCTGGATTAGTATTTATTCAATTCAATTTGAATTTTGGTTATTTTGGAAACTTTTTATTATTGAGAAATTAGTTCATTTTTATTTCTTTTTACCACTCTTAATTTTTATAATGTATCTTACATCAATCATAATTTCACTTATTTTCGCTAAGATTTTGCTTTTAATTGTTAACCATATTCATAAACCACGTGAGGGTGTTTTCATTAGAGACCGATCTGATAAAGATTACAGATACTGGAGTTTAAGAAATACAATAAAAAAGTGGCCAATTTGGATATCTCACAAATTTCCTTTCCCTTTTATGAATAATATATGCTTTATGATGTTTGGTGTTAGAACAAAATACTCTAACTCTTTATTTGAAGGATGGGTTGATACTGAATTCATTGAATTCGGCAAGAATGTAGTTATAGGTCAGGGTTCTGTGGTTCAATCCGCTGTAATAGTGGGAAATTTATTTATCATAAAAAAAACCGTTATCGAAGATAACGTTGTGATTGGCTCTCAGAGTATTGTCATGCCTGGCACATACATGAGAAAAAATTCTATTTTAGGAGGACATTCGATGACTACAGTAGGGCAAGAGTTAGAAGAAAATTTTGTATATTTAGGAGCACCTGCTAAAAAATTTAAAGAAAATGTGTTTCTAGAAGATGGTTTGGAAGAAATTATTCAAGAGCAAATGAAAGCGGAAATAGAATTAAGTGACAAATTCGAAGATTTCTATACTATGCGCAAAGATAAAGAAACTAATAATCATTAATACAATTTATTCTAAAATTTGATTAAAAATTCTAAGTTGATTAAAGATGAAAGTTGGATACATACAAACCTCTCCAAATTTTGGCGATAAAAGTTATAATTTTAAAGAAATTGAAAACAAACTAGGTAATCTGAAAGCAGATTTGATAGTTCTACCAGAGCTATTTGCAACAGGCTACACTTTTGTTTCTAAAGAGGAATCATTATCTTTGGCCGAGAATCTTGAGGGTGAAACCGCTCAATTTCTAATGAACATTGCTCAATTAACAGGTTCTGTAGTCATTGGGGGTTTTATAGAAAAGGAGGGGGAAGAAATATACAATGCTGCACTAATAGTTTCAAATAAAGGAGTCCTCGGCTCTTATCGTAAAATACATTTGTATTATAAAGAAAAATTATGGTTTTCTCCAGGAAACAAACCATTAAAGGTATATAATATAAATGATGTAAAAATAGGAATTATGATTTGTTTTGATTGGATCTTCCCTGAAACAGCTCGTACCCTTTCACTTTTAGGAGCAGATATAATTGCTCATCCAGCTAATTTAGTACTTCCTTATTGTCAAAATGCTATGATTACTAGATGTTTAGAAAATAAAGTGTTCGCAATAACCTCTAATAGAATAGGAGAGGAAAAGCGAGGTCCAGATCACTTTAAATTTACAGGGAAAAGTCAAATAACTTCTTTTAACGGAGAGGTATTATCATCTGCTCCTAGTGATAACCCACATGTTGATATAGTTGAGATTGATATTCAAAGAGCGCGAGATAAACGATTAAATGAATTTAATGATATTTTTAATGATAGAAAGCCAAAGTTCTATTTTGAAAACAAATGATTTAAAATTAAACCTTTAGTATTTAGTATCCCTTAAAGCCAATTAATAATTCATAAAATATTTCAACCTCTACTTTTGTCATTTTAATATTTAGTTTAAAAATTTTTATAGTTCTAAGAAGTTTAATTAAAAAATTCAAGAAAGAATTATTATGTATACATCTAAAGGTGAAGATAAAGTATGTCAGAAGTAATCGAAAGTGAAAATATTGAATTCCACGAAAAAATAGCAAAACGTACATTTAACGAAACTTGGGATTATCTTGATAAAAAAAATCGCACCGATAAGGATAGTCTAAATATGATTCACACAGCCCACACATCAAGATATCATTGGGGAATTTTAGTTTCTGAAGGAAAAGGAGGAGCAGTAAATCTTCAGAGGGGTGAATGGATTATTTCACGCGTCTATTCTGTCTTAGAAAGAGGAGAATCAGCGTTATATCATGCAAAAAAATGTTTAGAATTAACAGAAAGCAATGATATTAAAGATTTTGATTTGGCATTTGCTTATGAAGCAATGGCTAGAGCATCAGCTTTGGTAAAAAACAAAAAGAATTTTGAAAAATACTTTGAATTAGCGAAAGAAGCAGGAGAAAAGATAAATAAGAAAGATGACCAGGAATATTTCTTTCAAGAGTTGGATGGTGGTCCATGGTATAAAATGAAATAATAATTTTCTTATTTTTTTCTAAATCTAAAAAATAACATGACTGAAAACAATGAAAATTGGATATCCTTGCATAAATTTAACCTTAAATTGTAGTAGCAGTAGATCCTTTCGTTTAAAAAATTATTCAGAAGAAAGATTAATCGAGACGATTGAAAATAATTTAAACTGCTTGGAAAGAATACTTAAATTCAATTATGAAAACAGGATATTATTTTTCAGAATAACTTCTGACTTAATACCATTTGCTTCTCATCCTATAATGAAATTTAATTGGCAAAATTACTTTGGATCCAAATTCGAAGAGATTGGTAATTTTATTAAGGAATCTCACATGCGAATAACAATGCATCCTGGACAATATACTGTACTTAACTCGAGAAATTCAAATGTTTTAGACAATAGTATTAAGGAATTACAATATCATACTGAAGTTTTAGATTTATTAAAACTAGATTCTAGTGCAAAAATAATGACTCATATTGGAGGAGTTTACGGTAACAAGCAAGAAAGCCTAAATAGGTTTATCAAGAATTATGAAAAACTTGATGAAACAATTAAGAATCGTTATGTAATTGAAAATGATGATAGAAGTTATGATATTAATGATTGTTTATTTGTTCATAAAAATACGGAGATTCCTGTTATACTGGATATATACCATCACTCATGTAAAAATTCAGGAGATTCATTAATTGATGCAATTGAAAAAATTATAAAAACTTGGAAGAAAAAAGATGGATTACCAATATTCCATTACAGTTCAGAACATCCAACTAAGGGAAAATGTAGACATGCTGATAAAATTGACATAAATCATTTTAAAGGATTTATTGAAATGATAAAAGATTATGATCTTGATGTAATGCTTGAAATTAAAGATAAAGAAAGAAGTGCGATATTTGCTTTGAATACTCTTAGAAAACATAGAAAATTTCAAAACATACCTAATTTAAAAGTTTAAAACATTTTTCTAAAAGTAATAATAGGATAAATTGGTGTAAATAATGAGTATTATTAAATTACCGAAAATGAGTGAGAAAGAAATACAAGATGCAATTAATTCCCAAGATTTATGTAGAATTGCGTTTGTTGATGATAAATATCCATATATTTCCCCCTTTCAATATGTGTTATTTGAAGGAAATTTATATTTTCATTTCACTGATTACGGAAAAAAGAAAAGAATACTTACGAAAAATTCTAATGTATGTGTTTCTATAGAAAAGTTTGAAGCAGACCTTAGTAGCTATTATTTTATTTCGATGCAGGGTAAGTTAGAATTGGTTGAAGATGATACTTTAAGGAACAAAATTATTAATCAGATGATCAAATCTTCCAGTAGGAAATATTCAAAAAATTTCTTATCTGTACATGGATTTGAAAAAACTAAAGGTTGGGATGGATTCACAGCAAAGGATCAACTAATTTACAAATTTATACAAGTTAGAGATCCCATTGGGTTAAAATCAATTTAAAAAAACCTAAATTTTCGTGTCTATTAAAATTTTGATATTAAATTTAAAGAGAAATTGGATTTGGAAAAGTTTGGCTAACTTCAAAGAATAAAATCTCATTTTTATCATTTTATTCCTTCCAAATCACTAATTTTTATTAATTTTTTCAAGAACTTGTAAAATTTCATTATTTTCTGGTATATCATGCATGTTTTTCCCATAATACGCATACTGAATGATACCATTCTTATCAATTACTAATAGTCCAGGCATTCGACCAAGTTTTATCCATCTTTTTTCTTGTTTTAACATTTTAGCAACTTTTTCTAATTCATCATAAAAGACCGCGTATTTTCGAGCATATTTCTGCTCCATTTTTTTAGCATTTTTTTCGTTATCCACTAAAATTGGATACAAATATCCATCTAATTTTTCAAATTGTTCAAGATCTCTTCTTAATCTAGCGGCATGCCAACGACAAAAAGGTCAATTAATATCTCGAAACAGTACAAGAATCACATTTTTTTTATTTTCCAAGTCTCTAATATTGATAGTTTCACCTCTGGAGTTTGGTAATTCAAATTCTACTATTTTTGTCCCAACAAGATTAAACTTATCTTTCATATTTTTTCCCTTTAGTTTTAGTTTATTATTTAAACAAATAACAAATAAATCTTGGTGATTTATATTAGTTTTAATTACAAAATATTTATCACATTTTGGAAAATCAAGAGTATTAATAAATTACTGTTTGGTTATTATCATCGTGTCAATAATTACTATTCCCTTTTTCTCTTTAATGTGTAGGGATGACATATAAAGGCCACTTTTTTAATATACCTTTGGGAACTTGGCCTTCACGAACCTTTTTCAATACTTCGTCTCGTGTAGCTAAAAAATCAATGGGTTCATCTTCAATAAATCTAATTTTAACTATCTTATTAACAATCGCTTGAGATAATTCCTTTTGTGTGGGGCAATTTGAAATGGTTTTCAAAATTACATCCTCATTGGTGCAGTTTGTATCTAAATTTAATGGAAGGATCAATTCCCAAAATTGATTAGATTCTTGTTTCAGTAACAAAGCGTTAGATTCTAATTTACAAATATATTTCAAACAATTTAATAAATTTCTTGGTTGTATAATATTGAAATCATTGAGAGAGAAAAAATCACCAGCTAAAATGTTATAATTTTTTGGTTTTCTAATTTTATCAGATAATTTAATTTTATATTTTAACTGGAAGCTAGATCTTATGATATTTCCGTCTATTTGAGGCAATCCTTCTGATTTTCTGATAGTAATAATATCACCGATATCAATATTGATTAACTCACTTGATTCTCCCATTCTTGAAACATAAAGTCTCCCAATTTGATCTGAGATTCCAGATATCAAACTTATTTTATTTTTATATTCTAGAACCGGTAAGGTTAAAGGAAAAACATGCATTCTGTTCAAACGAGAGATTTCATAATCTCCTTTTGAGATACTAGCAGCAAAAGGTCCAATCTCTGATGCAACATAGAGATTAGTGAATTTTTCTTTTCCTTTTTCCCATTTCATAAATTTACGTATGAGTGACCAATTTTGTTCTGATAAAGAACTAATACTAAAAACTATAGTGGATTTAGATAATTTTTCAGATAATTTTGATTGGATAATTTCAGAGCCTTGTTCTATGCCCTCTTTTTCTATAATGATTAATAATTCATCGAGAAGAGAGCTTTTTTCTTTTGATAAAGTTTCTAAAGATTTTTTTATTCCTATTTGAAATTTATGCAAATCTGCCCATCCTAAAATAGTAATTGCAGGGGCAGAAATAACGGAAATCTTATTTAAGCTTAAAATTTTAGATATAATGTCTAAATTTTTTGAATTTTTGTATTCAAAAAAAGTATAAGAATGTGGTTTAATAATTGAAAGCATAACTCTTTGCGAAAACTCAGAAGAATATAATGAAATGTAATCTTGTCCATCGTTGGATTGAAACCCATCTGTTCTAATTCTCGATGGAACAAATATTACTGCGGAATTTTTTGTATTCAAGCCACTTGATTCGAATATAGCTTGCATACCTGGAGCCCAGTTTCTCTTTACTAGATTTTTTGCCATATGAAACCATTTTAACGCAGAGATTTCGCTATTGGTCGTTCCAGAGGTGTGACATAGTATTGGGGCACTTGAACCATTATAACTATCTAAAAATGAATTTAAATTTAGAGAAATTTGCCTTGAGTCAGTTTTTTCTGTTTGAATCCTTTCTAAGATATCATCAATAGATGAAAGTCCTGAGAGTTTTAATGAAAGTTCCAAATATTCTTCATTTGTTGATATATCAATCCATTTTTCCCAGTTAACAGTTTTAATATCAGAAAATGAATTATTAAAGTGTTTTTGTACCTCTTTATCAAAATCAAATGAAGTAATACAGAACACCTCAGTAAATTATAGTTCGGATCTATAAATATGTAAAAGAATAAAAAAGTAAATGATTTTAATTATTGCTTTATAGATTTTAATGAATTATAATTCCGTAAGAGTTAGTCACTGGATCTTCAAATAAAGGAAAGTAGGGCGGAAAGTATGTAAAAAAGATAAATATTACCCCTAATATAACCAAGGACATCAAAGATACTATTGAATAAGTATTCGAAATTTTATCCAAAGTTAAAATTTTATAACTCACTATTTGAGCTATTACTATAGATAAGACAAAACTAAATATGTCTAAGAAAAGTAGATCTGTTCCCAAAATTGAAGTATATGTGTAAAAGAATACAATAATTACAATAGGAATTATAAAAGCCGCCACAGTTTTAGCGATTATAAAATTATTTGTATCATTCCTAATAAATCGATATTCGATCAATGAAAATAGCATAAGTGGCCAAAATCCTAGCTTTAAATGTTCCCAAACACTTTCATTTACCGCTGCAAATGCGCCGACTAATGGATTAAATCCAGATAACTCAAACAAAAAGTGTAGAAATGAACCCAGAAATGTAATAAATATTATTCCAATAATTTCCCATGTTAATACTGAATTTTTCATAAAATCACAGTTAAAATTATTTTAATATTCTACTAGTTTTAGATTAAAGATAATTAAAGTAGGTAAGGTCTATCTTACATAAAATAGCTTAAGTAAACGCTTAACTTTAATTTGAGAATTTATGTTTACATTTATAAAATTAAGATTACTCATTGAATTATGAAAGCCGCTGTTTATGATGGGAAATACATCAAAATAAAAAACTTACCGGATCCAAAAATAAAGGACTCTCAAGTTTTAGTTAGAGTTAAAGCAATAGGTATATGTGGCACAGATTTAGCAATTAGAAACGGAGATTTACCCACTCCTCTCCCAATTATTCTAGGTCATGAATTTGTTGGAGAAGTTGTAGAACTTGGAAATAATGTTGAAGATTCATGGTTAAATAAACGAGTAACCTCTGAAATAAATAGCAATATTGATTTTAATTGTTATTATTGTAATCAAGGATTACCTACTCAATGTATTTCTCGAAAGGCAATTGGTATTGATATTGATGGTGCTCTTGCTGAATATATCGCTTTGGAATCATATTTATTACATGAAATTCCTGATTCAATTTCTTATGAAGAAGCGACATTTATCGAACCTTTAGCAGCGGCTTATCAAACATTCGAGATGATGCCCATTGATAATAGTGATAAATATATAGCAATATTTGGGCTTGGTAAATTGGGACTGTTGATTACTCAAGTAGCAATTTCTAAAGGATTAAAAATAATCGCGGTAGATGGTTCAAATAAAAAACTGGATATTGCTAAAGGATATGGAGTTAGTTATCTTATAAATAGATTAGATTGTAAAGATATACCAGAAGAAATTAAAAAACTAACTAATGATTTAGGTTCTGATATAGTTATTGATACTACTGGGAATCCCCAAGCATTAGAAACCATTATTAAATCTTGTAGAACTCGCGGAAAAATTCATGTGAAAAGTACACATGGCGTTGAAACTCCTATAAATCTTACAGATATTGTAGTACGAGAACTCACATTATATACTAGTAGATGTGGCCCATTTGATAAAGCCATTAAAGGTTTAGAATCAGGTGAAATTAAGGTTAATGACTTGATTTCAAAAAGATTCACCTTAGATGATGTAAATAAAGCATTTGAATCCTATAAGATAAGTAGAGACCATATTAAGACAATAATTACCATTTAGGACATTTTTCCTCGTTAATTTTCATTATTTAATTAAAACTTAAAAATTATAAATGATTTCGATTTGTAAGGATTGATATGGAAAATTCTGAAAAAGTCGTTAGTGAAAAAGATTCAGAAGAAGAAGTAGTCAAGGAGGACGTTAAGTTCCAATATTTTTGGTATCTTTTTGTATTATTTACAATATATTTAATTTCAAACTTGATTCCCGCTATTTTCTTTATGATTTATTTTTTTTTCTTTTTCATACCCTCATTTTTGGATTCTACAAATTTTTTATCAATTTTTATTAATTTAGAACCTCTTTTATCATTAATAACCATGCCTATAGTTATTATAGGTTGTTATTTACTTCGGTTATTTCTAATTGGTTTTGTTGCTCGCTTGTTTTGGGCATTAACTGAAAAGAAGTCTCCTACTCAACCAGGCGTTATCCCTAGAAACTTCCCAAGTAAGACATTAAACTATTACCACATAAGGTCTTTTATCTTAAAATACCCTAAAAATGCTTTTTCTAAAGGAATCTTTCCATGGTTATCTCCTTGGCTCTATAATTTCATGAAGGTTAGCACAATTGGGAAGGGTACTACAATAGAGGAGTCTCCTGTGAATGATAAATTCTTAGAGATTGGGAAAAATTGTTATCTTGGCGTTAATTCAGCATTTTCCAGTCATATGATTGATGGAACATTTGGAAATATTACATACTTTAAAGTTAAACTAGGTAATAATGTTACTGCAGCAGCAAAAAATCTAATTGCACCAGGCACCGAAATAAAAGATAACTCTTATTTACTTCCTATAGCTTCTACTCCAAAACACAGTATGATAAAGGGTGATAATTATTATTTTTCAGGAGGTGCTCGACCTCTTAGTAAATTATCAAAAAGAAAAATAAGAAACTATTTAAAAATAGATCCCGATACTTTAAAACCAATACCAGAAGAAGAAAATATTTCTGATAGTACTCATTTAGCTAATGAAGTTTTAGATGAAGATGCTGAAAAGGATTTATCAATTGATTTTGTTACTAGTAGTGCTATAAGCCGAGTTAATATAAAATTTCTTATTATATATATACCAATTTTTTGGCTTTCAGGGATGTTGGATGCCATAATATTTTACACATACTCTTTTTATGCTATAAACGGAATATTATATGTCTTTTTTCTCCCTGTGATGGTATTTATTATGTGGTTTATCTTTATCGTAGGGTGTTTATTCTTTAGTAAATTATTTTTGACTTTAATAAACCTAATACACAAACCAAAAGAAGGTGTTTTTAAAGCTGAAAAAGGAAATCGTGATTTTGAATTCTGGTGCCTTCGTACTGAATTAAAGAAAATAGTATTATGGTTAGTAAGAAATTGGCCTCTCCCATGGATGGATATTCTCGTCTTTAAATGGTTTGGCATAAAAATGAGTGTTTCTAGTGCTTTATATGATTCTTGGTGTGATACAGAGTTCATTCATTTCGGCCGAAAGGTGTTAATCGGTCAAGGAGCAACGATTATGTCTTCTATGGTGATTGGAAAGTATTTAATTATTAAAAAAGTTATTTTTGGAGATTATGTTCTCATTGGGGGTGAATCAACAATCGTGCCCGGGACTATCGTTGGAAAAGACACTTTAGTTGGTGCTATTTCCTATACAGTTTATAATCAAATCCTAGAACCGGGATGGGTATATTTTGGTATGCCTGTGGTTAGACTGAAGAGGAATAAATATGCGGAGCAACGTCGTAACAAAATAACCAAACGAGATGTTGATGAAAAAAAGAAATTTGAGATTGACCATGATATTAATATCGAAGAAGATAAAAAAGATCTTGTTTAATCCAAATCAATTTTTAGTTGATTCTTGATAAAACCTTTTAATTTTTTACACGTTTCCTTTAAGTTCCTTTTGTTTTGATAAAATAACCGAGGTCTAGGACAATCTTCATCAATAATGCAGTTTTTCTTTTCGAAATCGTATATTAACGGATAAAACCTACATCCTTGAGGGCGATATTCATATATTTTACATTGTTTTGTTTGGAAATCCAAGAATATACAGTGGTTATCAACATTTTTGATCTGATAATTGCCATCCTTATTTTTTAATGCAAAATCTTGGTTTTCAATTTCATCTGGATAAGATTTTATTATTAAATTAATGTCTTGCAGAGATAATATCATTTCTGTTTCTAAACAACACTCTCCGCAATTTTCACATACCTTACTCATGAGATTTTGTTATTATAAGCACAATTTATAAATTTAAAAGGAAAAAAAATATCTATTAAAGTAAATAATTATCAATTGCTTTTTAATAAAACAAAATTTATAGTATAATAATTTTGAACTTGAAATGATGGGTAGAAATGACTGAAGATTCTGAGGAAAATGATCCTCCTGATAATAACAAAGTTATAAAAGAAGAAGTAAGTCTTCAGTTTCATTTATACATCCTTATATTTGCTGTAATATATTATAGTTCATGGGTAATTCCTGGAATTTGCTTTTCAGCATATTTTCTTCAAATCTTTATTACATACGTATTAGATGTTCCAAATTTTTTCATGATTTTTATTGAGTTGAGTTCATTATTAGCCCTTCTTTCAATGCCATTAGTAATTATTGGATGTTACCTTCTACGCTTGTTTCTTTTAGGATTAAGCACTAAAATCTGTTGGAAAATAACAGAAAAAATCTCACCCTCAAGAAATGGAGTAATTCCACGAAATATTCGCAGTAGAGCTGTCAATTATTATCATTTAAGAGGTTTTATGATTAAATATGGAAAAAATACATTCACTAAGGGATCTTTTCCATGGTTGAGTAACTGGTTTTTCAATTTCGTAGGATCAAATAAAATTGGAAAAGGTACGACGTTAGAAGAATCAGTAGGGAATGATAAATTTATAGATATTGATGAAAATTGTTATATTGGTGTAAATTCAACGCTGGCAAGCCATTTAATCCAGGGAATCTTTGGAAATATATCCTACTTTGAAATTAAAGTAGGTAAAAATGTAACTGCTGCAGCTATGAGTCAAATTGGTCCAGGAACTGAGCTTCATGATAATAGTTTCTTACTACCCTTAGCTTCCACTCCAAAACATAGCACATTAAAAGGTAATAACTCATACTATTTTGGAATTCCAATGAGAAAGATCTTTAGAAAAAAATTAATAAATTATCTAGAGTTAGGTGCAAAAGATTTAGAGATGAATGAAAATGTTTTAGGGTATTCAGATAAATCAATTTTGAAAAAATTAAAAGAAAAACGTTATAATGAACTCGATATTTTTACTGAAAAAATAACAAATTCTAAACAAAAAGAAGAAGCAGAAACTCATATTATTAATCATACCAAACAAGATTTAGCTATTGATTTTACTACCAGTTCTGCAATAAGTAGAGTAAACTCAAAATTTTTAATAGTCTATTTTCCTATCTTTTGGTTAGCAGGATTAATAGTTGCCATTTTTTGGTATTGGTATCTACTTGAATCGAATTGGTTAGCAATTTTAATTTTTCTTCCATTTGCTATTTTTGGTTCAATTTATTTTTTTATCTTAGCGTGTTTGCTTTTCAGTAAATTGCTGCTAATTTTAATTAATTTAATCCACAAACCTAAAGAGGGTGTCTTTAAAGCTGAAAAAAGAAATAGAGATTTTGAATTTTGGATGTTAAGAATTGGAATAAAGAAAATTGCTTTATGGTTTATGAGAAATTCTCCATTTCCATGGACAGATTTTGTCGGTTTGAAATTATTTGGGGTTACTATGGATTCTTCAAGTCATTTAAATGATGCTTGGTGTGATGCTGAATTTATAAAGTTTGGTAGAAAGAATCTAATAGGTCAGGGTGCCACAATTATGTCATCAATGGTCGTGGGAAAATACTTATTGATTAAGAACGTGAAATTTGAAGATTACGTAATGATTGGAGGTCATACTACAATAGCTCCTGGAACTATTATAGGAAAAGAATCTGTCATCGGAGCTATCAGTTCAACCACATATGATCAATTTTTTAAACCTGGTTGGATTTTTTTCGGTATCCCCGCTTTACCGTTAAAAGAGAATAAGTATGCTGAAGAAAGAAGAGATATTATTATTAAAAGAGATGTAGATGATGCTACAAAATATAAAGAATTACATGAAGTTAATATTGATGAAGATAAAAAAAAATATATTAAAATAGAAGAAGAGGTAAAAGAAGAATGAGTGTTCCTAACACAATGAGGGTTGGTCCTTTTACACCGACAGTTTTGGTAAAGAAGAGATATTTAATATTTTATTTCTTTTTGATATGGATTAGTATCATACCTTTACTCTTAGAATTATGGGTATATTGGCGATTTTTATGGAGTTATACTAGACCTGTCCATTTTTACACGTTCCTTCCACTTTTGTGTGTTTTAATGTATATAACAATTACATTCTCGGGAATTTTCTTTGCAAAAATTCTTTTAATTAGTGTAAATGCAATTCATAAACCTCGAGAAGGAATTTTTTTAAGAATTCCAGAAGATCGAGATTATCGATATTGGAGCTTAAGAAATACCATTAAACGTTGGCCAATCTGGCTTGCTCATAGATTTCCATTTCCTGGGATTATGGATAATATCTGTTTTAAAATGTTTGGAGTTAAAACAAAAATTAGCAATTCTTTATTTGAGGGATGGGTAGATACAGAATTTTTAGAATTTGGAAAAGATGTAGTAGTAGGACAAGGAGCTATTGTACAATCTGCTGTAATAATAGGGAATCTTTTAATAATTAGAAAAACTGTCATAGAGGATGATGTACGAATTGGCTCACATGCAATAGTTATGCCAGGAACTCATATAGGACATAATTGCATTTTAGCAGCTAATTCAGTGACGACTGTTGGGCAGGTACTAGAACAAGGATTTATTTATGCGGGCATTCCCGCTAAAAAATTTAAAAAGAATTATTTCTTTGAAGATGGTTTAGAAGATAAGATCGGTCATGTTGAAGATGTTGAAGCCTTAAGAGAAAAATATGAAGAGATATATACAAGACGCTATGATGAGCTGAAACGTAAGGATCGTCGTGAGTTAAAGAAGGAAAAGAAAGAGGAAGAAAGGAAAAGATTTGATACCGCTACCGAAGAATGGGAAGATATGGATGATGGATTCAATATTTAATGGAAAAAATTGATTTGGAAATTACGATCCCCCTAAATTTAGTTGAAAAATGAGTAAAAACCTAGAAGAAAGTAATTCAAAAGACCAGAACAAAGTAGTAAAGGAAGAGATTAAACTTCAATATCATATATATATTTCTCTTTTTATCATCATTTTTTATAGTTCATGGGTACTTCCTGGTATTTTCTTTTTTTGGTATTTCCTTCAAGTATTTATTCCTTATTTCCTGGATATAGCAAATTTTTTCCTCATATTTATTCAATTTGAGTCTTTAATCACCTTTCTTTCAATGCCATTTGTTCTAATTGGGTGTTATTTACTTCATTTATTTCTAATAGGATTATCTACTAAAATAATTTGGGCAATAACTGAGAAAATCTCACCCACAAAAGAAGGAATAATTCCAAGAAATATTAGTAGTAAAACAGCAAATTACTACCATATCAGAAGCTTTATTCTTAAATATGGAAAGAATGCGATTAATAAAGGAGTTTTTCCTTGGTTCAGTAATTGGTTTTTTAATTTTGTTGGAACAAGCAAAATAGGAAAAGGTACAACATTAGAAGAATCGGTTGTTAATGATAAATTCCTTGAGATTGGAAATAATTGTTATTTAGGGGTGAATTCTGCCTTAGCAACCCATGTAGTCGAAGGAATCTTTGGAAATATTTCATATTTTAAAATTAAATTTGGTGATAACGTTACTGGAGCTACTACAAACTTGATAGGTGCAGGTTCAGAAATAGCTGACAATTCATTTATGCTTCCTTTAGCATGTGCGACAAAACACAGCATTGTTGGAAAGCCAAATACAATTAATTACTATTGGGGAATGCCTTTAAGAAGAATATTTAGAAAAAAATTAATGGCTTATTTGGGTGTATCTCCAAAAGACTTTGAAAGAAATGAAAACATTAAAGGATATATGGACAAGGAATTGTTAAAAAAATTAAAAGCTAAAGAATCTACTGATATCACCTCAGATAAACAAAGCAGAATTAATACAGAATCTGAGGACAAACAAATAGATATTGATTCCTTAACTGCTGAAGATTTAGAAGTTGATTTTGCTACGAGTTCTGCAATTAGCAGAGTTAACTTGAAATTTTTAGCAGTATATCTACCGATCTTTTGGTTATCGGGATTAATAATTTCAATTTTCTGGTATTGGTTTCTTTCTGGAGGAGATTGGATGATGGTTTTAATATTTCTCCCACTTACAATCTTTGGCTCAATTTACTTTTTTATTTTTGCTTGTATGCTCTTTAGTTGGTTATTCTTAATTCTCATTAACCTAATACATAAACCTAAGGAAGGAGTATTTAGAGCTGAGATAGGAGATAAAGATTTTGAATTTTGGATGTTAAGAACTGAATTAATGAAAATTGTTTTATGGTTTATGCGATATTCTCCTTTCACTTGGTTAGATGTATTAGCCTTTAAATTGTTTGGGATTGATATGGATACTTCTAGTCATCTTAATGATACTTGGTGTGATGGTGAATTTATAAAATTTGGTCGTAAGAATTTAGTCGGGCAAGGAGCAAACATAATGTCTTCAATGGTGATTGGTAAGTATTTAATAATCAAAAAAGTGATATTTGATGATTATGTAATGGTTGGAGGTCATACGACTATAGTCCCAGGGACTATAGTTGGTAAGGAGACAATAGTTGGTGCGATTTCTACCACAACTTTTAATCAAGTTCTCGAACCTGGCTGGATTTATACTGGTATACCTGTTTTAAAATTTAAACCCAATAAATATGCTGATTCACGCAGAGAAATTTTAATGAGAAAAGATGTAGATGAAGCAAAAAAATATGAAATCGAGCATGAAATTAATATAGATGAAGATAAAAAAAATTTAATCAAACCTGACGAAGAAACGTAATAGAAAAAAAAGATATATAGAATAGAGGAATATTTTTTTAGAATTATGCCTGCTATATCTATATTTTATTTAAAATTCAACCCTTACTGATTTCTCTCCCAATTTAATATATTTTAGTAATATTCGGTGTTGTAAAGTGTTATATAATTAATTTTGAATCCGGAATGTCCGTATGGCCAGTCAATCATTTCTCCTGGTTCAAATTTAGCATTATAGCAAAAGAATATGTCCGTAGTCCCCGCTTCTATGGGAAATGGAGGATCAGGCCAAGGTTCACCTGGCTCTGGATAGAACCATCCAGGTTCATACACTACTCCACTTCCGAAGGCAATAAATTTCAAAGAATTAACTTGGATTCCTAATTCCTCAGGGAAATACAAAAATGCATACGCAGATGGAAGCTCGCATCCTTGTTCTCTTATTCCTCCAGGATAATCAAAGTCCATTGGCCAAAGTGCCGGATGAAATATTGTTCCTGTAAATCCGTCAAATTCAGCAGCAAGTGTGAACTTGAATTCAAAGTAATAATCTATATATCCGGAAGCAATGAATTGCCCATTATCACCAAAGTAGTCCATTGTCCAAATTGGATCCCCATTTTCATCATATTTTGCGTCCATGATTTCCATATACAAATCTTTAACCATTAATTTGATGGTAAATTCAAGTGATCCATCCTTGAGTAGTTTCTCCTTAATATATCCATCAAATTCATAGATATATTCAGTGAGTGGTTCAAATGTATCCCAATTAAAAAACCAGAAATGACTCATTAAAGAATCTATCCACATCCAATAATTATTTCCACAGAAATCTCCACCTGTATATCCTACCAACCATTCTGGTCCAATTGCAAATGGATTCACATCGGTCCAATCGGTAATCGGGCGAAACGTCACTTTTTTATTATGTCCTCTCCAACTTAATCCAGCAGGAATGAAGCTAAAGAAGCAAATTCCTACAAAAACTAAAACAATTAATTGAGTTCTTATTGATTTTTTCAATGTTTTCACCTTTTTTTCTAAATTTTAAGGCAATCATCTAAATGATGATCAATATTTAGTGATGAGTTAGTACCATATATAGTTTTTATTATCGTACTACCACGGTAGTTCCGATTCATCATGGGAATACCGCAAAATAAATATAAATAGTACTATTGCTTATTCTTATGTAATATCAATTTAGGTTGGTTTTAAAGAAATTGCTGCCGATTAATTATCCTCCTGAAGGATTTTTAAAACATCCGCTTGGAGAAAAAAAAAATTATGATCATATTATTCTTTGGATGTTGTACAATAACAAAGAATGTGAATGGTCAGATTTTGCTCAAAGTCCACTTGAAATACCTTCATCTTCTTTATCGCGTCATCTTATTGAATTAAGAAATGAAGGTTATATTACTAAAATATCCAAGGGGCATTATCAAATCACATCAGAAGGAAAAAAAAGATTCCATGATCTGTCTAAAGCAGATATAATGACTCGGAGATTAAGTTATCCTCCAGAAATAATATTAAGGAGTGGAAGAAATTATGGAGATTGGATTTTGTGGATGGTTTATAATAATAATTATTGTAAATGGTCTGATTTTCTTGAAGAACCCCTTTCTATAAATCAATCATCTTTGTCCAAAGAAATGAATTTAATGATGAAAGATGGATTTATCAGAAAAGATCAAGAAACTAAAAAATATAATATAACTCATTTGGGAAAAATTGAATATTCAAGAATGCTGCAAAACTATGACTTGGATCGTCAAACGATTTTGAATGAAGAAAGCAAACGTATAGAAGCTATTGCAAAAAAGACCAAAAACTTTTTCGAGAAATATAATATAAATGATACTCGTACTCAATTCAGGTTTCTCAATAATTTTTTAAAGTTAGATTATGAGAGAGTTAAACCCATGCTTAAAAATGAAGAAGATTTTCATAAAATTTTATACTTTCTTTCATTAAATCATCCAAATCAATATCCAAATTATATTTCTCCTGAGGAATTTTCAAGTAAATATGGGATTAAAGAGAATATGTTAACCTATTATATTGATGAAATTGTTCAAAACAATATATATCCAATAAAATTTTTCGAATTAGACACACAGGCAGATAATCATTACTATTTTCAGGAGAATGGAAGATTAGAAACTATGATAAGAGCAATCACAGAGGACTATATAACTGAGAATACCTATCTAAACAAGTTGTTTTCTAGAAAGTTGGATCTTGAGGTCATTATTGATTCGATTTCAGATGAAATATGTAGCTTTTTACTTGATAAAGATCTTAAAGACACACTAAAGTCTTTTTTACCAGATTACATTAATCACTTGGCTTATAAAACCGAGATTAAGAGAGAATTCAAAGAATCTTATGATAAATTAGAAGGTCTAATATGGCAAAATATCTCAATTATAGTTGAAACACAGAGATCAGAAAGTAAAGACAATCAATTTGCTCTAGTTTTAGATGAAATTAATCAAAAAATAGAATCAAATCCAGAAAAAATCAACTTTTATTATTCAAAAGTTCAGCTTTTAATTTCCTATGCAGAATTTGATAAGGCATTCAATTATCTAGATGAAATGTTAACTTTATTTCCTAAACATGAAAAGGATATTAAAATGAAAAAAGCATCTCTCTTAAAGAAAAACAATGAATTTGAAGCAGGATTTGAGATAATTCGTGAATTACTAGAGAAAAGCCCCAATGATATTGAACTACTTGTCTACAAGGCATATTGGTTACAATACATAAACAGAAAAGAAGAATCCTACGAAATTATTCGAGATATTATAAAAAGAAATCCAAATAAAGCCATTTATCACGATACATATGGAGAAATCTTGATGTATTTTGAAGAATACCAAAAAGCCATTAAAGAATTTCAAAAAGCCTTAGAACTTGGAATTGAAGATTGGTATATTCACCAAACTTATATAAAATTAGGAATTTGTCATAAAGAAGTGGGAAATAAGGAATTGGCAGTTAAATTACTTAGAAAGGGAAAAGAAAGTAATGACAACAAGAAATGGATTACGATTGCAGACATTTTTCTTACAGAATTGGAAGATACTGAAACATAACTAAAAACTCCTCATCAAAATTTCCTTTATTTACTTTCCTCTGATTCGATCTCTTTATTCTCATTGATAATTTTATAGTAAGCAATTTTGTCAACAGGTGGCTTTTTTTCCTCAATTTCTTGGTCTTCAATTTCTAGGATTCGAGGATGTGAATCTTGAACTTCTAAATTATCCTTTTCTTTTTTCAAAATTAAACTCCCTTTTTATAGGGATTAAATAAGATTTCATTACTCAAAGAGGTTATTTTAAATAATCACTCACTCTATTATTAAATTAATTATTTATTGATTTAAAATCGAAATATCCGATGATTTCTAAAGTATTAATAATTTTATCAGGTGGGATTCTTTGCTATTCAAAGACATTTTTTGGTCATGATAAAATTGATGACGATTTTGTAAGTGGATTTTTAACAGCAATCCATAATATATCTCAGCAAATTGGTGGAGGAGAAATAAGATCGTTAAATTTTAGAAATTTTAATATTATTTATTCTTACGATGAAAGAAAATATTGTATTTTTATATTACTTGCGGATATAAATGATCCAGAAGAAGAAATAAGAGAAAAATTAGAGTTAATGATGATTGAGTTCATAAGAAGATATGAAAATGAATTAATAAATTGGAATTCTGATGTCGCCAAATTTGAAAGTTTTGATGAATTTGTAGAAGAAAATATTTATATTCCTCCAAAAATATTATTGGTTGGTGAAGCTGGAGTAGGGAAGACATCAATTATGGATTTGCTTCCGGGGGAGTTAATAATTGAGTTAGATGATGATATGAATGAAATCATCCAAAAAACCATTAGTTTATCAAATGAAGTGAAATTTAAAGAATGTGTTTTACGTGAAATTGACTTGGAAGAACTGGTAAACCATACAATATTATATCAACAACTCTTAGAATCTGTAGACATAATTTGTTTGATTACAAGTTCTGGTGCTACAAATCTAACAAGTACTAAGAGATTATTCTCATTATTAAAACCAAAAGTTAATAATGGACATTTCTTTGTTATCGCTAATTTTCAAGACATGAAAAATATATCCTTTGAACCAGATAAAATCGAAGAGTTTTTCGGAGAGAGAACATTTGGCTTCTCATCAATAATACCGGAAGCCAAAGAAAATATCTATTCAATAATTAATGAAATGTTAAATAAAAAATTTAAAGAATAAACTCTGATTTAAAAGAAAATGAAACTACAAGAAAATTTTGTTTTTCCAATTTATATCTATGAAGAAACCATTGAAAGTATTAAATTATTTTGTAGAAATTCAAAAGAAGAAATTTTCGGATATCTAATAGGCAATATTTTAAAATGGAATGAAAGAATATATACTATGATAGAGGAGTCAATATTTCTAATCGGAGCAGTATATAGTGATAAAACTTATACATCTCAAATAGAGGGTACTGCGGGATTATACCAGAAAAAATTTCAAAGAATTAAGAAGAAAAAAAATAATCAAAATTTGAGAATTGTGGGGTGGTGGCATTCCCATCCAAATCTAGGATGTTTTTTATCTTCTACAGATTTATTAACTCAAAAGTATTTCTTTCCTAATGAATATCAAGTTGCGCTTGTCATTGATCCTGTTCGTAATGAGTTTGAATTTTTTACAATTGATAATAATGAAAAAAAAGGGTATAAGCCATTAAGTTATGCCGTATTAAAAAACGTTAATTAAATCCAAATATGTCAGAAAAAAAGGACGATTTTAAAGATCTCACAGTATATGGGATAGAATCTATAGATTCAGATATATTTGATCGTCAAAAACGTATAAAAGGATGGAACCAAAACACAATTGCTGATTCAGCAATAATGGTAATAGGGGCTGGAGCTATAGGTAATGAAGTTGTCAAAAATCTAGTATTAATTGGTGTAGGCACAATTATCCTAATTGACTATGATTTTATTAATCCTTCAAACTTGAATCGCTGCATTCTTTTCAATGTAGAAAATGCTGAGCAGAAAGAATATAAAGTTGATGTTGTAAAAATTGCTTGTGAAAAATTAAATCCGAAAGTAGAGATAACAACTATTAAAGAAGATTTAAATAATATTGATAAAACACTTTATCAGAATTCTGATGTTATTTGTTCATGTGTAGACAATATTGAAGCGAGGTTAGAAGCGAATAACTATGCGTATTATTATGAAAAACCCTTTGTAGATGCAGGAATTGATGAGTTCTTTGGTACAGTTCAATCAGTTTACTCGGGAGTAAGGGAAGCTGCTTGTCTTCAATGTAATGTTTCTGATATGGATTTAGATTTGATGTGGAAGAAGTTCTCTTGCACTGGACAAGAAATTGAAAATGAAGATGGCGAAACAATAGGAGTAATCCCTGCTATTATAACGACCACATCTATTGTTGGTGGAATACAATCACAACAGGTATTGAAGTTCATATTAGGAATTGATTATTTTAAAGAAAATAAGAAATGGAATCCTAATATTGGCCAACCATTAATAGGAAAACAATTAAATTATAATGGACTTTTAAATAAATTTGAGATCATTGATAAATTAAAGAACCCAGAATGTTGGACTTGTTCTTATAAAAAAACTAAAAATGTAAAATAAGAGGAGAAGTGATTTGCCAGAACTTCCTTATGAAATATGGAAAGATAGGATCAATAATGAGATAGATAATATAAAAAAGTTAGATGTTCTCGAAGAAAATTCAATTAAAATGGATCGTAATGGTGTTGATTTAATATTAAACATAAAAGCGTTAGGATTTATCAAACGAAATGGTAATTTGGGACCAAAAAGGGCTCACCGGATATATCTAAAAATTAATCGTTCATTTCCTTATCCAGGTGGCATTGATTTTTCGTGGCTTTCGAATATTTTTCATCCTAATATCCATCCTGTTGAATTAACTTTTTCAAGTAGACAAGGAACGGGATATATTTGTTTAAATATTTTAAAGAAGTGGTCTCGATTATCAGACTTGGTGACAACAATTAGGGCATTGAAAATTTTAATAGAAAATCCTAATCCTGACGATCCTCTTGATTATCCTGAATGCACTGAAGCAGCCAAATTCTTTAAAAAACAAACAATTGAGGAGCTTAAGGAAAAGTATTCTTCTGAGGAAAATTATATTGATACTGAAAAAAAAGAAGATGATGATATTATCATAATAGAGGATGATTAAGCGTTATAGTCTTATAGACCACCTATAACCCTCGTCCATAAAATTAATTTTTGATCTTCTTTTAAACCGTACTTATGAATAACATCCGCGATTGTAATCTTATTGGGTAATTCTTGATTATTTAAAACTAAAGTATAAGAACGTTGCTCTGTACTAATAATACCCATATGTTTTACAATTATATCAATTATTCTTTCAATTTGGTGATGATTTTTGACATCTAATTTGATTATTCTTCCAGTTCTGGAGTCTTCGACGGAAATTTTCAATTTTTCTTCCCCACAAGATTTCTTTTTATGTGTTAATTATTATTTAAACGCATTTAAAAATTAATATTTTTGTTGTTAATAGACAATTTTGCTGAAAAATCCACATTAATCATTGGATACTTGTCTTTTTCTGAATGACATATACTTAATAAAGCCAATAAAGAATGGAGTTATCCAAACGATTATAACCCAAACAGCCGCGTTAATCTGATTCTTTTTAGCATCTCTATATACCCATATTACAACAAAAGTTAATATAGTATAAGGGATTAATAAAAAAATAAAAATTAAAAATGGAATCAAAATTCCTAAATCAATTTGCAGTATGTACATATTATACAACTTGAATATCACTTTTGTCTTCTTGCTTTTCTTTTAATAATTTTTCATCAAAAGGAGTTTCGCATACCCAACAACTATTTTCTAAATCTCTTAGCGCATTTGAGCATCTTACACAATAGAGAACTTCGCATTTAGGACAAAGATAATTTAATCGTGACACTTTACTTTTACACACAATACACCTTTTTTTTTCAATGGAAAAGTTAATATCTTCTTGCGCAATATTTATTGGTTTAGTAATTATAGTCATAAAATCCTGAAGTTCTCCTCTTTCCGCTCCTAAAGAAAGTTCAGAAGATCTAATCCTCTTAACCATTTGATGTATTATGTATATAATGACAAAGATAAGTACCACCGCTGAAATTAAGATTAGTATTAGACTCAAGATATTAAGGGGCAAATTCGTAAAAGTTGTTAAACTTAAAAAAGTAAATATGAGTGCAATTAGAGATATAATTATCCAGTTAGTAAATTTACTATAAAAAAATTCTATATTAATTAATAATGGTGAAGTTGCTATTAGAATACCAATAAAAATAAGAGAAGATGAAATTCCTGGTAAAAAAACATTCAATGCTTTTAATATTGTTGCCTCAAAAGTCCATCCTATTAAAATTACGATAAGCCCTATTGCCATTAAAGAAGAAATTGCTTTAAATTCCGCTTTTAGCTTTATAGAAAACCAAACAAATATCAAACATAATACTACTATATTGATAAATATATAAAAATAGGCAAACTCGTAGAAGTAATAAATTATAATATGAAATAGATTGTTCGCCAGAAAAATACTTTCGATATCACCAATATATGTCCCTTCTAATAAGTAATCACTAAAGAATAAAAAAAATCTCACAATTCCAAGGCTAAACCATAAACTTGCAAGACCATACATCAAAAATTTCTCATGGTCATTGTCTTTTTTTTTTCCTCTATTTAAGAAAAAAATACCGCAAATAATGAGTGTAAAAGCTGTTAGACTTGAGAGAAATCGCTCTAGATGATTGAAAACAATAAGTATAATGATCTAACTTCACCAAGAAAAATTAATTAATATTGCCGGTTAAATTATATTAACTTAAGAGATTTCAATATAAAAAAATTTGGCATTTAAGAGAACTAAAGATTGCCTAAAAAGGATTAATAATGGCGAGGAGAGAAATAACAGCAATTTCAATAATGATTGTTTCTGGATTTAGCATTCTTATTTCTATTCCTATAATCCTCATATCTTTTGGATATTCACCTCATAATGATATTGGATATCGATCTCCTCCTATAGATGAAGTATTCAATACTTCCAAGGTTGTTGATTTAAATCTAAAAATAGACATAGGTGATGTCGATATTCATTATACTTATTCTCCAGTTGATTATCATATGCGAATAAATGTCGTCATCGACATGATTGGTCAAAACATTGCTGAAAAAGATCATACTGATTATTTTAGCATCGAATGGGAAAAAATTAACAACTCGTTTACTTTTTCAATGGAGCTTATCCCAAATAGTGGCTATAACGATACTTTTTGGATAAGACATGATGTTATGATAATTGTAACTCTCAATCCAATTATCTTATTCAATATTAATAGTAAAATAAATGTTGAAGGAGACTATAATCTTCAAGTGCTTGGGGGAATAACTGTTAACAATATAGATCTTTATACAGAGATAGGGAAGATAATATTGGAATTCAGTTTTTGTAATATTGGAGGTAATATATCTGGAAAAAGTGGAGCAGGAGATCTAGAATTGAATTTAATAAATGTAGAATACTCTCGAAATTGTGCATGGAATCTTACAACTTATCCTGGAGGGCTTTATATATCTGATATTTTAATCAGTATTACTCAGAATATCGCAATGGGCGCTAATATTACAGGCACAGCTATTACAAAACTAGGAGATATTTCACTGTATTATACTGATAACACACCATATGTAGGAGCGAATTTCACATTTTATAGGCGTGCTCCTCAGGGTCCTACCGAAGGTTTCCAATATGATAATGATGTTGACACAGATAAATGGTGGCAAGTCCGTCATTTTTATTATTCTAATGATTATCCTGCTATTGGGAACTATAATATCTCATGCAAAACACTTATGGAAACATATGGTGGCTATGATATGGATCTGAAGAGTGAGTAAGAAGTAGATTTATAAAAAAAATAATTATTAATTTTATTTTGTTAGAAATGGGCATCTTTAAATAATTGTATATAAGGCCAGAGATTATAGTCAATCCCTCTAAAGTTTGGCCCATGAACTTGGCAATATAATGGTGAATAAGTCCATATAACGGGGTACACTTTTTCAATTAAACGTTTTTGAATATCATAGTATAATTGTTCTCTCGCTGTCTCATCACTTTCTATTAATCCCTCTTCCATCCATTGCTGGACTAAACTATCATTTACGTTTCCCCAATTCTCAAAACCATCTGCTTTATTTGAAAATAAAGGATTAATATTACTAGTAGGATCATTAAAATCTGGTCCCCATCCAAGTTGTATGAAATGTGACCATATAATTTTATCCCAAAAATCACCCCCTGGCCCTCCTACTGCAGGAATTAGATTAATTTCAACTCCGATTTGTTTGAGATTTTCAACAAGTAAGTCTTTATAAAAATTCATAATAGTGGATGAAACTACATATGTATAGTTATAAATCGCGAGAGGTGTTCCATGATTAACAAGACTTTCCCATTCATTTCCGGCAGTGATGTTATCATTTGCCGTTAAAGTTCCCGCGGTTTCATTCCAATTCACATCTTTCAAAATTTGGCGAGCAAACGATAGATTATAATATGGAACATCAAAATCTTCCCAATTAGAGTAAAGCATTCCTATTGAGAGAGGTGATCTTACTCTTATAACTCCCCCCTCCCATCGAGATCCTTCATATACTAGCATCTTAGTATAATTAATAGCATAAGAAATTGCCTTCCTCATCGTTGAATTTATTAAATTATTTTTCATCCAAATAAACCATATATCGGGAGTATTATAGCATATTATCTTAATCCTAGGGTCAACACTGTAATTATATGCGTTCCATGGCCAAAGATATGTATAGTCAATTTTTCCGGATATCATATCTTCAAGTCTTTTAATATGGTCTTGAGGTTGTGCATAATACTTAAAAACTATTTTTTTAAGTTTGGGGGGGCCATCCCAATACTCAGTATTAGCAACTAATGTAGTGTTTTCAGTATAGTAATTCAATAGTATTGGGTCATATGAATATGTGGAGGAATTGTATTTAAATGGTCCAGTTCCAATAAGGTTAGTGTCTACTCGAATAAAATCATTTAATGGAGCAGTACTAGGCGATAAGATGAATGAATCCATCCTACACAACAATGCTTTGAAAGGACCAAAAGGTCTATTCAATATAAACCTTATGATGTAGATATCTATGATTTCAGTTCTATTCAGAATCGGCTTTCCATCAAGATGGTACCAAATATCTGGGTAGGTCATATTATCTAAAAGATTTTGAAGTCTATCAAATGCCCATTTCACGCCGGTTGCATTAAATGGTGTTCCATCATGGAATCTAACACTTTCTCTAAGTTGACATGTAAGGTTTAAACCATCTGGACTCCAATTTCCACCCAAAGCTAGATTTGGAATTATATCGGTATACTCCTCCGTGATGTCATATTTAAAAAGCCCTTCTGCAATTTGGGATATAACTATTCTGGAGCTTTCAGCTTCGATTCCACCCCACCATTCATCCCAAAGTGTGTCATTATACCAAAGCCCCTCATAACTAGTTTTAAGTATGTCTTTTCTTTCTCTAATTGCTCCTAACCACAAAAAAACACCACCGAAAATTCCTACAATTGCAAAAGTAGCTACTAAACTTCCACCTATAATTGGTTTTTTTAGATCTTTAAAAACTTTTTTAGGAGATTTCTTTTTAGATTTTGGTACGTTTTGGTTCATTTTCAACCCTCATTATGGTTAAAATTGATATTTTTTTTCTATAAAATTGGATATTCCAATATACTTTAGTTACTCAACTTTTGTTTTTTTAAAGTTTTCGATCATTTTTACTTAAGAAGAGGAACAATTTGATAATTTGCAATTTAACTTAAATACTCTGAGATTTGAGATACAATTTTTCAATAATATCTCCAAATGCTTTATGAACTCCTTGCCCGGTTTTAGCTGAAGTTGTATAGTAATCGATAAAATTGTATTTATTCACTTGATTTTGAATTTTAGTTTGGTCTAGTTTATCTATATCAATTAGATCCTCCTTATTTGCCCAAAGAACGGTGGGTATGTCTCCGCAGAATCGCTGAATATCTTCATACCAATTTTTAATATGCTTGAAGCTATTTCTACCAAGATCATTCTCTTCCAGACTGTATACAATTATCGCAGCATCACTATCTCTATAAAATGAGGGTCGTAAAAAATCTAGATCTCGTTGTCCAGCGATATCCCAAAATATCAAACGTATCTGATCCTTTTCAATCCGCTTATCGAATTTTGAAAATTGAGCCCCAATAGTCTCAACATAATCAGTTTCAAAATTACCTAATGTAAACTTTTGAATGAGGGAAGTCTTCCCTACTCTTCCATCCCCAATTAATGTAATTTTAAATCGTAATTTCTTTCCAGAACTACTCATAAAAAAATAGGTCTGCAGAATATTATTCTTAACATATGATTAGCTTTTCATTTATAAAAAGCTTTGTTTAAAATCTAGAGTAGTATACTTTAAATATTGAAAAAAAAATACATAGAATGGAGGTGAGTGCTTTAGGTTTGGTCATTCGAGAAGCCAAATTCCTAAATTATAACCTCCAATTCTATATTTTGCTTAAAAATTTCAACCCTCAGTTATTGAAATAATTCTCTCTTGTACTCCATCGCTTCTTGGATTTCTGGACCTGGTGAATTACCTTGCATATTATTCCTTCCGACTATGATATTGTTGGAACCTGCAATATCAAACACATTCGTCTTTGTGGAACCTCCAACAACTACACATTCGCTTGCATAAAGTAAGACAATAGGAGCCCAATAGGCATCTATATTTTGAACATTATTACCAAGTAGTAAATGATTATAAGCAAAAGCACATACAATACCGTAATCTCCTGTACCTCGAATAATGTTATTAGAAATAAAAGCATCCTGCAACCCGTATGTCCAAATTCCACCCCAGTTTACATCCTCTAAAGTAATTTTATTATTCGTTATAACCGCTTCGAGTGACTTGGTGGGTGAATAATCCATTAAAGCTATACCATCAGTGTCAAGAGATAATACTCTTATAGTGTTATGAGTGATAAGCCACTTCGAGGGGGATTCCCTTGGAGGAGGTTGCATTATCCAGATGCCACCGAAATAAGTAGTTTCAATCTCATTTTGAGAAATCTCAATTTTTGAATTATCGCATTCAGCATTAATTATTCCAATAGCATTATCTTTAATTGAATTTGATTTAATAGTCAAATCGCAATCCATTAATCCGAATGCAGTAACACCTAGCCATATTGAGTCAAAGTCGCATTTAGTAAGAAGATGCTTTCCAGTTGTTATTAACCCTCCTCCATAAACGATTCCTGCTCTAACATTATAACTTCTTACCGAATAAAGTGGATGGCCAGGTTCATAAAGTGCTGTTCCAGCATGACCAGTAAATAATATATTTTCAATGTGAGAATTAATTTCTCCTGTTATCAAGATAGGTGATAATATATCATACCACCAACCATCAGGTGGAGGTGGTCCCCATGGTTCAGCAGGTTCATAAGGTGTAATATCAAAGCTTAAATCCGAGATATATACATCTCCTTCTAAAAATGTAAATAAATGAGGACTACCCAGAGGACTTGCAACTCCAGGTGCGGTAGGATCTAATCCCCTAAGGACATCTATTTTAGTAAGATCCTTACCTGCCCCTTGAAATTTGCCGTAGAAATCTTCAACTAAAATTTCATTCATATAAAATTGTCCCGACGTTAATTGAACTGTGCTTCCTGGACCTTCGGCAATGGCATTATCGAATGCTTCTTTGATATTCGTCGTATCATCTTCTCCAGAAGGAGATACTACAAAAGTAGATGATGAATTGGCGCTCACTGGTCCTATTATCAGAGTGAAAATTCCAAATATCATTCCTAAAGTTAAGATTCCGAATAACAGCCCTGATTTTCTTTTATTTATCAATACTTTTCTGTAACCTCTTTATGTTAAATTAGGGTTATTGATATGTATCTCACTATTTTATTTTTAGATTTAGCTTCGGAAGATTAGGTAAAGCTCGAAGTTTGATTCTTAATCTAATTTCTAAAAAGAAAAAAAATAGATTTAAAGTACAAAAATAGCACTATTTCTTATTTTTATAGAAATTCTATTTCTTTTTTATTTTGAATTTAATTAAAATAATTCCACACCCTAAAATAGCTCCGAACAGTAGAAAATAGTCATATCCCGGAATTCCGTCAGCAACAACAGCGCTTACAAACTGATAATTTTGCCAGCCTGTGCTATATTTGAATGTACCATTCACAAGAATACCTCTCTGTTTTTCATACCACACTTCACTCCCATATTCATCTTCTAGAATCCAACAATCCATCGTACCATGCATCGCTTCACCAGTCACATTGAAGAGGTGGTCTATATTTGAGAAGAAATTAAATATCAAAATTTGATCATCCAGTGATACGTCCGTCCAAATCCATGAATGATCATGATCTCCGTTATCTGGCCCAGGACTCTGCTGGTTTGATACAATTCTCGTGCTGGTATTGACATCCCAAAATCCTTCTACATCCCATGAACCCCCAAAATACCATTTAATATGAAACGTTTGATTTGGATTTTTTGTGAAAGTAAGTCTTGAAGGTATTTCTTCTGAAACGGAGTGGTACCTATAGATATGATTAACGACTAAGCCATCACTTATTCCCACTTCATTAGAATATCCAAATCCTAAAAAGTTTGAAAAGAAAATCGAAGAAATAATGATAAGCAAAAAGATTCTTATTGAGCAACTTTTTTCCATTTTTGCAAAACCTTATTTATTTAAATTTTATGTTAATATTATTTGCTCTGCCAAATTATTTTTAGATTAAGCTTCGAAAGATTAGAAAAAGTCCGAAGTTCATTGAATATTGCATTTATTAAAAAAAATTAGGATATATAGAAATATAAATGTATAGCCCTTTTTTTAAAAAGAAATATAAACAGATCTAGCATATCTTTAAATGAGTATTATAAGGATAAGTTAATATTGTATTGAAATAACAATTCAATATTTAGTAATAAAAAGCCCAAGGTGTTTTTGGAAGATCTGTGCTAAGAGATTGAATTATCCACCACAAGAGATCATAAGTCCAGTAGGGATTGAAAAAAAGGATTTTGAATATATTATTTTGTGGATGCTAAATAATAATGAGGAATGCAATTGGTCCGACTTTTTAGATAAACCCTTAGAATTTAGTTTGGCAACATTATCAAAATATATGAATCTATTAATGACAAATGGGTTTATAAAAAAAAAAGAAAAAGGATTATATAAGATTACACCAGAAGGGCGCAAAAGATATTTTGATCTAAGGTTTAAAGATTCATTTGATAAAAAATTAAGATATCCTCCTGAAATTATCTTAAATAAGCGAAATTATGATCATATAATTCTCTGGATGTTATATAATAATGATTATTGTAATTGGAAAGATTTTCTTGAGAAACCTCTATTGATTAATAACAATTCTCTCTCAAAATACCTAAAACTTTTATTAGAAAAGGGATATGTAAAAAATGTAAATAATGAATATAAGATTACTGAAACTGGTGAATCTAAGTATTCAAAACTTCTAAAAAAATATGAACTGGATTACCAATCAATTTTAAACGAAGAAATTAGAAGACTTGAAGAAATTAAAGAAAAATCAACAATGTTTCTTGAAAGTCATGAAATTGATAATGATGAAGTTAAGATTATATTTTTAGATTTAATAAACCATTTAGATTATTCCAAATCAGAGAAATTATTAACTTCGCACGATGATTATTATAAGATTCTTTTATTTCTTAGTATTAATCATCCAAATTTATATCCAGAATATATATCAATTGAAGATTTTTCTTTAAATTTTGATATTAATCTCAGTACTCTGAATTTTTTCATTCAGAAAATTGTAGATGAGAAATTGTATGGAATAAAATTCTTTAATTTAAATTTTGGTGTAAATAGGAATTATTTCTTCAGAGTAGATGAAAAATTCGAGAAAATGTTAAATTTAATCATCGATGAAAACATAGTAAAATTTAGTTTTCTTCATAAATTACAACTAAATTTACCTGATGACGAAAAAAGTACACAAACCATAAGTTTGATAGAAAATGTTGCGAACGACGTTTATAATAAATTATTTGATCAAGAAATGAAGCCTTATATATTGGATTTTTTGCCAATATACGTGAATTATATATTTGGGAATTTTAAAAGAAGAGATTATACAAATAACGTGATAGAAACATTCAAGGGTATGGCTTATGAAAATATAATAAATTTAGACTTGGATAAATATAAGCCAATAATTTTAAAGAAAGGGTTAGTAACGTCTCTTTTGAAAGATTATCCAAAGTATCTGATCATGGATGAACTTAAGAAAAGATTGAACTATTAAGAAAATTATTCGCACTTTTTAGAATATTCCGAAGTATAATCTAAAAATATTTTATTCACATCTTTGTATATGATAAACTTAAAACCGAGGTCTAATTAAGCATGAAAAGATCAAATACGATAAAACTTCTTTTTTCGCTTTTAATATGTTCGATAATCTTTACTAATTTTTTAGCCATTGGATATTCTACTGGAGTCGAAATACCCGGAGGATTAAAAGTTGTGCATGACCTTAGTTCCAGCGTAATGCCAACTCACAGGAGTACAATCACATTCACTAGGCCATCAACAGATATCATTCATATCGTATGGTATTTGGGAGATCCTATAGATGATACAGCCTCTTGGGACGTCGACATCAACACTAGAATTGTCTCAAATTCACAGAATTTTGGGCTATGGAATGGAGAACATTCATTTTTTTGGATTTATACTAATGTATCATTAGATGATCAATTAGTGTTAAGTAATATCTGGAAGCATGTCCTTACATCAGATGGTGATGTGTTATACAATGTTACAGGGGAAGCGATACATCGTAATAAAGAGGTTTGGATTCTTGAGGATGCATTTGGGAGTGAACTATGGTATGAAAAAGAGAGAGGTTTTCTAGTAAATGGTACTAGTAAATATTCTACAAATTATCATACATATGAACTTGTAAGTGCTGAGATTCCAGGTATTCCTGGATACAATTATATAATTTTATTCAGTATAATTACCGTAGTCTCTATTATTATTTTAAAAAAGCGAAAAATCAAAAATTAATTTTTTTTTTTTATTTTAAAAATGTAGAAATTATCCATAGTTCGGACTTTATATATTATTCCGAAGCTAAATCTAAAAATGCTTACCAGACAATGATTTATTTAATAATGATTATAATATGGGTTGTACTATTTTACTAATATCTTGAATTATTCAAAAAAGACTTTCAAAAAATGATAATATCAGTTGAAGATACTCGAGGAGGCAAAATAATAAAACTAGATGTCAATAAGAGACATTTAATTGAAAGTATTATAACTATTGTGGTTAAACATATGAATATCATAACTTCTGAGCAACGCTCTTTTGCTCTAATTTATAAAGGAAAAGAATTACCTAATTCAATTACAATTGGACAAGTAGTTCAAGATTACGGCTTAAAAGAAAATGATAAACTAGAATTGTGGGCAAAAGTAGTAGGAGGCTAACTTATTCTTCAAATTTTTTAAAGCCTTTAATAAATTCATCAAATTTAGAAGTTTTAGTCAGAATCCACTTTAGTTCTTTTTCAAATTCTCCTTGTTTGTACAATTTAGCCATTTTTTCAAATGCTGATTTTATTTCTAAGTAATCATCATTACTAATACTAATTTCATTTGAATGCTCGAATTCCATACTGATTTTTAGGATTTTGCAAAATTCTGAATTGCCTAATGCTAATAGCCTTAATTTATTGTCTTGAGTAAGTTTGCTTGCTTGAATAAAATGATTCATAGCTTCTAAGAATTTATTTGATTCTTTATACTCTTCTGCGTATGCCATACATTCCCAAGCATTGCATAAATATTGTAAAGTTTGAATCTCCTCTCTATCCGCTGTATGGAGTTTCTTGAATTTAGAGGAGATATTTGAAAAAATTTCTGCTACATCTGCTCTATCTCCTTCTGTATCTAATTTTCTAGCCTTTTTAAGCTCTGCCCATATATCCATGAATTGAGTTGATAAAGATGTTTTCCCTTCTTTTGTTTTAATTTGTAATCTTATTAAATCATCAATAATGGAAACTATCGTTTTTTCAGAATCTTTATTAATAGCAGAGAAAGCATAGGTTTTCTCATTTAATATTTTTTCAATGTTTTTCGCTTTTATGACATCTTTCCTATCTTGAAAATTTGCAATTATATAATATTTAACATCTGATACTCTTTTCTTTAAATCTAACAATAATTTTTGAGTATTGGTTATATTATCCATTCTTGAATTTAAGACTATGCAAATAATATTAGTTGATTCTAATAAATCTTTAAAAAACTCATATTTATTTATCAGCTCTTCTAAATCTAAAACCCTTAAAATACAGTTGTCGTCGTTTTCTAAGTTAGACAAATTAATAGACTTCTTCAGAATTTCATTTAAGTTCAAGTCAATTTCTAAAATATTTTCTCCTGGGAATAAATTCAATATTGTTTGCTTTCCCACACCTTTTTCTCCGGTTAATAGAATTTGTACTGGAATTAATGATCCACCAGAGATGGTTTCTTCGTTTTATAATAACAATTAATTTAATTATAGGTATTAATGTTAATTAAGATATTAGTATTGAATTGTTAAATTATTCTCTTCCTTTTAGATATATTATAATTCCTAATGAAAAAGGGATTAACCAAATGATTAGTATCCAGAAAAAGACATTTAATCTCCTATTTTTAGCATCTATATATACCCATATTGATATTAAAAATGAAACAAGAAAGATAATTACTAGATTAATAATTAAAATTAAAAATATGAACTCAATCATTGGACTCACTCTTGTTTTTTTCTAATTTTTAACTTTTCACTTTGTTTAGTTTGATTCTTTATAAAAGGAGTTTCGCAACCCCAACAAGCATTTTTTAACTCAATTAAAGCATCACAACATTTTAAACAGTACCATGCTTCACAATTTGGGCAAATATAGCTCAAGCCTGAGATTTTATTTTTGCAAACTAAGCAGAATCCTTTTTCGCGACTGTATTTAACATCTTCTACTCCAAATTTTAAAGGTTTTGTAAAAACTTTTATAGTATCTTGAAGTTCTTCCTTTTTGATAACAGATTCTCCTCTTCTTGTATAAAAGTAAACTAAATAACCGATAATTGAGATTATTGTAAAAATTGCTATCCATATTATAACTAATAGCAAATCCACTAATTGAAGACTTATGAACAAACTTGAAATCACAAATAACGCAAGTAAACATACCAGAATCAGAAAGATAGATTTAACAATTGGCTTTGAGAATAACTCAAAATGAGTTATTTGTGGAGAAGTAGCAATAAAAGCACCTATTATGATAGATACAGGACTTATACTCGGAATAAAAAGGTTAAGGTATTTAATAAATATCGCTTCTAAACTCCATCCAACTAAAATTAAGACTAAACCAAAGCCTATGACTAAAGAAATAACTTTAAACTCGCGATCCGATTTAATTGAGGATCTGATAAACAACAATATTATAACAATTGTGCTAATAAAAATATAGAAGTATAGAAATAAATAAAAATACAAAAAAATATAATTTATAACATCATACGTTAGAATAATTACATTTAAATCTCCGGTATAGGTTCCAACTAGTAAATAATCGATTATAAAAAAGAAAATTCGAGTTATAGCAAGGTTAAGCCAAAAAACTCCAAATCCGACTAATAATATTTTTTCGTTTCTATCCTTTTGCTTTAATCCTTTAGAGAAATAAAGTATACTACATATTGTCAAAATAAAAATCGCAATACTTGAAAAAAAACGTTCTATAGGATCAAAAACCATGATGATTGCTTGGTCGAGATATTTAATAAATATCTTTTAAGGAATTTCAATATTAATAAATTATGATTTTTCTAGTAAATTATCCCTAAAGATATTCTTGAAAAATATTTAGTAAATAATTTAAATATTAATCTATCTTATCTAATTACTTAAAACAATTGGAATTCTTTCTTTTATTTAAGATGGAGCGAAAGTATAAAGCGATACTTACTATAATATACTTAATCTTCGTTTTTTCTATTATAAGTATTCCTTCATTAGTTATTTTTGCTGAATTTGCGCACTTTAGCAAAATCAATAAGTCTCTCACATATAAATATACATCAGAAACCCCACCTATTAAAAAAGAATTGAATTTAATTAGTGATGTAGGTATTATCGATATAAAATATCTTCCTCCCTCAGCAGATTATCTCGTCAAGATAGATGTAGACATTGAAATGGCAGGTCCTAATTTAGGAAGTAAATCATATTTAGATTTCTTTAGTATAGGCTGGCAAAACTTGACTTCACCGTTAAATTTCACATTTTTACTAATTTCTGATATAGAAGAATTTTCAAACTTACACATTGCAAATATTAATATTAATATTCAGCTAAGAGCTGACATTGTTTTTGGTATAAATGCTTCTGTAACCGAAGGAGCTTTAACATTCTCTGCCTTGGGAATTACTGTGAACGATTTACTTTTAAATGTAATTAACGGAGATATTATTTATGATTTTACAAATTGTGAGGTTGAAGGTAATATTTCTGGAATTGTTAATAATGGAAATATAACATTAGTAACTAATAATAACAAATATACTCATAACGGTCTTTTAACTCTCATGAATAATGTTGGATATATTCTATTTGAAATTATCCAATTTGAGAAAATGGGGGCTAATATCACTGGGACAGGTATTACAAAAACTGGGAATATCACAGTAATTTATAAAGATTTTTCTCCCGATATTGGTGCTCGATTTGTATTTTATAATGCAACAAGCCATGGTCATGAAACAAAAAATTCATGGGTTGGATTCGAAAGGGGTATAATTCCACCAGATATTGGACAATATTATAATTCCACAGATTATCCTTCTCAAAATAACTATAATTTCTCTTTTATTAAGTGGGATGGAGGCAATTATCTATGGGATCTCTATAGTATCCCAACTTAAAATTATTTATCTATATATGCATATTTCAGGACAAATCTTAATGGGACACCATCAGTTGGAATTCCTTTTACATCTGAATCCCAAATATCATATCTTATAGGATTAACTAACCAAGCAACTGGATTAAGTTCTTCAATAAGATGTTGCTGAATATCAAAATATAATTGTTCTCTAGTAGGTTCATCAAATTCTTGGAGCGCATTTTCCAACCATTCTTGTACATCTGTATCATTTAATTTATAATAGTTTCCTATTCCGTCAAGTTTACTTGAGTATAATGGGTTAATAACATCTACAGGATCATTAGAAACAACTCCCCATCCCGCAGTATATATATCAAAATCGCCATCCTTCAATTTTTCTTCCCACACTAAAGATCCCATGGAAGTAAGATTAACTTTCAACCCAATTTGCTTAAGATTTTCGATTATTAGATTAGCCGCTAATTCCATAAATGGGTTACAAATTGAAAAATTATATATTTCAAGAGGGGAGGGACTATTTGCTAATGTTTCCCATTCATTTCCGGTAGAAATATTATCATTTGCAGTTAAACCACTTGTACCAGACCAGTTTGCGTTTATTAAGATTTGTCTTGCTCTCGTAATATTATAATATGGCATATCTAAATCACTCCATTTAGAATATCGCATCTGCTTTGCAATAGGTGATTTTGTCCTCGTTGCATGACCCCTCCATACTTCATTAATATAATTGGTATAATTAATAGCATATGATATTGCTTTTCTCATTGTACCATTTAAATTATCGTTATTCATCCCAAGATACCAGAATGAAAGTAAATTTTTTGGCACTACGGTAAAATCTGGATCTAATTTAAAAATATCAAGTGTAGCATTATCATAATTCCCCATAATATATGAAAGTTCTCCGGATAGCATTCTTTCCATTCTTTCTGGACTTCTTAAAGAAAGGAAAACTAATTTATTAATCGATGGCATTCCAGCCCAATAATCTGGATTAGCATGCATATGAGTTTCTAAACTCTCGCCCCAAAAACTTACGTCACATGAATCGAAAATGAAAGGGCCAGTCCCAACCAATTTTCCAGATTCAATATCAATGAATTCATCTTCAGGAGTTGAGGTTGGTGAAAGTATATAAGAGTTCCACAGAGCTAATAATTCCCTTATAGGAACATAGGGTTGGTTTAACACAAACTTTATAGTATAATTATCAACTATTTCAGTGTGGTTGATAATCGGTTCCCTTTCTGAAGTGAGATAGGCATATTCCCAAGCCCAAATTTGATCATAGGGCATAGTTTCAATGAATCTATAAATTCTCTCGAAGTTCCACTTAACTGCTGCAGCATTAAACGGTGTTCCATCGTGGAAAGTAACATTCTCTCTTAATTTGCATGTGAAATTTAGGTGATCAGGACTCCAAGTTCCATTTAATGCTAAATTTGGAATTATAGGTGTATCTGTTTTGTTTTGATTATATGCAAATAATCCTTCTGCAATTTGATCTAATATTATTAGATTTGCATAAGTTGGAACAGGATTTTTAAGTGGATCAATTGAATCAGGACCTTCATCTAAACCACATTTAAAAAGGAATTCTGGTTTTTCTTGTAATTCAAAAAAAAAGTAAACTCCACTAACTATTGCCGCAACTGCTATAACAGTAGTAGTACCTAAACCTATCTTTTGTGTTTTATTTAAAGTCTTAAAAATTTTTCTTTTCTTTTTGTGTTTACTTTCATCCTCAACCATTAGGAATCCCTCAAAATTCTGTTTTGGATAATAATCTTAAAACATTTGATAGATGAGTTATTTTAAGGTGAAACTTAAAATTTGAATTTAGCTGTTCGATAAAATAAATTTAGATTTTAATATTTATAATAATTACTACTTTTTTGTATACTTTCTCAAGTTAAGATATGTCTGATAATTAAAGCAATTTAAAAAAAAAGATATAGATAGTGGAAGAAAATCACGTTAGGTGTGATCATTCGAGAAGCAGTTTGTCTTAATTTTTCCCCCATTTTCTATATATATAATTTAAAATTAGACAATCTTAATTCTTTAAACTCCTGATTAAACTACATCTAGCCAGTGGAAATTATTATTTATTACGCCTGCTGTACCGTACCAATCCTCCCAGGTAAAATCAGCAGGAGGTATTCCTCCTCCTGTCATGTGATTAACGTAAAACCGCCAACCTTTAATATCGCTCCCGAAATATTGCCCATGAACTAGGAATTGATATGTAATTTTATAACTTTTACCAGCTTTAAAATATCCAGGATCAAATCTGACAACCCACATCCACACACGGGTTTTAGTATCTCGCCACACGCCGTCTGGGTACAAAACAGTATCTTTCGGAATGACCCACGTCCATCGCTGCATAGGGATTTCTTCGCCATCTATGAAAAGGTTCATTTGATAAGGTGGGCCAGGATCCAATCCTGTTTCTATTTCATAATCTGAAACAGCCCATCCTGATCTGAAGAAAGCATATTCCCCCGCTGGAATCTCCCAATGACCCCCAGGACCAATAAAAGGGTAATACCAAGCACCAATATGATAACCGCCGCTAAACCCAAAATAACCAGGTTTTTTATATAAGTATGCGGGCCATTTGCCTGGTTCTGCGCAAGC
>JBHLLI010000010.1:0-57784 GCA_048885765.1 Candidatus Hermodarchaeota archaeon
CTTTAGATTTCAATGCAAGTGCCTTAAATTTCTCTGAAGCTTTTTTTCGTAATGGATTATTTGATATATGTATTTGTTTCAAATGTATAAGATCTCCTATTGAATCTGGAAGAAATATTAAATTATTATAATCTAAATTTAAAATCTCTAGCATTTTCAAATTTCCAAATGTCTCGGGAAGGAAATCTATATTATTATCATATAGATCTAATATCTTTAGTGCTTTAAGATTCCCAAATGATTCAGGAAGATACTTTAATTCGCACGAACTTAAATCCAATACCTGAAGAAAAACCAGATCTCCAACGGTATACGGTAATTCTTTTAAACCGCCCTTATAAAAATAGGATGGAGCTTCCAAAAACAATTTCTCTAAGGAATGCAAATATCCTATCTCATCTGGAAGGATTTTAACAGGATTGTTTTCTAAATGTAATTCTTTTAGATCTTTAAGATTTCCAATCGATCTTGGTAAAGTAATTAAAGAATTATTTTCCAGATACAAAAATTGCAAATTTGATAAATTTCCAATTGATTCCGAAAGAGTCTTTAAGTCAGTTAAAGCAGCATCTAACCATTCAAGTGATTCTATATTAAAAATTATCTCTGGTAGCAAACTTAGTTGGTTACAACGCAAATTTATTTTTTTGACATATTTAAGAGATAAAATTGATTTAGGAAGTGTCTTTAAATAACAGTTGAATAACCCTAATCCTACAACATGACCATCTTCAATTCTAACTCCAAATGAAGTGTGATCAATTTCATAGACTATGGGAATTCCACTTTCTTCAACTACTTCTGCTAATCTTTTTATATAACCTCCTTGAATATTGAGATTTTCAATTAAAAGATTTTCTAAATCTTTTAAAGCTGTAATCTCTTCTGAGGTTAAATAATTCCCCTTATATTTTTCAGTATCTTCAATTACTTCATTATGATTTTTCTCTGTTTTTAAACTAATGATTGTGTAAATTAATTCAAAAAATAATTCATCCACATTCTCTCTATTTTTTGCTGAAACAAGTAAGCAGTCCATTCTATATTTTGTTAAATAATCTTTAATTTGACCTAGATCAATATCTTCGTCCATATCATTTTTTGTTATAGCCACCAAAATAGGTATTTTTTGATTTAAAGAATGTTTAATTTCATTATACCATTTTTCCACACATTTTAGAATATTTTGATGTGTTTTATCAACAACAATTATTACCGCATCAGAAAAATTAAAAATCTTTTCTTTTGTTGGAGAAATTTGGCTTGAAAGCCCTCCTGTATCCCAAATTGCTAAATTCATAACAATCTCATCATCAATGTTTAAAATCTTTTTGTACACGTTAAACCCAACTGTAGATTTTAAATTGACCCTGAATTTTTTATCTGTGAAAGCATTAATTAGTGATGTCTTTCCAACTTGATAATCTCCCACAACTATAATCTTTAAAGAGAGTTTATTTGTAGAAATTTTTGCATTTTTAATCTTGGAAAACATTTTTAATATCCCTGGAACCTCAAATGTTAGATCTTCTAAGGTTGTGTCCTCTTCAATTCGTTCTAATTCATTCGCAATGTGAGTTGAATATATTTTTAATTCAATATCTGAAGTTTCAATTAATGCAATAGTTATAAGAACGTAATTAATCCCTAATGAGCAGGACACTATTTTTTTTCCAGCTAATTCCTTAATAACGAGAAAATCTTTATCATCACCAAATTCATTTGAAAGGTCCTTAATTAAATCATCGACATAAGTATAATTGACATGATTTTGAGGTTCCGCTATGCGAGGCTTTGTAAGTTCTTCAATTAGAGATGAATCTCTCCTTTTATAGACTAAGACTGCTAAGATACCCTTAACGTATTCTACATATTGACTTAATAGATATCTTATATGAGAATCTTTCATCGAGTATATTTTGTTTTAATTAATAATCATATAATAGTATGGAATTATAAATCAAATGTCAATATTTATAGAAAAAAAAAAGTAGTAAAAGTTAGGTGAATTTCAATTTTCTTCTCTTATAAACTAAAATCCCAATTACACTAATGAACATTACTAGTAAAAACGTATATCCTAGTGAAATTCCTTGTTCTGATTCAGATAATTCTAATGTTAATATTGTCGTTGTTCCCTCAAGAACATCATATCGTAATAATAATCCATTATCATTGAAAATAAAACTCATCGTTATACCATCATCGAAATCATGCATGATAAGTTGATTTCCAATAGGAATTATATTTGTGAATTCCCCAAAAAAAGTAGCATTCAAGTATTCTCCTACTAAAGTTAGGTTAAATGGAGTTGGTAAAACAAACAGAAATCCATAAACAAGCATTACTCCGGGAGTATAATACATAAAATCCGTTGTTCCATTGAAATACATATAAGCCTCGTTATCTACTACTATTTCCCAAGAACTTGTATAGGAATGATAATAACTCATAGTGGCATTAAGAACTGCTGCTTTTTCAGAACTGTAATTACCTTTATAGATACTGTTTACCGTAAATCTTATACTATCTGAAGTATTTACCATATCCGTAGCTTCCGTATAAGTCCAGTTATAAGTTTGCCCTTGTTTAACTGAAATTGAGCTGTCATCTATAGTAGTTGCATGAACATTAATAAAGAAAGAAAAAGTCAGTAAAAAGATAATCAAGATTATCAATTTATTTTTAGATCTCATATTCAAATACCATTTTTAAGAACAGTTTTTCTTAATAAAGACATAGAAATTTCTCTAATTTAAATCATTCTTAACATAATTGTAAATATAAAGGTATAATTTTCTCAATATAAAGGAAGAATTAAAACTGTAATTAAAAAGCAGGATATTATCAAATTCGGTAACTAAATTGTTATATATTCATCTTACGCTTTCTTATAACAAGAAAACCGAGAAGGATAAAAACCAATTCAAATAGTATATCTTTCATATATATAATAAAAACACCGTAATACCAAATGAATAGTCCACTTATTAAAGATATAACACTATAAATTACAGATAATAATCCAATTGATAATATTACATATCCAATGATTAAATTAAGATCAGCTTTTTTTCGCAATTTGAATTCTCAAAAAATAGTATCTATTTTCTAACTTTTGAGTTATTTAGGAAATTGAATATTATTATGAAAATATACTATTTAAAATTCATCTCTAATAATTGGAATTATCATGTTAACAGAAAATATTCTGTAAAATACTGTTTAAAAGTCTAATATTTATTAAAATTTCGATATTTACCATGATAATTAAAATAGCTTCGTTTAATCCTAAATGGTCTTTCAGGTAGGTTAAAATAACATTCAGGACAAAAAATAGCAACCATGGAGTCATTCCAAAGATCTCTGGCTCTTAATTCCGAAATAGAAGGATTATCCCTTACAAATTCTGAAAATGATATTGATCTTTTACACACCATACAAACTTTATTTAATATATCTTCTCTCATAATATACTTGGTGACTTATTTCATCATATAAAAGCATGAGAGTCATACTATTTCTAAATTTCGAACCTTAAACTTCGTCTTTACTTCGAACTTTGTAAAAAGTTTCAGAATAAAAACTATTAATCGAAGCTTGAATATATTAAAATTATGAGCTTTAAAACTATTGGTAAAGAAATAAAGATTGCGAAAATAAAAATTCCTTTCTCTGAATTTGGAGAAACAAAGCGTACTCCAGATTTATATGAAGGAACCGAAAAAATTCCATTTTCAGATAGAGATCCCCAATATAAGAAAATTTTAAAGGATGAATTTGCCCAAGGAGATCTATTTGAAATTTATCAGCATCTAATTAAAATTAATTACATATTAACTAAAATGAGTGAGTAAAAAATGTCAGTAAATTATTATATGTTTTTAGAAGAAGTTAGGATTATCACAGGTCATGTAGACACGATTCAAAAAACAACAAGGAAAAAAGTTTTGAAATCGATATTTTTCGTGGATGACCTTCTTTCTCAATTAAAATGTTTTAACAATCTATTATCGGGGGATTTAAAGAAGTGAAAGAAAAAGGAATTAGAAAAATAATCATAAGGAATGATTTTATTGTCCAATTATGAATTAAGTTCAAAAAACTTGAAGATCATTCCCTGAAATAACTTTTCCATCATATCCTTCTTTTACTTCTGCAACTAATTCTACTTCACTAGTACCCCAGAAAAGTTGGTGATAAAGAATTAATAATTTTGGTTTTACTTTAGAAGCTATCTCCGCAAGCTCATAAGACGAAGTATGTACACTTGAATGGTATTTTTTCCATTCTGGTGGCAAAGTCTCAAGCATTTTTGAAGAATAAACTTCATGAACTAAAATATCACACCCTTTATAAAAATCAATGTAATTATCAAAGGGAGAAGTATCACCTGAAATTACTATTTTTTTATTAGGTATGATAAACTTATACCCAAATGATGTTAATGTTCCATGATTAACCGGAAATGCCTCCACTTCTACATTTTGATCTTCGTAGATCATTCCTGGTGTTATTTCATTTACTTTGACTTTATATCCTGAAGAATTTGCAGGTTCTAGCCCATTTATTCTCTCTTTTATATCAAGATCATATGCACTAATAATATTATCAGTCATATTTTGTGTACCACGAGGACCATATACTTCTAAAGGATTTGTTCTACCCATTATCCATGGAGTAATAATCAGATCAGGATACCCTAGAGTATGATCCGAATGTAAATGTGTTAGAAACCCCTTTGTCAATCTAGGAGACTCAAGGGATTTAATTCCTAAAGTAAAATATGCTTCTTCCGTCCTACGAGTAATACCCACTCCAAAATCTATGAGATAGGAGGATTCTTTAACAATTATCGCTAATGATGGACCGTATCTTATTGGATCTGGATTTGGATTTCCGGTACCTAATAGAACAATTTTGGTATCTTTTGAATTGTACAATATCTATTCATCTCATCGAATTAAAAATATAACTTTAATATTATTCAATGAGATTCTATTTAGAAATTTATCTATTGGATTTTGGAATTATTCTCGGTAGGTTGGGTACCAATATAATGATCTCATACAATTATAGGGAAATTCTTTTAAACTAGTAGCGTGTACATAGTAGATTTTATAAAACTCTAAAGGCATATGATATGCCTGTACGTCGATAATATATCCTTGAAGTTTTTGGTATAACAGATATCTGGTAGCAGTGTTTGTTTCAGCAATAGTCTGCTCTAAGAGATTTTGTAAATATGGGTCATTAATATTAGCATAATTTGAAGAAGAAGCATTATTAACCAATGGATCAATCATATTGAAGGTCTCAAAATAGTCAGGCCCCCAGCCAACATAATAGACATGAAGTCTGGTTGGTTGATGTTGCCATACATGGAGAAATTGATCCCATGTTAAAGCTTGGGGTTCAATACCAATTCCAATGAGATCCATGTCTTCTGTAAACCGTTGAATAAGAAGTGTCATGAAATGACTACCTTGTATATGGCGGAAATTTAATTTTCCATCGGTAAAGTTTCCAATCGGAGGTGTAAATAACGCATCTTTCCATTTTTGTTCATCAAGTCCTGGACTAAAATAATCTCCTATCTGAGTTCCAACGTCCCATGGATTTGTCATACCAGGCCCATCATACCCAAAGCCCATAGATTGCATATATTGTCGGGCTAACGGGATATCATAATGAGCACCTCTAGTTGATGAATTATGAGCCGGGAATCCAGGAGGCACTAGTGAATTAGCTCTCACAGTGGTACGTTCATCTATTTCTTCAATTAGATAAGTATAGTTAAATGCATGGGAGATTGCTTTTCTCCAAGTTCTGTTTAACACTCTACTATTAAAAGCGATATACCAATAGATTGAACTATTGATATATTCATGGACTCCATCTCCTGTAACTGTAATGTCAGGATCAGGAATAAATGCATTAGCAAATTGGTGGATACCTTGACCTAGATAGTCAATATTTAAATCTACCATAGCATAATTGGCGGTAAAGGCATCTCTATAATAGACATAGTCAATTCGATCCCAAAAGGCACCTGTTCTCCAATATCTCTCCCATCGTTCGAATTGAATCTCAGAATTAGGAATGTACCTAATTAATTTGAATGGGCCTGTTCCAATAACTAGATCTTCGGAAATATCTAACATTTCATCAGCGGGAGTTGATTCATGACCAACAATAGCACTTGCGGTATAGGCTAATAACCCTTCAACAGGAGCAAAGGGTCTGTTTAGGAAGAGCATAACAATGTAAGGATCCGTTGCTTTATGTGCATCCCACCAAACTCTACTCAATGCAACATCAAAAATAGGGGTTCCATCACCAAATTTATAAAGAGCGTGTGGGAAAGCCTGAACATGGACAGTAGGATCTAAAGTACCTGTCGAATTGCCGAAAAAGTTGATTCTTTCGAATGTGTGAATGACATCTTCTCCAGTAAAGAGCTGGCCATCATGGAAATATACATTTTGACGTAGAGTAAATGTAATATTTGTACCAAATGGTGTTGAGGTAAAATTCCAAGATTCAGCTAACCTCCCTACGATTGGAAAAGAAGGATCACTTAAATCATATGCTACTAATGTTTCAACAACTTGATCGAGCATATCACTTGAAATTCTATCCCAACAATCACAAGGATCCATAGTCACTGGATTAGATGTTCTCGCCACTTTAAGAACTTCTCCAGGATGATAATATGAATCATAATCAAAAATAGAACTATAAAAAAAAAGACTGAAACTACCAAAAATAATAATATTGGCAAGTATAGCAATACAGATCAATGAATTTATAAAACTATCCTCCCTTCTACCAGCCATTTTGATCAATTATTTATTTTTAATTTCATCAAAAAAGTAAAAATATAGGAAAACCAATTGCGAAAGTTACTAAGTTTGCAGAGATTGTAGATTTTAAAATGGTTAAGTTATTTACTCTAGACTCAAAATATTGGAGTTCATTAAATTTTCTAAATATCTTTAGATTCAGTAAACATTCTAATATTATAGGAAATACTTCAATAAAGATGGAAACAAATAAAAAATAATTTAAATCAAAAAAATATGGTCTATTTAAGAGAAAGGCAAACAGTTGGGTTAGAGGAAATGTAACTAGATTAACCGCGAATACTGATTTGTAGAATTTTTTTGAGGTTTCCTTCAATTTAGTTGGTTTTAAGAAAATCCTAATAATGATACTTTCAACTATAAATGTTATAATAAAAAGAAATATCAGTTCAAGAAATATATAAGGATGCCAAATAGTTATTCCAACAGGATTAGCGACGACTTGGGGCAAAATAGAAAATAATGATACTAAAAAGGGTAAAATAAAAAATGGTATTACCAGAAAAATTTCTATAACCTTTTGTAATTTTCTAAAATTCATTCTGAATACTTTATTGTTTTTGGTTTTCTATATAACTAGGAAATAATTTCTTTTATCATAATTTAAATGTTTTTCAAGTTTCAGGATCTTTTTATATTATTGTAACACTTTGAATGTCCTTTTGAAATTTTTCTCTATTGTCTTTAAAAATTTCTAATTTATTTTAGTGTGTAGTTTAAATAATTAGATTATAATTTTTGTGCTTACCATATGTTTTTGCTCTATGATGAGAGGGAAGAAATGAATTGAATCAGCGTCTTAAAATTTTTATGTTAATGCCATATAGAGGTTATTTAAATTCAATTTATGAGGAACACATTAAAAAACCATTAATAAGTATGGGACACAAGGTAACTAGAGCTGACGATATCTCGAAATCTACTAACATTCTTACTGATATTTTGGATCTTACTCGAAGATCTGATATTATAATTGCTGATCTTACTGAAAAAAATCCAAACGTTTTCTATGAGTTAGGAATAGCGCATGAAAAGGGAAAATGGGTAATTCAGATATGTCAAGAAGGTGAAAAAATTCCATTTGACCTTGCCCAAATTAGAACCATTTTTTATAGAAATACTCCTGATGACCTTAAAATATTAACAGAAAAGATTATCAGATATATTGAGTCATATACAAAGGAACAACAAATAAAAGATTGGATAAGAAATCTCAAAGAAAGCAAATCGTTTGCAGATTCTATTTATTTTGTGAGTAAATTGTTAAAAAATGAAGATTTTCTTACATCAGAAAATATAAGAGAAATCGCACGGGCAACTATAAATAATTACCAAATCTACAATTCAGCAAAATTAAGGAATATTCTCCCAGATTTTTTTAAAAGGCACCAAGATATTATTCCTAATATTATTAAGGACGATATGAAATATTATGGCTGGATTGCTTAAAATTTCAATTTGCTTGTTAAAATTCTTAATATCTTGGTAAATCTTTAGTTTCTTGGTAATATGATTCAATACCTATTTCCTTCATTCTATTATTTATTTGAATCCATCTTCGCTTAAGATGATCGTCAAAATTAGTTTTCTCACAGGGAAACTCATCACACTGGAAACAAAAATCAATCCCTTTATTTTTATAACAATCTTTCACTCCACAGTTAGGATATAAACATGGACCTTTTCTACATCCTGGACAATTTTCCTCTCCTAAATAATGTAGTAAGGCTTTGAAAGAAGGGTATTTTTCAAATATAGGAAGAAAAGAAGAAAATCTTTCAGCGTAAATATCAAAAGAACCTAAATTATTTTTTAGTTCTAAACTGGACTTTCTTATTGGACCATCGACGTTCGCAAAACATTTATAACAATTTAGACCACAAGGCGCAAGAATATTCAATATTTCTTTAGATTTCATATCATTTCATGATTAGAATCTTATTATTATTTATATTTTTTTTTATTGAGATTTTAAAAATAAAAGTTTTCGCTTATTTTTAAACAAATAGAATTTGTAATTACCAAATTACAAATTTGTGAAAATATTTATTAAGGCTGAAATTGAAATCTTAAAACATGAAATTCATAAATAATCTTTTAAAAAAATTTAATTCTGACCTTATTTTACTAACGGTGATGTTTTTATTCTTTTTCCATTTACTCGGTGATTTGATTGAATCTGTTTATATGTTAGATCTTCTAAACTTAGAATTAGATGAAAAGGCTGCTGGAATATTTTTCTTATTTTCCCCTCTCATTTTACTATTTTTTAGACGACAGGTTCCTAATTATTTTTTGGAGGTCACTGCTGTGATTTGTATTGTTGTACGGCTTATTTCACCTTTTTTGGACTCAACGAATAGAATTATAACTTCAGGGTTAGGTGTAGGGAGTTTTATGCTATTTCTTCCTCTTTATTATTTTCAGAATTTAAAGACTCGAAATATAGGTGAAGAGGGGCAATTTGGATTGAAATTAGGGATTGGACTTGCTTCAGCTATATTGCTTTCTATAACACTTAGAGCATTTAATTCAACATTTGATATTTCACTTTATGGGATTTTTCAGATAATAGGTTGGGTTATTGGATTGATAGGGATTTTATCAATAATTAGTAGAATTAAAGAAAATCAAGGAAAAGGGGATATAGATAATCCGAATAATTTAGGAACAAACAGCCAAGTGAATGAACAATCTAGAAAGAAATTTTCATTAAAAGGTGTTAAACTATTATCTTTAGGAATTATAAGCGTATTAACTCTTAATTTCTTCGCATTAATTAGTCCTACCGTTATTTCAAGATGGACTGAGGGGGATTACATAACAATAACAATAACAATAGCAGTTGTAATAGCTTTGACCATATTTATACTCGCCTTCAAACCAGAAATTCTTAGTAAATTGAATTCCCGAATGTTATGGATTTGGAACCTGATCTATGTAGTATCGCTTGTTCTAACAATCGCAGTTCATACTTTTCCATTTCCCGCAAGTCCAAGTTCGGATCCTGTAATTATAAGTCGTCCAATAGGGTGGTGGTATTATATTCCATTAGTTGTAATGATCGCGCTATTACCGATTATTTTCATTGATTTTACATTGCTTTCTCGAGAGATGATTAATAAAAACCCAAAACCTTCAAAATTAGGAGGAGGGTTTGCTATAGGTGGTCTTTTCTTCGTTTTAGTAATGTTTATGCTAGTATTTACTAATGTATGGGGATATATTGATCCGATTAGTCAACTTTTCCGGAATTTATTCTGGCTTCCTTTCTTATTAGTGGGTATAGCCATTCCTATAATGGGAAAAGCAATATTCAAAAGAAGCGCTTTAGAATTTAAATCCTCAATTACTAACTTTTATGATCAACTAAAGGTTGGTGTATTCATCGGGCTTCTAATAATCGGTACTACTGTATCAGTAGCAGTATGGGAATTACGTCCTAAAACACAAGATACAAGCGGGATTACCACAATTATAGTAATGACATACAATATTCAACAAGGAGTAAATGTAAATGGAGAAAAAAATTATGATAATCAATTAGCAATTATTCAAGCAGTTGATCCAGATATTATCGGGTTACAAGAATGTGATACAGCAAGAATGACACATGGAAGTTCTGATGCTGTACGTTATTTTGCTAACCGATTGAATTATTACTCTTTTTACGGTCCAAGAACAGTGACAGGAACATATGGAACAGCTATACTTTCTCGGTTTCCAATAATTAGTGCAAAAACTTTCTTTACATATAGTAATGTAGATGAAATCGGAACGACTGAAGTACAAGTTAGAGTAGGTGCAACAATTTTTAATATTTATGTGAACCATCCGGCTGGAAGCGATGATGCTCATCTAGCACACATGCAAGCTTTAATGGATCGGATTGGAGTAAACCCTAATGTCATTTCTATGGGAGATTTTAACACAGAACCAGATAGTATTTATTATAATATGTCTGTTGCAGTATTAAAAGACGCCTGGGTAAATGCGTCATCGAGTGGAGTTGATGGCTCCAGTTTTGATTTATCTGAACGTATCGATCATATCTTTGTATCCCTTAGTTTTACAGTGACAGAAACAAGATATCTTAATTATCCTGCATCAGACCATCCAGCACTTTGGACTGAACTTCAATTTTAATTTTCTAATTTTTTTTATATTTTAATTGTTGTTAGTGTGAGCTCGATTATTTGTCTTTAAAAACTTCAAAATTATTCCAAAGGGTTTTATAATGTCTTTTTAATCCCATTTTATTAAGTATAGCAAAATTTAGAATAAAAAAGCAAAATAATTAAAAAATAAGGAGTGATTTTTATGAGTTTTGATGAATTTGATGAAGATTTGGGTGGAGAGGAACCTGTAAAATCTAAAACTCCCGCCTCTAAAACCCCATCAGGTGGAAAGAAATTAACTTTATACTTTATGTCCACCATTGGTCCCGGTGAAAAAAAGGAAAAATTAACGGTGAATGACAGTAACCATGTAAGTGATATTAAACAGACCTTAGGAAATTTATATGGGCTTGATCCTAATGACTTTCATTTATCATCTGGTGGTGTTACTATGGATGAAAACAATGTATTAAGAGATTACAATGTTAATGATGGCGATGATATTCTTCTAATCCCAGCAAGTACCGCTGGATAGAAATCAACTAAAATTTCTTTTTTTTATCGTTTAATTCTTTTTTCCAAAATTTTTTTATATTCCTAGTTTTGGATCAATACACACTTTTTAATACACATTAAATTTTATTCATTTTTGACAATACACACTTATAAAAAATTCATGGGATACAATTAGAGAACTTCTACTAAGATAATTCTGACTTTTATAATTTTTTAATACACACTTTGATCCACAACATTTAAATATGATAATACACACTTTATGATCAGAGAATAAAAAATTATACACACTCAAAAAAAAAATAAAAAAATGGTGGAAAAAAAATGGAAAATAGTTATGAATATTACAAGAAGGTTAAGACCCAGTTTGACGCTAAAAGAGCGTTTGTTGGAAAAATGTATTATTAAATACAATTTTTTTTTATTTTTTTTATCACGATAATCAAAATTATTAAATCATTATAAAATTAGGAAAAAGAAAGAAGAGGTGGAAAAAAAATTAAAATATCTGGATCAGGAACCTTATCTGAGGGAAAAATAAATGATGAACTACATGTTTCCGGGTCAGCTCGTATAAAAGGAAATTTTGAATGTGATGGATTTCACTCATCTGGTTCATTGAGGGGAGAAGGAAATTTAATAGTTCATGGGGATGTTAAAAGTTCTGGCTCATTTAGGCTTGCTGGAAATCTTTATGGAGATGGTGATCTCAAATCATCAGGTTCAACCTCAGTTGAAGGGGAAATTTTGATGAAAGGACAGCTTCATGTTTCTGGATCACTTCGCACAGGAAACAAAATTGAAGCACATGATGGAATCAGAGTTTCAGGTTCTGCAAGAATTCAGGGAGATGTTTTAACATTAGAAATTATAGAAATATCAGGATCAAGTATAATTAATGGAAATGTTACAGGAACCGATGTAATTCTTGGACGGGAAAAGATAAGAAGTAGCAGTATTTATAAACATCCCAATAAAGTGACTGGAACCATACTCGCGAGAAATAACATCAAACTTATAAGAGCTTTAGTTAATGGAGATGTTAAGGGAAGAGATGTAATCATAGGTAAAGGTACAGAGATTTTAGGAACTGTTTATTATGTGGATACAATTGAAGTTCATGATAAAGCTACTCTAGCTAATGAACCTGTTAAAATATCAGAAGAAGATTTACATTTATAGCACTTTTAATGATAAGGAGGAAATTAAAATGTCTTATAAAGATAATTGGAAGGAAGACAAAAAAACTGAAGAAGAGAAAACGAAAGTAAGATGGGAATTGAATGATATTCGCGATGAGCTTATGTTTGAATTAGATGATTTATATGATGATCTAGAGGATGAAATTGAAGATATTAAAGATGATGCTGAAGACATTAAGGATGATCTAATAGATGATTTGGATGATCTTATGGATGAAAGAGAATCCTTACTTCAGGAAGTTGGGGATTTTAGGGTTGATGTAGCACAATATGAGGTCGATGCAAGAGATAAAATAGAAAACGCTCGAGAAAAACTTGAACGCTTAAAAGAAAAAATTAGGAATCATGAAGCTAAGTTTAATGCTAAAGTTATGAAAAAAGTAGATAAAGCAAAAAGAAAAGCAGCAAGAATAAATATCTCTGTTGATCCTGACATGAGTGAAGAATGGAGAGATTGGGCAGATGGATTAGGAGCTTCAGTTTCAGAATTAGTTAGAAAATCAATGAAATTTGTTAAAAATAATATTGGAGATATCGCAAAATTAGAGAAATTAGGCCGAAATTTGGAGCTAATGGGAGAAGATATAGAAAAAGCAGTAAAAGAATCAGGTATAGAGGAAATAGGTGAAAAACTTGAGAAAAAATTTGGCAAAAAGAAAGGGGAGCATAAAATTAAGTTTACCATTGATACAGAGTCCAAAAAAGATCGAATAAAAAAGAGAGTAAATGGACTAATCAAACTCCATAAAAGTTTGCCAATTGATAAATTAGCACAAGCGATAGAAAAATCTGAGGACGATGCTGAAAATTTAATTTATGAATTAGTAGCAGAAAATATTGAGGGAACTTTAGAAGAAGGAGTTTTCAAATTTACTAGTTCGGAAGATGAAGTCATCATAAAATTGAATGAATTAATTGATAAAATGTGATTTAGAGAGTTGATAAAAAATGATTAATCCATTTTATGAAAAATTAGCAAAATTGGCAATAAATTACTCTACGTCCATACAGAAAGGAGATAGAGTTTGCATTACTGGTCCTGCCTTAGCCAAAGAGTTATTTCAAGCAATCTATATTGAAATAATTAAAGCTGGAGGTCATCCTCTTTTACTTGCTAATATTGAGGGAACTCAAGAATTAAAATATAAATTTTCATCTGAAGAACAATTACAATATGTGGATCCAATTGTAAAGAGATTAATTTCGGAATTTGATGCTTATATAATTATCTCTGGAGAGTATAACACTCGAAAATTAAGTTTAGTAGATCCAAAAGTTCTAAACAAATCTAAGAGTTCTCCTGCCAATCGAGAAATATGGGAAATATTAATGAGAAGATTGAGCACAAAGGAATTGAAATATCTAATTGTACCATTCCCTTGTAATGCCAATGCTCAAGAAGCAAATATGGACTTATTTTCATATTTTGAATTCATAGAAAAAGCTTTATATCTCGATAAAGAAGATCCTGTAAAAGAATGGTTAGAATTAGAGAAGGATCAAGAGAAACTCGTTGAATATTTAAACAAGGTTGAAAAAATCCATATTATTGGAGAAGATACTGATCTAACTATGTCAACAAAAGGTAGGAAATGGGAAAATGATTGTGGACGTTTAAACTTACCAGATGGTGAAGTTGCTACGAGTCCTATAGAAAACTCAGTTAATGGGCATATTCGATTTACTTATCCGGGAATATTTCAAGGAAGAGAAATTGAAAACGTATACTTAGAATTCAAAGACGGAAAAGTAATGAATTATTCAGCAGACAAGGGTCAAGAATTATTAGAAGAAATACTAAAAGTAGAAAATGCAGATATACTTGGAGAATTTGCTATCGGAACGAATTATGGGATCACCAAATTTACAAAAAAAATGCTTTTTGATGAGAAACTTGGTGGTACAATTCATTGCGCTCTTGGAGCTGGATTTAAAGAATTAGGATCAAAAAATGAAAGTGCTATCCATTGGGATATTTTAAAAGATATGAAATTGCCTGGCTCCAAGATTTTAGCGGATGGAAAGATATTTTATGAGGAAGGGCAATGGAAAATTTAATTTAAATGATGAGGTAAAACTAAAAATGATAAATTCTATATATGAAAAACTTGCTAAAATTGTAGTAGATTATTCACTTGAGATAAAGAAGGGGCACACAGTCTTTATTGGAGGCCCTGCGCTTGCTCAAGAGTTATTTCAAGCTTTAAATATAGAGATCATTAAAGCTGGAGCTCATCCAATGGTTGTTCCTGGTATTGAAGGAATACGAGAAAATTTCTTTAAATATGCATCAGAAGAACAGTTGACATATGTTGATAAATTTGAAGAACTATTGTATACAGAATTTGATCGTCTAATCGAAATACGTGCAACTTATAATACTCGTCGATATAGTAGTATAGACCCTAAAAAACTTTCAACATTTATGGGTGTACCAAAAAGGAAAGAACTAAGAGAGATTCAAGATCAAAGAACATCAACCGGTGAGCTTAGATGGATAGTAATCCCTTTTCCTTGTAATGCTCATGCTCAAGAAGCAAACATGGATTTATTTTCATACACAGAATTTGTAAATAAAAGTTTATTCTTAGATAAAGATAATCCTGTGGATGAATGGAAAAAAATGCAGAGGACTCAAGATTTAATTACAGATTCTCTGAATAAAGTAAAAAGTATTCAAATAATTGGAGAGGATACTGATTTAACGCTTTCCACAGAAGATCGTAAATGGATAAATTGTAGTGGCCAGAGAAATTTGCCTGATGGAGAAGTATATACCGGTCCAGTTGAAGATTCTGTTAATGGGCATATTAGATTTACGTATCCCGGGATATATATGGGTAAAGAAGTAGAAAATATCAGTTTAGAATTTAAAGATGGGGAAGTAATTAAAGCAACTGCAACAAAAGGGGAGGATGTTCTTCAGGAGATACTGAAAGTAGAGAATGCAAAAATTATAGGAGAATTTGCGATAGGGACAAACTTTGGGATTTCTAAATTCACAAAAAATATGCTTTTTGATGAAAAAATGGGTGGGACCTTACACTGTGCTTTAGGGCTTGGGTTTGAATGGACGGGTTCAAAAAACAGATCCTCAGTCCACTGGGATATTTTAAAAGATATGAGAATCCCAGGTTCAAAAATTATAGCTGATGGTAATATAATTTACGAAGAAGGAAAATGGAAAATTCAAATTGAATAATTTAAAAAAAACAAAAAAAAAACAAACAAAAAAATTAAAAATATTAGGAAATTAGGTGGAAGAAAAATGGAAGAACTTGCGAATAACGAAACCTTTAAGGGATACATGTTTTTTTGGAGTGGACAGTTATTTTCTCTGCTCGGTTCGATGGTGGTATTTTTTGCACTAAATTTTTGGATTGGATTTATCTACAATGATCCTATAATTAGTGCTTTTGCATCATTTTTAGGGATACTAATGATGACAATTTGTATGCCTTTTGCTGGTGTATTAGCTGATAGAGTAAATAGAAAAATACTTATTTTAGTAGCAGACTCTTTACAAGCTTATGTTACAATCTTGCTGATAATAACTTTTAATTTTGGGATGACTAATATCTGGATTGTTTATGTCTTTATCAGTCTTCGTGCTGTATTTCAAGCCTTTCACATACCTACAGTAAATGCAATCATACCAACTATGGTTCCAAAAGATAAGTTATCAAGAATTAATGGGGTGAACTTTTTATTTACAGGTGTAGTTCAACTCATTGCACCAGTTATAGGGGCGTTGATGCTGCTGTTTTTAACAGTGAATATGATTTTTTGGATAGATGTCATAACATTTTTTATTGCTCTGATCCCATTATTATTGATTTCTATACCTTCAGTTAGACAAATAAACCATTCTGAAGAAAAAAAAGAGAAAAGTTCATTTTTCAAAGAGTTTAGATTGGGGCTTAAAACCTTAAGATTGATTCCTGGATTAGTTATTATGGTTATTTTATCGATGTTATTAAATTTTTTAATCCAACCAATTAATGCACTAATGACTTTATTCATTATTGATGTACATGGAGGTGGTCCAGGGCATCTAGCATTAGCTGAAATTACTTTTACGGGAGGTATGATTGCTGGAGCTTTACTGACTTCAATTAAGAAAAATTGGAAAAATAAGATTAGAGTTATTTTTTTCAGTATTATAATAGCTCTATTAGGATACATGACATTTGCTATTGCACCTGTAGGAAACTATTATATAATGGGTATAGGGGGGGCAATTTTAGGATTTAATTTACCAATAATAAATGCGCTTTATCAAACATTTGTACAAACTACAGTACCCGCCGATAAACTAGGAAGAGTAACATCAATTGATCATACATTTTCTTCAGCAATATCACCTGTTGGTTCATTACTAGCAGGGCCAATAGCAGTATTCATGGGCATTCCTTTATTGTTTTTCTTTAGCGGATTCCTCGGTGTAGTATGTACAATCCTATTTTGGACATTTACAGGTATTAGGAAAATTGATATTGATAGTAAAAGTGCGCTAGAAGAAATAAATGGAAAAATTGAAAATATAGCAATCTAATCTTTTTTTTTTAAAAAAACTATAATTAAAAGGTGGAAAAAATAACAGAAAATTTAGCAAATCAACATACTTTTAGCAATTACCTCATTTTTTGGGTAGGGCAGTTATTTTCAGTGTTAGGTTCATCAATTTCACATTTTGCGATTATTTGGTGGATAACTGATACAACAGGAAGCACAACTCTTCTTTCATTAGCGAGTTTTCTTTATGTATTACCAATGACAATTGTAATTGCTTTGTCTGGAGTAATAATTGATAAATGGAATCGAAAGAAAATTATAATGATTGTGGATTCATTACAAGCATATGTTATGCTTATAGTAATAATAATATTCAACTTAGGAGGAGCTAATCCAATATTAATCGTCTCAATAATGAGTCTACTAGGCCTTTTTCAAGGTTTTCACATTCCTACTATAGGTGCCATTGTTCCGACAATGGTTCCTAAGGATAAGTTAAGTAGAATGAATGGGCTTAACTTTTTCTTTAGAAGTTTCATTCAAATCATTGGGCCAGTAATAGGAGCTGTGTTATTTTCAATCATTCGTTTTGAAATCATACTTTGGGTTGATCCACTAACTTTTATCATTGCATTTATTCCATTATTGGTAATTAAAATTCCTAAGATCAAAAAGGAAGCTTTAGTTGGTGAGAAAACAACATTTATGGATGATTTTAAAGATGGTGTTCGCACATTGAAATCAATTCCAGAAGTTTTTATGATGCTTCTAATATCAATGTTTGTTAACTTTCTATTAGTTCCAGTAGGTATTTTGATGCCACATTTCATTAGATATAATCATTCTGGTGATGCGTCAAATCTAGCATTTGTTTTTGCTTTTATGAATGGGGGTATGCTTTTAGGAGCATTGTTAAGTTCTATAAAAAAAGAATGGAAACATGCCCTTTTCATCTATTTTGGACTAGAATTCATCTTAATGATGGGAATTAGTCTTATAGCTTTAACTCCATTTCAACTATTTTTAATGATGGGAATTGTAGGTGCTATTACTTTTATTACTGGTCCAATCCTTAATACTATCTATTTAACAATAATGCAGCGAAAAGTTCCCGCCGATAAAATGGGAAGAATTTCTTCTCTCGATTGGGCGATTTCATCAGCAATAGTTCCAATTGCAACGATAATAACAGGACCTTTATCAGAAATGATAGGAACTACATATCTATTTCTAATTTGTTCAATTACGGGAATGGTTATTACTTTGATAATATGGTGGATTGCCCACACTCGAGTAAAAACTTTTTATAATAGGAAGGAAGTCAAAGAACTTATTCAAGAAGCTGAGAGTCTAATTTTAGAAGGATAAAACAAAATTTTTCTTTTTTTCATTATTTCAAATTCTTATCTTGCTTATTTATCCAATTTAATAAATCTTTACTCTTTTTTGGAAAGAGATAACTTAAAATCTCTGTCGCAGTTTTTACGACGTTAGGGTCTTCATCCGAAAGTAAGCAATTTTCTAAAACTCTAAAGGTTTTATCACTTCTAAGCTCTAAAATTTTAAATGCTCGTAAACTTATCTTTCTAATTTCTTCATTATCATTTCTTTCGAGGAAGTAACTCAGCATTTCTATAGCTTCCGATTTACTCATTTGGTTTGTTGTAACGTAATCATAAACCTTTCCCACAGTTAAGTCTTTATTAATAAAATCAAGTGCATCTTGATATAGGGTTTTATCCAAGGAGTTAATATTTTTATTTTTTTTTCTTAAATCAAAGGGACATTCATGATTTTCTGGTAATCTATGCTTATTGCAAAAAATCATGCCACAAAATTTACATCTGTATGGGATATCCTTTATTTCGACATCACAGAGATAACAATTTGACAAGGTAAAAAAGTTAGATTATGAATTTTCTATTCTAATATCCTTTAGGATATGTTCATTTAAAACTCCTCTATAAATTTATAAAATATGCTCTAATCTGTCAATGATATCATTCTGAATCGGAGTTCCAAGATCAACAAATGTGGCATTATAACCTCCCACTTTTACTATTAAATCTAAGTAATTTTCGGGATTTTTCTGAGCATCTTTTAAGGTTTCGGTTGAAACCGCATTAAGTTGAATTTGCATCCCTCCATTGTTAAAATAACCTCTTATGAGAGAATAAAATTTTTCTATATTTTCTTCTTTTATAAGATTTTGAGGATGGATTCTGATATTCAAAGCTATCCCATTAGTCGCGTACTCATAATTCAATTTAGCTACTGAATTTAGAATTGCAGTTAAACCTTCTTTCTCTACATTGTTGACAGGTGAAAGACTGTTAGATATTGCTTCCATAGCTTTTCTTCCATCTGCTGTAGGTTGGGTAAAAAATCCTTCCATGACATGAATTCCCATGGAATAAGCACCTGCACTATATCTCCCTCCTCTTATCGTCTTCTGTTTAGCTACTTCAGTGCAAAATAAATACCATAAATTATTAGCAAATGAATCTATATCTTTTTTGTCATTTCCCCATTTTTGATATTTATTTATTAGCTGTTGTCGAAAAGATTCTTGACCTTCAAAATTGGAATTCAATATTTCAATAAATTTAGATAAAGACATTATATTTTCTTCATAAACTACTTTTTTGATGTTATATAGTGAATCAACTAACGTAGCAAATCCATAAGCCGTAATCGATGAAAAATTATATCTTGCTCCCCCACAAACATAATCTCTTCCGTTTTCCATACAACCTACTAGACTAGCAGAAATGAAAGGATGTTGCATATATTTCATTGCTTCCTCGTCTCCTATTTTGGCGATCTTTACTGATTTTTCAATATTGAACCTTAATTGCTCTTTAAAAGCATTGAAGAATTTATCATACTTAGTAAAGATAGCAGGATCTCCTGTTTCTAAGCCATCAACCGCTTTTGATAAATTGCTATAACCATTATTCAATACTAATTCGAGAATTCCTGGCAAGTTCATAAACATACGACCAGTAGCAGCAAAACTATTTCCTTGACCCGTCGGTTCCACACACCCGATAATCACGTAATTTCGAGCATCTTCTAATGAATACCCTGCTTTAACTAGAGCAGGAATATGTATATCATCATTGTAAAATGCAATACCTGAGGTTGTTCTAAAAACTCTTATTGCTTCTTTTATGAATTTTTTTGGAGTGTTTTCATGAATTCTCACAGAAAGGTCTGTTGTAAAAACTTTCAGGTTTTTATAAGCTTCAAGGAAAAGATAAGAAAGTTCATTTGTAGCATCATCTCCCTTAATATCCATTCCAGATATTGTGATTGTTTGAGTATTTTGTCCCAAAGCATTAGCAACCATTGTAAAGTCTGTAGGTAATAGAGTTAAATTCCAGGTTAATTTTAAGTTTAATTCCTCGATCAATTCCAACGCAAATTGATTTGATATAACGTTTGATGAAATATCCTTCTGATAATATGGCCATAATATTTGATCTAATCTTCCTAAAGCAAGCACACTGCGTTGATATATAATGTTAGCTATATTTTGTGAGAACCAAATATATTGTACAGCTTCATAGAAAGTATTTGGAGGTCTTTCTGTTAAATTATGCAAAATCTTACTAATTTTCTTAAGTTCAGCTTTTCGAGTAACATTTACTTCATTATGAGTTAAGTTTAAAGCTAACTCCGAATATCTATTTAAAAAAACTACTGCTGCATTATAGTATATTTTAACAGCTTCATAAAAATCAAATTTTTCTTGATAATTTTTATCATCTTTATTAAGATTTTTCTGATAGGATTCTGCTTCCTCAATAATACCTTTATATCCCAATTTTAACAGCTTTTCATATCCTGCACATATGTGTCCTTCAGTAGTTCCTTGATGAATTGCAATATTAGGCGCAAGTGATTCAATCTTTCCTGTTCCAGTAATTAAACCTTCTTTTAAAAGCCTTTTATTAATTTTATCTGCAACAAGAGATTTTCCCTTCCAGAAAGGAATCAATTCCAAAAGTTCATCTCTATCTTTATCTTCAATATAAAAAGGTTGTAGTTTTCTTCTCGCTAATTTTTTATACATACTAGGTTTATCTAAGCTATTATCATATCTTAGAAGATCAAGGTTGATTTTCTCTCCTAGATTTCTACTCGTTTCATTTCCCACTAATAATTCGTCATTCCTGATGAAAATTGTCATGTTTTTTAAAGTATGAGCTATTGCTTTTGCCCTTTTAATAACTTCAGGGGTATTAGGAAATTGTTTATAAATCTCAGTGAAATATCTCATACGTTCAATACACAGTTCATATTTACTTGATAACAAGTTATTTTTTAGTTTAGTAGTCCTATCCAATGAAGCCTCAGTTATCACAGCCTGCTCCTCAAGTTTAATAATAAATTACTTAAAATAATTTGAAAGCTAATTACTATTTATAATTAATGATTCAATAATTTAATTGAAATTTAGTTAAAATATATCATATTAAAGTTATTATATTTTAAAGAAATGTCGTATCCTAATTTTCCAGATAAATATCAGGCTAAATCTTTAGCAACTGCTAAAAGATTTTGGAATTATAAAAGAAGATTAGGGAGAATTCCTGAGATTGATGCTCCTAAAGGAGTTGTAATTTGCTATTCAACGAGACTCTTTGATTATATAATTAAGAACCACTCTGCTAAAAAGATCGATTTTGTTTTTGGAGATTATTTCTATATAATAGAAGAAAACGGTGAAGAATTGGGAATTTGTGGCAAATTTGGAGTTGGTGCGCCTATAGTTGGAATCTTGCTAGAAGAATTAAACGAATTTGGAGTAAAATCATATTTATCAATAGGAACTGCGGGTTCCCTTCAAAAAGAATTAAAATTAGGAAGCCTGGTTATCTGTGATAGAGCAATTCGAGATGAGGGCACTTCACATCACTACTTAAAATATGAAAAATACTCATATGGATCAAAAAAAATGGTTAAAAAGCTATGTGATGTAATGGAAAAATTACAAATAGATTTTACTATTGGAACTACTTGGACGATTGATGCGCCATATCGGGAAACTTATGACGAGATTGAATATTACAAGAAAGAAAACGTGTTGACTGTAGATATGGAAGCTGCCGCAATCTTCGCTGTAGCACAATATTTAGGTGTAGATGCTGGTGTAATTTTCACAATAAGCGATTATCTTAGTGAAGATGATTGGGAATTACATTTTCATCTAACTGAAGAATACTTACAAACATTATTTCTTGTAGCGAAAACTACAATTAATTCTCTTTAAAATTATATTATAACTTATAACAAAAAAATGTGATTTCAAATGAATTTTGAAACAATTAGGTTTAATCTAAGAGAAGATGGGATTGGAATATTAACTTTGAATAGACCAGATAAATTAAATGCATTAAACTTTCAAATGATTGAAGATTTACATTCAATACTTGATAGTTTAATGACCAATTTAGATTGTCGGGTCCTTATTTTAAAAGCTGCTGGCAAGACTTTTTGTGCTGGTTTGGATCTTAAAGAATCTACGATACTTCAATCGAAAAAGAAGCCTGAGGAGCTAAAAGAGAAATTTTTCTTCATGAGGGCTCCAGATAAAGATCCTATCAAAGCAAAAATTTACGCACAAGCTCGTGCTAGTCAATTAATCGTTAAAATGAGAAAAATTAGTCAACCTATTATTGCCATTATACAAGGACCAGCCACAGGTGCGGGATTTACTTTGGTATTAGCAACAGATATAAGAATTGGAGGAGAAAATGCCAAATTGGCAAACTCATTTATCAATGTTGGATTTTCCGGTGCAGATTTAGCAAGTAGTTATCACCTACCTCGTTTAATCGGCATGTCTCGAGCTGCTGAGATCCTATATACCGGACGTTTTATTGATGCTCACGAAGCTGAAAAAATAGGGCTAATTCTTAAAATAGTAGAAGGTGATGAAACTAAATTAATTGAAGCTGCGATCGAAATTGCGGAAAATCTACTCTCTAAAAGTCCACTTGGGCTGCGAATGACTAAAGAAGCAATTAACATTTCACTTGATTCACCAAGTTTAGATACAATTATGCAAATAGAAAACCGAACACAAATGTTATGTTCGACTTCTATAGATCTTTTTGAAGGTATTAACGCATTTTTTGAAAAAAGGAAACCTAAGTACCCAAAATCGTGAAACTATATGGAATACAAAACAATCAAATTTGAATTGCAGGAAAATGGTATTGGAATTTTAACTTTAAACAGACCTGAAAAATTAAATGCGATTTCCTTTCAGATGGAAGAAGATCTTCATCAAGTATTTGACAATCTAATGACAAATTTGGGCTGTCGAGTATTAATATTTCGAGGAGAGGGAAGGGTATTTTCGGCTGGAACTGATTTACAAGAAGGTTTAATTCTTAATTCAAAGAAAAATCCGGAAGGGTATGAGAAATTTTATTTCTTGGATACAACAGAGCCAATAAAAAGAAAAATGTATCATCAATGGCGTATAACACAAATTATTATGAAAATGAGGAAAATCCCTCAACCCATTATAGCTGCGGTTCATGGAGCGGTAGCAGGAGGAGGATTAGGATTTGCAATGGCTTCTGATATTAGAATTGCAAGTGAAGATGTTAATTTTATAAATGCTTCAATCAATATTGGATTAACTGGTGCGGATATGGGAAGTAGTTATTTTCTGCCTCGTCTTATTAATCTTTCGAGAGCGACAGAAATCATTTACAGCGGAAGAAAAGTTTCTGCAGAAGAGGCAGATAAGATGGGCTTTGTCCTAAAAGTTGTAAAAAAAAAGGATTTAATGAATGAAGCGTTAAAATTAGCTGAAGAATTATTAATAAAAAGCCCATTAGGTTTGCGTATGACCAAAGAAGTCCTAAATCTATCACTTGATTCTCCAAGTTTAAACAATATGCTTCAATTTGAAAACAGTTCAATTGTTTTAAGTTTCTCTTCAAAGGATGTAAATGAAGCTGCGAGTGCTTTCTTCGGTAAGAAAACTCCTAAATATCCATTAAAATAAAAAATTGATTTAAAAATATTTAGGTTGATGAGCTTTTAAAAAATTTATCCTTTACTTCCTATTTTGGTTTATAAAAGCTTAAACCGGGGATCAATTGTTTTAGTAATTCTATTAATTCATTAATTTTTTTATTTCCCTTGTCAAATTGAGTTTGAAAACCAATTGAATACTTGCTACCATCTTTCATGTCAAGATGAAGGATATGAACTAGCTGATGTCTAGTAGTATATGCGTTTTCTATGTTTTGAACGGGAATTTCATATTTAATAGATGTTGTAGTTTTTGTCCCTATCAAATACTTTGGACTATTATCAAGAAGTAAGTAATTTTCTGTAAGTGTAACTTCTCCATTTGAAAAGTTACTCATCCACTTTTTTTCAAGAGGACCTTTAAAGAACTTTCCACTCGAACAAAATAAATTATTCATAATTTAATTCATTTTTTTTTATTTATATTTTAGAATTATTGCTTTAAAGATGAATAGAATCCTATTAATTAAAGGTTTTTTTATGAACACACCAAATACATTTTGAGTTGAATTAACAACCAAAAATTAAAAAAAAAAGAATTAATAATAAATTAGCCAGTTTGAGCTTTTAATAAGACTTCTTCTATTGCATTTAAAATTTGTTCTTTTCTTGAGTTATAGCTATCTGGTGTCTCTGATTTTTCTTTTTTAGGTATAACATCAAAGGTTAACACTTCTTCTTTTTCTTTACCCTTCTTAGTCTGGTATCTAATGGTAACGGTGTAGGAAATGCTTTTATTCGATTTCTTTATATTATATGCATCCATAACAGGATAATTATGGGGGAAAATCATTAAAGCATCCTCAGTAAACTTATCTCCTAATGCTGCAATTAATGCTTTTTTAATAGCATTTCTTTGAGCCTCTCGTCGTAACTGTACTGCTAGTCCTACAAGACTTTTTGGTCCTGTTGCACTTTTACCTTTTTCCTCTAAAAAGCCATCTCCTAAAATTCTAAATTTAGTTAAGTAAAGAAAACCTGTCATCTTTGCTTTAGGTAATTTATAAACACCTCTAAAAGATGCTAGCAATCTTTCTGCCTCACTAAAAGCATAGTTATCGAGAAGATACTTATCCATCTCAGCTAAAGCGGTTGCAGAAATTATTTTTGAAGCCTCGTTTTTGATTCTAAAATAACAATTGCGAAAAAAATTAGTGCTATTATGTTTTATTAATTCTACTAGCCAATTATAAAATTCCCCTATGTTTTCTTTGTTTTCTGCTAAAACTATTGCCAAACTTTTTGAGAGTTTTTTGGCTTTATTATTTGCTAAAAGAACTTTTAATTCTTCTATACTTGGCATTAACTCAGACAATTTTGATACCTCATTTTTTCTTTTTTTATTTTAATTTTGTTAAAATAGGATTTCTGTTGATAAAATTCATATTATTATACTTTTTCTTTAAATTTTCCTTCCTATCTTGTCATAAGATTCTTTTTCCTCTTTGGATTTAATGAACTGTATGTATACTTTATTTGGATTGAGTTGTTTATGTTTAATCCTTTCTTTTAATATATTCAAGTCTTTATCACTATCAATAATTTGAAGGTCATGAATGGCTACAAAATGATTTACATATTGATTTTCTATATAATCATAATTCTGGTTTAACCAAGTCTTATTCATTTCATGACTGGCATACTTACTAGATTTCTGTTTTTTTGTTATAGCAAAATAAATTTGATTTGCAAATAGAATAGGTGAACAAATAACTCCCGCAATAAAAAAACTAACGAAAGCACATCCAGTTCCTAAAAAACCTGTTGGACAAATTAGAACTGTCATAAGACTCCCTACTCCACTTAAGACAAACCAAAATGCGAAAAATTTAATCCAAAAAGTACATGTTGTATATGCCATATTGAATTTCACCATCAATTTATATTAAAATTGATTTAGTTTTGGCTTAATCTTTAATTAATCTAATTATCAATATAAAACTTTAGAAAAAACTCAAAGCTATACAATTATGTAAAATCCTAAAGAATTAATAGTAGCATAGAGCTGAATAACAACCATGTATAGTAAGAACTGAGAAATTAAATCATTAGTAATCAAACAACTATAAAAAACTATATTTTTTATAGAATTGAAATAATAATAATTTATATTCAAATTTAGAATGGGAGTAATCATGGAAGAAGTTAAGAAGAAACCAAGATTAAAACGTAAAGTATCTTTATTCGCTCTGACTGTATATGGTGTTGGAAATATCTTAGGTGCTGGTATCTATGGATTAATAGGATCAGTTGTAGGATTAACAGGAAATCTTTCTTGGCTTTCTTTTGTATTAGCTGCCATAACTGGGGCTTTCACAGGGTTATCATATGCAGAACTTTCAGCAATGTATCCTAAAAGTGCAGCTGAGTTTGTTTATACCGAAGAAGCATTTAAAAAACGGATTTTATCATTCAGTCTAGGTTGGATTATTATATTTTCTGGGATCTTATCCGCATCTACTGTTTCATTAGTTTTTGGAGGGTATCTATCAGATTTATTTGGTATAGATTCAATTTTCCTTAATATTATTTTAGCAATAATTCTCGTTGTAATTCTAAGTTTTATAAATTTAATTGGGATTAAAACATCAACTCGTACAAATATAATATTTACCTTTATAGAAGCTTCAGGACTGATCATAATTATAATTTTAGGATTTTTCGGAACTGAGAATCCTAATTATTTTGCTCTTCCTTTAGGATCTACGCCATTAGTAGTTTTCTCTGCTGTAGCCTTAATATTTTTTGCCTATATAGGATTTGAAGATATTGCCAATATCGCAGAAGAAGTAAAAGAACCTCACAAAAATCTTCCCAAGGCTATTATTTATTCAATAACTATTACAACTATTTTATATTGTTTTGTAGCAATTTCGATAGTTAGTATTTTGGAGGCTTCTACAATCGCTGCTTCTGATGCACCTTTACGAGATGTTGCTGAAGAAATACTCGGACCATTTGGAGGAATACTTTTATCTCTAATTGCTTTATTTGCTACAGCTAATACAGTTCTCATAATGCTAATTGTTACTTCTCGTATGATGTATGGAATGGCAAGAGATAAAGCCCTTCCAAGGGGATTGAAAAAGATCTCACCTAAATATAGAACTCCTATAATATCCGTTTTCTTAACAATGTGTTTTACAATTGTACCAATTTTCTTCGGTGACATTTCAATAGTTGCGCATGCTACCGTCTTTGGGGTACTAATAAACTTTATCTTGGTTAATATAAGCCTGCTTGCTCTACGTAAAAGCAAACCTGATTTGGAAAGACCCTTTACATTAAAGCCTAGCATTAAGGGATATCCAATAATAGCAATAATAGGTTCGATTATTTGTATTGCTCTATTGTTTACATTTAATTGGATAACAGTTCTTATTCAAGTAATAATTATTATTATTGGACTCGTGGTCTTTTATGCAATGAAATCAAAAATAGAAACTAAAACTATAAGAAAATATTAGAGGATAATTATACTTCGTCTATATTACAATATCCTACAACATCATCTCGTAAAAATATTTTAAAAGGTAAATCCTTATGTTTATATTTTTCTATAATTTTCACTAAGCTATCATGTCCTGGTTTTGCGAAAACCTTCTTATATTCTTCACCCACACCTTCAAAAAATTGATATTGCTGAAGAACAAAAATTCCCCGGAATCCAATTTTTTTTAGAAATCCTATTATATCATCAATATCTTCAGCATCTAATAACTTTCCTACAAAGGTAGTACGGATTTCAAAATCTGTTTCTTTTTGGGTATTCACGAAATTTATTGTTTCTAAAATTTTATTAATATTTGCCTTAACTCCAGTGATTTTCTGAAGCTTTTTCTGTTTTGGAGGCCCCTTTATATCTAAAGCAACTCTATTAATGAAAGGTGCGATTTTCTTTATTACTTCTGGATTTGAACCATTAGTATCTATGCTTAAATATTTCCCTATTTTCCTAATTTCTTTACACACCTCAAATAAATCGGGTTGTAAGGTTGGTTCTCCACCAGTAATACTTACCCCGCTTACTAACAGGTTAGTACTAATTCTATCTCTTAATTCCTCAATTTCGTATTCTCTACCAACATTTGGATGCAAAAGGTATTTATTATGGCAATATTCACAACTAAAATTACAACCCACAGTAAAAAGAACCATACTAGAGAGTTCGGGAATATCCTTAGTTGATATATCTATAATTCCTCCTAATCTCATAGTCAGACTAATATTTTTCATTAATTAACTTATCTACTTGATATAAAGGCAAACTGAACGGTCCTGGAGATTCTAATTTAAGAGATGTAAGTGCTGCAGCAAATTTTAAGGAATATTCAGGATTATTATTTAGTCTAGCACCTATATAACTTATTAATGCTGTATCCCCTCTTCCAGTCCTCCCTATTGAACTATTATTTTTCCAAGGAAATGAAAATATTATATCAGAACTATACACGCTAACACCCTTCTCATGGGTTATTAAAATTTCTTTAGGACCAAAATTCGCCAATTCCTCAGCAGCAGTATCTATCTTTTGATGACCAGTTAAAAGTTTAGCTTCAGTTTGATCTAATTTTAAAACAGTTATATTTGACAGAATTTCTTTCTTTTCTTTTAGAGAAAGGGTTGAATAAAACACTTTTCCGTGATCTCTGAATCGAACAAATCCTTGTATATCTAGACATATATTATTAAACTTAGTTTTGAGATAATTTAATAAACCTACATCAACTTCTCCTGCCATTATATTTCCTAACACAAAATATTTTGGAGGGATCTTAAACTCCGGGATTTCTTCCTTTTTAAATAAACCCGCAAATCCTAAAGGTATGTAATCCCGAAACTCCATATTTTTCGAGAAATATATGTTTTTTAAACCAGAGGTCTCCTCAGAAGGAATAGCAATGACTTCTACTCCATTTTTTTTAAAGACGCTTAAAAGTGGAAAATCCTCCTCTTTTAATCTCGTAATTATTAAAACTTTCAATCCTATATGAGCGCCAGCAATTCCCCCATAATATACACCTCCTCCTAAACTTGTAGTGCTAGCTCCATCAATTTCAATGATATCTTTAGCAAAATGGCCTAGAATTACAATATCTACTGAATTGGTATACATTGATATTTTAATAAATAAATAAAGAATTAAGAAATTAACGGTTAAAAAAATTAAGAATTGGAGTATTACAAGAAGTAGAATTTAGGATGGCGAATTAATTTTCTTATTCTTATTAATTCCATCAATATAGCTTTCTAGAATTCTCTCCTTTATCTTTAAATGATCAAGAGAAGGAATCCTATTCACCTGCTTATTGCTTCTTTCAATACTTTTAATAATATCTGAACTTACTTTTTTTAACATGTTTTTTACTTTTTTTTACTTTCCCCTTAATTTTGTTTAGTATAAAATCTATTTTTTAATAGATCATATATATTTTCTCATATTTAAACTTTGCCCATCTTTTTCCCACTAAACAAAATTCTACTATAGCTTCCCAACGTAATAAATTGTCATGTAAACAATGTTCAGATAATTTTAAAGATGCTTTATTTTTTGTTTAATTCAAATTGTAAATAAATAGAATAGTCTGAATATTTTCTAATCAAAAGGTTTTTTAATGGTTTTTAACTCTCTTTATTAACAATTTAGTACATTTTAATTAGGTATATATTATATTATGATATTTGAAGATTTAATTGGCTTGCTTAAAAAGAAAGGATTCAAAGATACACTTAGTGTTCTTATCAACCAGAAAGACTATAAAACTGATAAGCATACGTTCTATAATGAATTAAACAAATTCTCGTACTATAATTCATTTTTTCGAGTGAAGGAAGAACTAATAAGAAAAGGTCTAATTGTAATTGAAAATACAAGTAAAGTAAAGACTATTAGACTTACCGAAAAAGGATTAGACGTATATAACAAACTGAAAGATATCAGTGATATGTTAAAAAATTAATCCTCTTTTTTTTTTCGATCTCTAATTCTAAAAGAAGTGCTTTTTTCTTGATATTAAAAAGATTAGTTGTTGGCCCTCTAGGTACAAATTCTTACATTTTTGGTTCAAGCAAAACGAAAGAGGTAGTTATTATTGATGTTGGAGGGGAGCCTGACGTTATTATTAGAACTATTGAAGAATTGAATTTGCAACCAATTGCTTTGCTACTAACTCATGGACATTATGATCACACGTTAAAACTCGGGAAACTTTTAAGACATTTTAATATTCCATTAATGTATAGTAAAAAAGAATTTGATTCGGGTATATATAAGCATAAAGAGGCTGACCGTTGGCTTTTCGAGGGAGATATCATTGATATTGGTGAATTTACTCTTTCTGTTTTAGAAACTCCTGGACATTCTCCAGGTGCGCTCTCATATTATTCAAAAGATCCAACAGAATTTAATGGCGAAAAAATTGATGGAGTAATTTTTACTGGCGACTTAATTTTTCGGCGAAGTATTGGAAGGTCTGATCTAGGAGGAGGAGATCCACAATTATTATTTTCCAGTATAAGAAATAAGATTATGTACAATCCAGACATTTCAGATAATTATATTATATTTCCGGGGCATATGGGTATTACTTCTGTCAGGGAAGAGAGAGAGTCAAATATGTTTAAGAATTATTTTTTATAACTTTTCTAATCAAAAATGTAAGTTTGAATCTAATTCAAATTGAAACGCGTTCAGCAATTTTTACTAATACAGCTGCACCAATAAACAGAATCCCAATTAAAATAAAAAACAAGTACAACCTTAAATTAAAAATAGCTATTACAATACCAATTACTATTAAAAAAAGACCTATAAGTAATAGAGATGATACTGCGCTTTTTATTCTCTTTACATATTCGCCATTACTTATCATAAAAATGGATTCTTTAATTAGGACTAATTTTAGAGAGTTAAACTTAATTATTAAACCTTATAGTATACGAGAAACACATGATTTTGAAATAAAATTGTATAAGAAGAGAGTATATTAGAAATTACTTTGTGAATTAAATATACAAATAAAATGAAAAATTAATTATTGAAAAGGATATATAAATTTTTAAAAAGACTAAATCTATAATTATTATAATAACAGATTATAAAATTATCGAAGAATCATGATTAACCGTCAAGAAGTAAAAAACATAATACGGAAATTTGAAGAGCGCGAAGAGATTCGTGGAGTGATTATCTGTGATTCGTCTGGTCTACCAATAGACTCGAATATGGATATTGAATTGAGTGAAGAGGCTGCAGCTTATATTACATCACTAATAGGGAAAGGTAGGCAGGTTCTAGAAGCCTTAAAAGAAGGAGAATTAAAATTTATTAGACTAGAAACAGCAAAAAACACTGAGATAATGGTAGCACTTGAGGAGCAACTGATTCTTATCATTCTAAAATAAATAGTTATTTTTTCACTTTTCCTTTTTTATAACTTGATAAATTTAAATTCCTTAAACGATATATTTTACTATATATTTATTTAATCAATTTCAGAATTCAAATCTATAGAAATGATTTTATAAGGGAAAAATACCATGGTTGATAAAAAGACTCTTGAAAAGAAATTAGCAGAGTTAATGGATATTGTACCCGAAACAGAGGGACTAATAGCTGCTGATGTAAATGGAAAAGTCATCATAGGTCAAACGCTTACTGAAATGGATCATTCGAAAATTGCTAAGGCCTGTGCAACTATTATCAAAGATTCTAACACTCTGGGAAAAGATATTGGAAAAGGCTCTTTAAAAACTACAACTATAGAACTTGACAAAGGGTATGCGGTTTTAGTAGGTTCAGAGAAAAATGTTTTAATAGCTTTAGCTGGAGTTGATGGAAGGAGTTCCCTTGGACTCTTAAAAAGAAACTTAATTTCAATTAGTAATCTTTAAATTAATTATCTCTTTTTTTTAAAGATTTGAGTAATAAAAAAGTGAATATTTCTATTTTTCAGATTTTTTATTTTCATCTGTTAATCCTCTTTCTTCTAAAAGAGAATCTAAATCTGTCTTTTCTTCCTTCTTGGGTTCTTCTTTCTTCTTTGCTACTTTTTTAACAGGTTTAGGTTTCTTTAGTTCAGCGACCGGAACATAACCTCTTCGTGGTTTCTTAGTAGGGGTTACATCAATAGGAGTTGCAAGTATTCTTTTTGTATGCCTCGAGTACAGAAAGGCAATAAGCCAGACTAATGCAATTAGACCTAACATAATCCCTATGAAATATTGAACAAAGTAATCTAAAACAGATACTTGAAAAGTCCTATATGTCCTTTCTATAGATACATTTATACTTTGATTTGTAAGAATATTTTGTGCTGTTATTGATATTGAAAACACAACTTCTACAACATTTTCGACAGAAACTTGCACTATTAACAGAGAACTTTCTCCTGCCGAAAGCCAACTTAACTCAACGTAATTTATTTCCACAATCGAATATACTTGGTTTCCATTAAGCCCAATAGTGATATTTGTGATTTTTAAATTTGAGTTTCCAATGTTTTCAAAGAGAATATTAAAGGTAGTAATCCTTTCCCGATAAATTAGTGCATCATTTGGGCTAACTGACACAGATAGATTATTTTGTTCAAGGATAATATTAACTGATATATTTTGTGTGACTCCATTTACACTATCGCCAACCCAATGTAAACTTAGTAATAATTCTTCTTCAATAGTAATAGTTTGAGTATTTATTAGAAATGTCGTAATCCCCTCCGAGTCTGTAATATCCCAACCGATTTCAATCCATAAATCGCTGGTAAAATACTGACAAGAAACATTTTTTCCTGATAAAACTTTTCCAAATTCAGTAGTTAAAGAGGAGGTTAAACTGAATGATCGCCCTTCAATAGGATTAATAGGATCAGTAATAATATTTATGAATTTACTATTTAGATTAAGAGAAAATTCATTTGTAAACTGATCATAACTACTCACATAATTCTTATCAATTATGTTAACAAGGAATTTTGAGGTATTTGGAAAGTAAATGCATTCATCTCTATCAAAATCATATAAAATCGATCTACTTGTTGCTTCTTCTGCAACCCTCATTCCAAGAACGTATCCATCAAAATTATTAGAAGTCTCATTACTCATCAATGAATAGTCTAAACTCTCAAATGTTGCCATTAGAACTGGATCATCAATGTATATCTCTACTAAAGTTTTTGCACCACCTAATCGAATTGGGGCATTAACACCTTCCCAAATTTTAGTAATCACATCTAAATTTGGAATCGTAAGATCAAGGCTGAATTCTTTACTATCCTCTGGATGTCCTGAAAAATATAATGGGATTGAACTAGAAGTATTTTCAGAAATGATCCATTCTTCATTCATAAATGAAACTAATTTTACTTTAACCATAACATCAATAGGAATAAATTCATGTAAATTTTGGAGTGTAATTTTTATATTGATTGTTTCACCTGGATTTAAAATATTTTCACTCTGTAAGAATGAAGTCATCATAATTCCTAAATCTTGTTCGCCAACTTCATAAGAAAATACTTCATCTAAATCACTATTATTGATAGGATAGAAATTTGGCATAGAAATACCTGTAGTTTCATTTATAGAGGCTACTAGCATAGTGTAGTTTTGGAAGACTTTGTTTTTTATTTCTCCATCAAGAATATTAGCGTCCAGGAGCGAGTAATATTCAAGATTGTATAGTTCAATATCATATAAATCAATATAAAGGGTCAATTTTTTACATCCAATAGCAGAGCCGTTAAACCAAAAGAACCCTAAATGATATTCTCCAAAAGTGGTGAGATCTTTTGTAACATCTAAAATTGTCTGGTTATTAAAATCATAAATCAGTAATGAGTTAACTATAACACCAATTGAAGAATTCCATTCTTTAAACTGTGTTCCATTTGGATAATATAGAATTACGTTTAAATCATCGCTTTGAGGAGCATTTTTTTTATGATCTTGTATATCTGCACGAAGTGAGATGTTATCTCCATTCATAAAGCCATTAGATTCCCATAGCTTTCCATAGTAGTTAATATAACTGTGCATATCATAAATAAAATTATGCGATGTTAAATTGAGCGTGTAAAGTCCACTTTGAGTTATAATATCATCTTGTACAATAATTTTATTTTTTGCTGGGTCTTCAGCTATAATACTTTGTGTTGCCCATGGTTGAAGTATCGGTTCGTTATTAGGATTTGTTACATTGTTTGCAGCAAAATAATCATGGAACACGTACCAAAACTCAACAAGTTTCCAATAATTAAAGGAGGGATTACTTTTATCTAAATTATAAGTAAACAACCATTCAGGATCATTATCATACGAAGCTGTATATGTGCTTGAAGCAGTTTCAATCCAATAAGCTTTTACCGAGTATGTTACATTGAACTTAAATCCTTTAGTTATAGACTTGTTCCATGAAAGATCTATTCTAAAATTATTCGATGGGTCATCCTCAATAGCATTTGTAAAATTAAAAGTCCATTTGCCTTTACCCCATGTTAAATATGAACTCTCATTGTACGGATAAGTATTGATAACCAAATTTTCAAATGGTAGGTCTTGAATTCTTAAAGTTTGATTATCATTTACAATGAAATCTGAAGGCATGTAACCTCTTGTTACGTTTAATTTAAAAGAGCTAGCATCTAATTGTCCAGTATCATAAGTTGTTATCGTGGTTGGGATTAATTTTTTAGCGTTACTCCAAGTATTTCCATCATTAACTGTTGTCTTTAATTGATGTTCAACAATTGTATCCCCAAAATTGAAAAAAGGTAAAGTCACCAGACTGTAGATTTCGCTAGTATTATTAGATTTAATCACAATAAAATAATTAGAAACATTCAAATTTCCTGTATTACCGATATTAAAACTAAAATGGGTTAAACCATCTCCAGTATATCCATTCACTACCACAGAATCTATCATATCATTATAATCTGGTTCCATATTAATGTTACGTAGATTAGCAGATGTTCTTACTATAGTCCTATCTGCTCTATAAAGAGTAATATTCAATTCTGTTGTCGCGGCTGCTATAGGATCAAGAGTTCTTATCCAAGCATAAAATCCATTAACTCTAGATTTTTCTCCTTTTAAATCAAACTCTAATGCTACATATTCTTGATTGGTAATACGGAGATCAAACGCGTATGTGCAAAGCATGTCAAATTCATTTACCCTAACATAAAATTGAGCGTTATCAGATCTTTCAAATATAATTTGGATATAACAGGTGTCTGTTAGGTCGATATAATTTAAATTTTCATTGATAATATGTTCTTTTATTCTCTCTCTGCCGAGACTACTGTTAAGAGGAAGTGTAGATATCACTTCCACCCAATTGGATTGTGAGATGTCATATATTTTTATGGTCAGGTTAGCATCTGAAAAAACTCTAAATACCAATGAAGAAATTAGGCTCAAAATCTTCAACCTATTAAATAAAACTAATCCATTTATAGCAGGAGAACCGTACGAACTTCCAGTATAATCAGCTGAAATTGTAAAATTGAGAAATCCATTAGTGGCATCGAAATAGATATAAGTAGCATTATTATTATCTATTATTGAACTCCATCCTCCACTAATCCGAGTACCATTTCCATATGTAATCCCAGAAGAGCCAGTATTATAATTGAAATCAATGTAATCATCTGTGTAAAGCGCACTATCATCCTCTATAATATAGTCTGTCGTAAAATTATTTTGAAACGAGAAATTGAAATTTCCGTAAACTAGCGACATCTCTCGAGAGGCTAGTGAAGGGATTTCGAAGAAATCTTCATTATTTTGGTAGTTTGAAGAGGAATTCTGAGTATAAATTCTGATATCTTGATCTATCCCGGCGTTTGTAAAAGAATCATCAATATTACGGTTAGAACTATGAAGTTTATCTCCTAAGGGGTCATCAGTTAAATAACTATTAGTCTTGTTATCTTGAAATGCTAAAAAATTATTTAAAATCTGCACACCAGACAAACAAATTGTCATAATGAAAAGTGCAATAAAGAATATTCGTTTTATCTCTTTTTTTCGTCGATTCAATAAAATTACCGTAATATCTAATTTTTGTTTATAAAATCATTTAAAAGTATTAAAATTTCCTAATTTTTAATAGTTGATGGTTAGATTTTCAATATAACAAAATATTATAAAGTTTCAAATTTATCATAAATAGAGATTTTATTTATTTTTATAAGGGTAGTTATTTTGAGTGAAGAGTTAATTCTAAATGAAATTGAGGATAACGAAGAGGAATATATTGAATTTTTAAGGAAATTAGTTCAAACAGATTCATATAATCCTCCAGGTAATGAAAAAAATGTAGCATTAGAAATTGAAAAATACTTAAAAAGCGTGGATATTAAAAGTGAAATATTCTCATTTGGAGAGAATCGTGCCAATTTAATTGCAACTCTAAATGATAATTTTGACGGTAAAAATCTTCTATATAATGGACATATGGATGTTGTTCCGCCTGGAGCTTTAGATGAATGGAAATATCCTCCTCTATCTGCGATAATTAAAAGAAAAAAAATATTTGGTAGGGGAACTGCTGATATGAAAGCAGGATTGGCAGCTATGGTTATATCATTAAAAATATTAAAAAAATTAGGTTTCAAGATTGTTGGCAATTTAATCGTGAATGCTGTAGCTGATGAAGAGACAGGTGGTAAATTAGGGACAGGATGGTGTATGGATAATGAATTAAAGTCAAAGAGGATTGATTTTTCAGTAATAGGAGAACCAACGAAACTAAATCCTTTACCTTACGCAATAATTCTTGGAGAGAAAGGACGTGTTGCTGTAAGAATAATTACAAATGGAGTTTCTGGACATGCTTCCTTACCCTCTTTAGGAGTAAACGCAATTTATATGATGAATGATATTATCTACAATTTAGATAAACTTGATGAATATATCCCAAAAATCAAACCTCCACTTACTGTAAATGAATTAGAAGAATTAGTAAGCGCTGTTTTTACAAGTAAAGAGCTTTTTCAAAAATTATTAAATGAACAACCTATACTACAAGAGGCAATAAAAGCTAACACCCAATTTACGAAAATTGTGACTTTAATTAATGGTGGAATAAAGGATAATGTGATACCTGATCATTGTGAATCTTTAATTGATTTTAGATTATTACCAGGACAAACATCTGATATGATTTTAGATGGTTTGAAGGATTTAATAAAAGACCTAGGATATCAAATAAAAAATGAACCAAAAGGGCAACCAGAGGAAGTTTTCGTATATTTAGATGTAAAATGGAAAGGTGAAGCATCTTACTGGGAAGAATGGAGAAATTCATCTATATTAAACAAGTTTTATGATATTGTTGAGAAAGTTTATAAAAAGAAACCATTTTATTTTCTGATGCCTGCAAGTTCTGATGCTAAATATTATAGAAACTCCAAATTTTGCCAACCAACAATCTTATTTGGTCCAGGAAAATCTAGAAGTGCACATACTACTAATGAATATATAGACCTCCCAGAGTTTATTAATGCTATCAAAGTATATACTCTATTTGCTTATAATTATTTAAACGAATAAAATCTCTAAAATCAGATATAGAAATTTATAAGATTCTACTACCATTATTTTATTAATTTTAATTATATGAGTTAATCTCTGGAATAATTTGCCTACTCAGAAAATTGAAGATACGGTCATTCTTCTAGATGCTTCTAGATCAATGCTAAGAAAAGATTTTAAACCAAGTCGATTATCAATCGAATTACAAGCAACCAAGAATTTCATTCGATCAAAGTTATCCTTAGATATGAAAGACAGAATCTCAATAATTACATTTGGGAATGTTACCAAGAAATTAATCGGTTTTGCCTTCGAAGAAGAAAAGTTAATGAATTCATTGAAAAAAATTCAAATCTCAGGTAAAGGATTGCTGCATGAAGGGATTGCTTTTGCGCTTCAAATCTTAGTAGAAGAGATGAGGAAGGTAGGTGGGAAAACTGCTCGGATATTTATTATTACTGATAATAAGTTAAGTAACGACCTAAATAAATTACGAAAAATAGTAAATATAGCAAAGGGCTTAGGTGTATTTATTGATATTTGTCAATTAGGGGGCGTAGAGGAACATGGTGAAGATTCTTTAAAAAGAATTACTCAATCAACTGGAGGAGATTTTGAATATTTTAATAATTCTAAAGCAATTATTAGTGGTGTTAATGAATTCGCTTCTAAAAAGGATATAAAAGCATCAACTGATTATTTTTCTCCTAATAAAACTGATAATACAGCACCCTTGATAAGTGAGATTGCACTTCCATTAAGAAGACCCTCACTATTAGATATTAGGTTAATGATGAAGGGAGGTGGTAAAGGACATGAAAAATGTCAAATTTGTCACTCATTTAAAGCTGCAGTTACAGGAGCAGATTTTTTAAGCGAAGGACGTTATTGTCCTAGTTGTGATCGTGCTATGCATCTATCTTGTGCTGCGATGTGGGCAAAAAAAACTGAATATAAAGAAAATGTTTTCAGGTGTCCCTTCTGTTTTTTCCTGTTGGAACTCCCTCGAGCAGCGTTAAAATTGATAAAGGAGCAAACTGAAGAGCTTAAAGAGATAAAAATCGCTGAAGAAGATGAAATATTAGAAACGAATATGCTATTAATACCCGATGATAAAATCAATCAAATAGATGCCTCTTGTTCATATTGTCATAGCATTTTCTTAGGTGATTTCAAAGTTTATAAATGCGAAAATTGTCAAGCTTTTTATCATGAACCTTGTTTTCAGAAGATATACAAGGAACTTAAAGCTTGCAGATATTGTGGAGCAAAAATAAACTTAAAATAACTAATCTTAAAATAACTAACCTTAACATACCTAAATTTATTTAAATTATTTAAGCTTAGGATTCTTTATATTATTAAATTTAACTATTGAGGTCGATTAAATTAGATACCACAAAGAAAGGTAAGTGGGTAGTAACTTCCGCATGGCCTTATGTGAATGCTACTCCACATTTAGGGAATTTAATTGGAAGTACTTTATCTGCTGACGTATTTGCGAGATTTCTTAGAATGAAAGGAGAAGAAGTGGTGTTTGTTTCCGGATCAGATTCTCATGGAACACCAATATCCGTTGAAGCAAAAAAAATTAAGGCTTCTACAGGTGAATATATCTCCCCTGAAGAATTAGCATTTAAATACCATGAAATTATAAAAGATTTACACGAAAAATGGAAGATCTCCCATGATAATTATACTATTACTCATAATCCAACGCATATTGAATTCGTAAAAAAAATGTATTTAGATATTGAAAAAAATGGGTATGTAAAAGCAAAAGAGATTGAATCCCTTTATTGCGAAAATGATAAATTTTTCTTACCCGATAGATTTGTAGAAGGAACATGTCCAAAATGTGGACATGAAGGAGCAAGAGGAGATCAATGTGACAAATGCCAAAGAATCCTAACTCCATTAGAATTAATAGAACCTAGATGTGCAATATGTGGTAATCCCCCTATTATCAAAAACACGAAACATTGGTACTTAGATTTACCTAAACTACAGGATCGATTAAGAAAACTGATTGATGAGAATGACATAATTCCTTCTAATGCTCGAAATATGTGTCTGAATAGTATTGAAGAGGGCTTACCAGAACGCGCAATTACTCGCGATCTTGAATGGGGAATTACTGCTCCTTTCAAAGGAGCTGAAAATAAGGTGATTTATGTATGGTTCGAGGCTGTATTAGGGTATATAACTGCAGTGAAAGAGTGGGCAGATAACCTAATTAACGATCCAGACAAATTTAATTATTTTTGGAAAGATCCTGATACAAAAACAGTATTTTTTATTGGTAAAGACAACATTATATTCCATTTAATCGTCTTTCCAGGATTAATACTGGCATACAACAAAGATAAAAAAGATGGGGATAAACTTGTGTTACCATATAATGTCTCATCAACCGAATGGCTATTATATGAGAATGAGAAGTTTTCTAAATCAAGAGGAATTGGAATATGGATTGATGATGCATTAAAATTAGCTCCACTCGATTATTGGAGATTTAATCTGATATTTAATCGTCCTGAAACAGGTGATACTTCCTTCCTATGGTCAGAGTTTGAAAACAATATAAAGACTCTTAATGATAACATAGGTAATTTTATTCACCGGACCTTAACTTTTATAGAAAAGCAATTCAATAGTAAGATCCCTGAGCAAGTAGAATGCGACGACATTGATAAAAACTTTATAGAGAGAATAAAAATTATAAGTGGAGAAGTAGGAGAAAGTCTCTATAATTTTAAAATAAGGAAAGCAATAAGGGATATAGTTAACTTTGGAAAAGAAGGGAATGTATATTTGAATGAAAAAGCCCCATGGCATTTAATTAAAAAAGATAAAAAGGCAGCGGGACATGTTTTTAATATTTGTTCTCAAGCTGTATATGCATTAGCAGTATTATTAGGTCCATTTATACCAGATACTTCTGAAAAGATATTAACTTATCTCAATGCTTCAAAATTATCAGAAATAACATGGGATAGCATTAATGAAGGATCTATGAAAGCAGGAAAAACAATTAAAAAACCAACCCCTCTTTTTCAAAAGTTAGAGGTTAAAGATATTCAAAATGAGTATAAAAAATTAAGGGAAAAAAAACCAGAAGAAGGTGAGAAAGAACTGATATCATATGATGATTTCAAAAAGTTGGATATAAGAGTTGCTCTAGTGGAAGATGTTGAGAAAGTTCCAAAAGCAGATAAACTTTACAAACTTTCCATTGATATAGGAGCTGAAAAAAGAACTCTAGTTGCTGGATTAGCCGAACATTATAAAGCCGAGCAATTAAAGGGAAAAAAAATTATCGTTTTGACAAATTTAGAACCACGAACATTGAGAGGAATTTTAAGCCAAGGAATGCTTTTAGCTGCTGTTGAAGGTAAAAATGTGTCAATTTTAGTACTTGATAAAGATTTGCCTCCAGGAGCAAGAATAGAGTAATCTATAGTTTTAAAGAAAACAAAGGATTGAGGCGAGCAATAATTTCACCAAGATCCAGCTGAAGTGTTTTAAGGATAATATCTCTACCTCGATATTCAAATTGTACCTCACTTACATTTCTAACTATTTTTAGCCGGCTAACATGAGATTTTAATGAGGTAACAAAATATCTTTGATCCTTGTATTCCAATATATCTAAAACATCTTCTGTATCTGCAAACGAATATCCTCCTCCATGTGGGAGTATATTAGCATTAAAGAGTAGATCTAATAATCCTAGCTTTTTTCCTCTTTCTAAGAGATTTTGATTTATAAGAGTCATTTCAGATAAATTTTTTTTTCCTTTAAATAAATAAGCAGCAATATCCGCCCTAAGAGTTGTAGGAAATATGTCTGATCCTTTCTTATTATTATTTATATCAGTACAATTACTTCCTAAATACATGTTATTAAAATCTTTTAGAAATTGATGAGGTTGATTACAAATTATTTCATATCCATAATCAAACAGATTATTTGCAATTATTTCTCTTTTCAAATTTGAAAATTCTAACGCCTTTTTATTCAGTTTAAGATACCGCTTAGCCTCAGAATCTAGTAAAATATATTGTGAACCAAATTTAGTCTTTTCTTCAATTGCAATTTCTTTTAGTTTTTTTGATTTGTCAATATAGAGTCCAATATTTCCATCTTGATCACCTCTGAACTCTGGAGCTGATCCATGAATAAGAAATAAATAGGGAGGAAGATGCAAATCAGATAAGTTCTTGGTTTCAAAGCAATTAATAAAGTGATTTGATATTCCATAATCCCAATCAATTTTAATGTTATCATGATAGAGGTCTTTGGACTTAATATCATCAATCTTTTTTATTAGATTGTAGGGATCGGGTAATTCTTCTAATCCTCCCACTAAAATCCCACAACAGTTCGGTTTTGTGTTTAAAAAGATAATTTTGTCATTTCCATTTCCCCAATTTAATTTACCACCATAACCTAAACCCGAATTCCATCTAAATTTATTTCGTGAGATAGTTTCATCAGGAGATGAAATAAATGTTGCCCTAGGTTCAAATCCATATTTCTCTTGGATACAATGCATCATTGCTAATCCATATTTCATGTTGGCTCTGCATAATTTTGATGTTCCATCATTCAAACCAGTAGAAAAAATATACTGACTTGCTCTATCTAATAATTTCGCCTTAGATAACTCAGAAATTTCTTGAGAAAGGATGGAAGAATCCATTTTTTTGATCAATTAATATCTATTGTATATTCTACCAAAAAATATATGGAAAGTATTTATATATAAGATTAATGATATAAATTTGAATTAAGTGAGTCGCTAATACTGAGGAAAAAATAGTTACTATGACAAATTCACCTAATTTTATCTTATTTGATTGTCTTAAAGGGATTCAAACTAATGGAAAATTCACAGGCTCAATTATATCAAAATGGGAGGATAAAGTAATTTTCTCTGATAATATTACCGTATCAGATTTCGAAGGAATTAGCATATCTGGAGGATTGTTAGTTGGTTTTGACAAATTTGAAAAAAAATATAAACCATTTTCAAAAAGTAGTGATTTTAAATGGAATTTAAACGAAAATCCACTGGAATACTCCATTTTAATACCAGAAAGTACCATGGAACAATATGATCAAGGTCAATTTTCTAATGATTTCCCTTTTACAATAAATTTACTACATACTGCTGTCTTGTATATCAATGATTTAAAAAATGGTGTCAATCACTTAGATTTTTTTACAGGTGAAATTCTAAAAAACCCTATATCAATGATTAGAAATGGTATAATAGTAGCTGATAGAGTAGTTATTGATGATAATGGTGATCCAGTTTTTTATGATTGCTTAATTGTAGGAAGGGATAAAAGTGAAGAACTTAATATAAGTTACGAGCCAATTATTAACGTGGATGACAAAGTAGTTGAATATATTATAATATTAGGAATTGAAGAATTGAAAATATAAGCAAAATCAATAAAAATATGCTTCTCTTTGAAAATAAACAACAAAAATTACTTAATTTCTTGAAATTTACAGGCTCTCCTTTTAAGAAATTTGTATCAACAGGTGAAATTGAGGAGGATCTTGGGCTAGTTCAATCAAGACAAGATTTATTATATTCTATAATTAATGTAATTGAAAAAGATGGAAATTTCATTTTACCAATAATAGGAGATGTAGGAACTGGAAAAACACACTTATTTTGGGCTTTAAAACATGAGTTGTATTACTATAATATTGTTTATATTTCTTTAGAAGAGGTAATTAAAAAGTTCTATTATTACATATATTCCGAATTTATCGAAAATATGGGTATTGAAGTATTAAGGAATATAACTAGAAGATTGTGCAATAATTGGGGAGCTTTGGAAAGAAAATTTGGCTTTTTTCATATAGCTGATCTTGAGAAAGTTAGAGAAGTAGCTTTTAGAGATTGGGCTCCAGATTTTGAACATAAAACTGCTATAAAAGATATTATCAATGCATTTACCGCTCATCAAATTGACCCATATAAAAAAATTGAGGTTGAAAGATGGTTTTTAGGAGAAGTTATTGATGTAAGAGACCTATCAAGATTAGATTTAAGTCATGACTTAAGGGGAAGAAACCACTCCTTTACAATGCTGAAAATATTAGTAGAAAACTCAATGATTAATAGTGTTTTATTTATTGATGATTTCGAAAAAGTTCTGTCTATGATGAAACCTATTACAATTGAAGAAGAAAAAGAGGAAATTTTTGATCGAAGCTGGCTTTATGGGAGCAGAGAATCACCAGAAAAACGTAAAGCAGAGAGATTATTAGATAAAATTCTTAATTTGAATGAAATTAATGGTCTAAGGATTATAATTACTCTAAAATCACTTGATTTTTATAAAGAAATTAAGGATATGTTTGAAGAGAGAAATAATAGTCTCTTAAATGTGTTAAAGGAACCAATAATATTATCAAATTTCATAGAGAAGGATCTTTCAACATTTTATAAGAAAAATTTAGAATTTTTTTTTGGAAATATTAATTATTTTGACTATTTCAGGGATTTTTCAGATTCCTATTTTCCACTTAACGAAGACGTTCTTAAATATATTTATAACAATTCGAAAGGTAATCCTAGAGAAATTATAAAGCTTTTAAATAAGATTTTTAATGAAATTGTCTTAACCAATGAAAATTTGGATGATATTCTTAGTCGTTATCAATGACTAGGATTCTTCATATACTTTTTAATAGAATTTTGGTATAAACATCAATTTCTTTAATGTATCCTTCTTTATACTCAATTTTCCAATTTGATTCTAATATCTTTGTTCTAAATGATTCTATATTAATAGGGGACTTAAAATAAGTCAATAATAGAGTCCTAATCGCATGTGGTTTTAATAAAATATAGTTATCCGAATAATCTAAGGAGTTAAATAAATCATTGAAATCAGGTATATGCTTTTCAAAAATTCTTATACATAGTTCATTTAATTCTATGTCATTTGTTTTTAGAGCGAGAAAAATACTCCTTCTTATAAATATGGGAATTTCTTTTAAATTTAAAATTATTTTAAGAGAATTAATTTTAATTGGCCGATATTCATCATTTATAGCATATCCTATTAATTTAATGATCTCTTCCGTAAGTTCATTTTTCTCGATGATTTTTTTTATTGCTTGAATAATTTCACTTCTAATCCATCTATCAGATTTATAATAGGTATCTATCAGTAAACTCAAATATCCCTCTTCTAAGGGGACTAATCTCCCTATTTCACCAATCAAATATATAAAATTTAACTGTATTTTTTCAAAAACCTGAGACTCCAGATTTTTACTAAAGAAACCGAGATATTTCAAGTATTCTTTCTGAGGATTTTTACTTAATTCAATTAGAAAATCATTTAGTTTTTCAGAATTATTTGACGTTTTAACATCAACAAATTTTTTTTCAATGGAATCCATCAATAATCCACATTGGGGTATGATTCAATCAAATTAAAAATAGTATGATCTAACTTTAAATATTAATGGATTTGAAGAAAAAATCTTCCAGTTTTATTCATATACTCTATATATTCTAGAATGTAATGATAAAGAAAATAGAATTTGGCAAATTCAAATTAAACAAAGATTTAACAAATCTGTTATAAAACGCAATAATATTAAATAGACAGATTATCTTCTTCGTCATATTTAACTAAAAAAAATTTTAAAACTTGTGAAAACCAATGAGAAAATTCAGTTTCTTTTTAACAATTTTCTTTAGTCTATTAATTCTACAAGTAGCTTTTATTCCAACAGTTCTTTCAAGTACTCCATTAGAAAATAATCTTGAAACTTCGCAACTCCCAGTTAATTCAATTCGAATTGCTATCTATAATGAGCCGAATGTAACTGAAACATCTTATGCTGCTGGTGGAACCTACACTAATAATTACAGCGTACTAATGGGATTTTTACAAACTGAAGGTCATCGGGTAACAGAATTAACAAAAGAAGACATATTAAATCATGAATTATTGACAGCAGATTTTGATCTCTTTATTATGGTTGATAATTTGCCTCGGGAGAACATTGTAAAACATGTAAAGGAATTCTGGTTAGGTGGTGGGGCTTTATTAAGTTTCGATAGTGCTCTACCATATCTCTGCTATGAAGGCATTCTTATTCCTGAATCGGAAGGAGATCATGGCTGGGGAACATATTTTGCCTATCAGTCGGGAAATAGTAATAATGTATCATCCCGGCACTATATCACTAAGGATTATGACGTTGGAGACAAATTTTCTTCTGCTGGTAACTGGATGTGTCATTTATATTGGAATGTTCTTCTTGGCACTTCAGCTGGAGCAGATACGGTAAAGTTAGCCAATCGTGATACTGTTAATAACGCTGCTACAGCTGTTGCGCGAGATCCTCTAGATAAAGGAGGACGTGTAGTACACCTGCCTGGTTTGGGAAATGCTATTGGTGTTGATATGGATGGTATGATAAGTGAAGCTGTTCAATGGTTATGTCCAAGGCCGAAAGGAAGGATCTTATTTGATTTATCCCACCTTCCGTATTATGGGATTGATCCATGGGATGACTATGTTAGTAGTGTTAATTATGATACCTGGAGGAATACCCTTGTCAGTAGAGGCTATACCCTTGACAAATTATATCCTTCATCTGCAGGTAATCTTACATCAAATAATTTACGTCCTTACGATATGTTATTTATCTGTGTGCCAGAAATTAATTTCACAGCTAGTGAGGTAACAGCAGTAACTCAATGGGTACAAAATGGTGGAGGACTTATTGCTATCGGAGAAAATGCCATTTTCATTGATAATAATAAGAATGTTAATTATCTCTATAGCAATTTTGATTTAGAGTTTAATTCTGTGACTGGGACTAATGGTGCCACTTATTTTGTAGAACATCCTACGACTGAAGATTGCACAGAAATTACTGCGCTTGCTCCTGGACAAATTGTTTATTCTGGAGATGCGTATCCAATCTGGGGTTATGATGCTACAGAAATATATGTTGCAGGACAGGAATATGGAAATGGACGAGTTCTTTTAATGGGAGAAGTTGGCCCATTTAGAGACTCAGATATCGCTAGTTTTGACAACCTCCAATTCGCTATTAATGTCGCTAATTGGCTAGTTTCATGGGATGCTAAAGTGCTAATTTATACTGATGATGCATTTAGTCCGAATTATTATAAATCCCCTGCATGCATAGCTTTAAACTCGCTAGGAACGGATTTCTATTTAACTTTTACTGACGAATACTTTAATTTTTCGCTCACAACAGGTTCATGGGAATTACTTATAATAAACTTAGTAAATTATGGTTTTGCAGATTCCGTTTTTGATAATGTAATCAATTATATAGATGCAGGAGGACATGTATTGATGTCATCATACATCGTATCATCAAATCCCACTCATGCAATCTGGGATAAATTTGGATTTCAATATGCTTCACAATTTCCAGATAACGATCCATTTTATGCTTGGGATACTGCACATCCGATATTTAATAATCCATTTGATTATGATGCAGCTTTGTTCCAACCATTCACGTTTTATGCTGATGATGGAGATCTCTTGACTGTCTATGATAATGCTACAGCCCTTGCAGGATATACTGCCTCAGAATCTGCTGATAATGCGGTTATTGTTTTAAGGAATGATAAACAAACCCTTTATAACGGATATATAATTGATGAATTGACCGGGGATAATGACTTTAATGGTTATACTGATAATATTGAACTTTGGACTAATGAAATTTCATACATGTTGAGATATGCTTTGCCAACTCCGGGAGGAATACCTGGTTATGATGTTTTTATCGTATTTGGTTCAATCTTCGTCTCATTAGGTCTAATCTCTATAATAATGCTAAAGAAACGTAAAAGCTAATTGAAAAATTAATTTAATAACTTTTCTTTTTTTTTTTGATTTTAATAAAAACCATTAGTGGATCTTGGATAAATACATTAGGAAAACTAATTTTTAAGTACTTAATATTATATCTGAATTCTATTGTTTAATTCTGAAGCGAATTGAATTTGTTCTTCTTCAGATATTTTCAGGATGTCCAATTTGAAAACCCCATTTTGCTGATCATCATAGGGCATGCCTGAAGGTAATGGAGCGATATGCCAATGAACATGTGAATTACCTTGATGGCTTCCAAGAGATAATATATAAATTCTCTCGGGTTCTAATAACTCTATAATCGCTTTTGTAATAGTATAAATTTTACGTTGAATCGAGAGATACTTTTCTTGAGTGAAATCAAGAATTACACCTTCTTTATGCTTTTTTGGTGCTACCAAGGTCCAACCATATAATCGAGGATAAGCATCAAGAAATGATATAATTTCCTCATCTTGATAAACAATATGAGCGGGATATTTTGGATTGCCTTTTAGAATTTCACATATAAAACAAGGACCTGTTTGTGCTCTCTCATTATACTTTTTGAAATCTAATTTATATCTTTTATATTTATTATTGTAATAATTATAGTCTCTCATGCTTATTACTAGGATATATTATTAATAGATTAAACTCGATAAAAAAAGAAAGAATAAAAAAATATTTAATGTTGTTATTAATGTATCCCTAGCTTTTCTAATATTCCAGATAATTTTATACGGTGATACTTTAATCCTATTTCCTCAGCACTATACCCCATTGCTAAAGCATATAATTCTGTTAAATAAAGAACAGGAATACTATACTCAGTATCAAACATCTTATTTAAATCTCTTTGTTTAGATTCAAGTTGCTGAAAACAGGCTGGGCAATTAACTACAATAACATCAGCACCACTTTTCTTAATACTATCCATTTTTTTCTTTAAATTAGCCATACCATGCTCTTCATATGCTTTTGTTATTGCTGAACCGCAACAAAGCGCTAATTCTTCATAGTCTACTACAGTCGCACCAGAAGCTTCAACTAATTCTTTTAAATTCGTTGGTTTTATTGGATCATCAGATTCCATCCATTCAGAAGGACGCATATAATGACATCCAGGATGACAAGCAACCTTTAATCCAGAAAGTTGTTTTGTTATAGCACCTTTAATTGTATCAATACCGATCTCCTCTTTAAAAACATCAACAAAGTGTTTCACATCAGAAGAACCTTTGTATTCTTTTCCAATTTTTGCTAATTCTAAGTTGATCTTATCTCTTTTTAAACTATCATGCTCTAACTGATATCTGACACCTCTCAATGTACCGGTACATCCGTTACACAATGAAATAATATCTTTACCCTCCGCTTCAGCCAAACAAAGATTGCGAGCACCAATGGCTAACCAAATATCATTATCAAAACTTTTTACACCAGTAGGATCTGGACAACATGAAAAGGGTGCTTGAGAGGTTTCAACTCCAAGTTTATCAAATACTTTTCTTGAAGCAGCTTCGATAAAGGGTATCCTATTATTAATCACACATCCTTCAAACATTTTATATTCTGTCATCTGTTTCTTCCCCTAGGATTATTTTAATTTTTTTTCAATACCCATGTTTTTTAATAATGATTGTAATTCTTCTAAATCTGGTGAACTGGCTTTTGGTAGACCTAATTGTTCTCTTCTTCTCTCAATTGCAGGTTGTGGTGGTATTGCTTTTCCATTCTCGAAAACAGTCCTTGTCTGAGTATAAACAAAATCTGGACCTTTTCCAAGAGCAACACTTTGGTTTTTTAGAAATGTGAAAATCTCAGTTAGTTCAATGTTCTCTGGGCACACTTCATCACATGTAACGCAGACAGTACAACCCCAAACTACTAAATCATCTCTCTCAAGAAGTAAATCATCATTTCCCAAAAGAGTCATCAAGAAATTTCCTCTAGGGTTATATCCTGGAGTACTATAAGAATCTGTTGTGACTGCAGTAATAGGACAATTATCAGAACATTTGCTACATTGATAACAAGTTTTAATTACTTTCGGCTCAATTTGAAACTCCATTACTTTTTTCTTAAATTCGGATTTAGCTTCCATATTTTTTTCACTTTTTTTCATTTTTTTGAATAACTTTTATTTTTTATAGGCTAATACCCCGCGCAAGGGGTAGTTATGTTCAACTGAACACTCATCCTAAACCTATATTTACAAATTACTTTACGGCTTCAAAATACATATACCATTGCTCATCGTCTTCAAGAAAATCTGTTCCCAGATGTTTATGCTTAGTTTGTTTAGCTAAATCCCTTGGAACAGATTCACTTGCGGGTTTATAATCCGTTATAACTTTTAATACTGTGCCTGGTCTCATTTTCATGAGTTGTTTTTTAGTTTTTAAGGCCGGTACTGGACATACTAACCCACAGACATTTAATTCCATATCAAATTTCATTTCATACCACTCCTTGATTTTTGTTATTTTTTTATTTAATCACATACAATTGAAAATATTGGTTCATCCATTGTAGGATCCATCTTCATTTCTAGTTCCATTAATTGAACTAATCTAAGAGCTTCATATCTCGCCTTTTTAGGCTCAAGTCCCGTTTGTTTTGCGATCTCAGTAATGGTACAAGGACCCTTATCTGTAATAAAATCTAAAACTTGTTGTCTTGGAGCTTTTTCGAAGTTAATGAGTTCGCGTGTTGATTTAAGGTTGATTGCTGTCTCTAACTCTTCTTCATTGACTTTCCCAATATCAAACAATCCCTTTTGAATAGCACTTTCCACATATTCTTTTCCTTGCTCAGTCCAAGCTACAACTGTTGTATAGCCTGTATCTGAGCCAACTTGACCAGCAGTAATATCTGAATAAATTGCTGGGAAATCTTGACAATGCTTACAGAAGGCTTTACATGTATCACATCTTTTCCCATCTGGAAGATCATTTTCCTCCTTTTCCGCCTCTGATTCGGTGGCTAATTCCTTCAAAATACTTAATGCTAGAGGTTCACCGAGAAGTGTGCAACCACATCTTTTTGTTGGATGTATCTGTGAACTACAGAATAATCCAATTTTAAGAATTTCCCTATTCATACTTTCTTCAAGATTAGCAGCACCCCTCATCTCGCATGGTACACCAACAATTCCTATTGGATCGAAAGTCTCACCAATAAGCTCGACTAGCCTTTCAAGGACACCTGATCGACTATATATAACTCCAGCTCTTTCAATAACAGCATCTGGATCAGAAACTCTGTCAGCTACCGTCTCTTCTTCAGTTCCTTGTACCATCACGATTTCACTAAGAGTTTGACTCTCTAATAATTCTTTGGTAAGAGTAGTAACAAATCCTCCACTTGAAGCTTTAGCAAGAATTTTAGGATTTTTGCTTCTTAATGAATAAACTGCTAGTGGTTGCTTATACTCAAATTTCTTCTGAATTACTTGTGGGCAATTCTGATAACATCTTCCACAATCTTCCCCTTCTCTTTCAAGAATACAATAATCCTTAAGAGTTGGGCGTAAATCATCCATTTCAATATGTTTACAAGAACCGACGCATAATCCACAGCCTTGACAGAAACCTTCATCAATTATTTCAGATCTTAACAATTCAAAACTCATCATTTTCCCTCCTTAATTTTGATTTCTTTTACAATGCCAACGGGATCAATTGTAAATTCAACCGAACCATTCTTATAAGTTCCTTCAATTACATCAAAAATTTGTGTTTTATAATCTTCAAAATTATCGTTTTCATTGATTTGTGATTTAAATCCACCAAAAAATACGTTGGATAAATTCATATTTCCACCTATTTTTCTAATTTTATCACTAATTTCTTTATATTTTTTAGGATCTTCACTTTTTATGGCAGATTGTAGTTCTGTTTCTAATTCTAATAATTTTTTTCTATAGGTCTTAGTCTGTTCACTGACTTCAATATCATTGGCCAACTCATAAGTTTCAATTATTTTTAATGTTAAAGATATTGCGTGATCTCCTCCTAATAACCCAGAAATTAATGGTAATTCCTCAATTAGTCTCCCTGTAAATACGTCCTCAAGTAAAGAGCCAGATGATGGAATTCTACCCCTTGGTAAACCAGAAGTTGGTAATGTAAATCTAAAAAAGTTTCCAACAATGTCTGGTAAACTTCGAGTTACATCATCTTCAGGATCCGCTAATTTGTCAGTCGCTCCTTTTTCAGAATGTTCAGTGGCAATTTCGATATTACCCATTAATGTTCCAAACATACCTAACATTCTAATACCTGAACGTTCGCTTATTGGTTTACATCCTCTACATGGTGCTCCATGGTCAATACATCGTTCTTTACATTCCTTCGCTATAAATCCGTTACAGAGATATCCAAGATCATTGAAGCAAGTTTCGTTATCTTCTAAATCTATTTGTCGTCTGACTTCATCTAAATAATCGCAAGTCTTCTTTCTTCCACATACTAAACATAAATTTTTTAATTGTTGAGTCTCTATTCCTTCAACTTCTAATTTTAATTCCTCAATCTCTCCAAGACATCCATTAATATTTACAACCTCTTCAATTAATGCATTTAAGGGTGTTACGTTATGACCTCGCTGATTTGCTAGGGCAAAAACTCCTCCTGTAGTTGCACAGTTTCCGTATGCAATAACCCTTTCTGAGTTAGACTGAATTTTTTCCACTATAGCTTTATCCTCTGGTAATAAGTATCCAGTTATTACAGCTATATCCATCTTTGCTTCCTTCCACTTTTTAGGATCATTTATGAATTCCAGGTTATATTTTGATTCTCCTTTTAATAAAATGCTTTCATTAAAGCATTTATTACATCCATTAAACTGAAATATTCTAACATCCATCTTTGAAAGTCCCCTCCTCTTTTATTGCTGTTGCCAATCGTTCAACAATATCATCGAAATCTCCGACAGCAGTTTCTGCTTCTGCTGCTCGAGAAGTATATTGATTAACGAATTGATCACTATAACCTAATTCTTTGAATAACTTTTTCATTAATTTTATTCTATGCATTGATAAAATATTCCCATTAAAGAAATGACATGCTCCTAAACAACAACCAACACATGCTACAGCGTCTGCTCCATTGCTTAAAGCATCCATAATCTGAATGGGTCCAACTTGACCAGTACATTGTACTCGAACTATTCGAATTGCAGGATTATATGCCATTCGGGCTACTCCAGCTGTATTTGCTGAACCTTGTCCACATTCGTTGCACATGAAAACTACTATATTTTCCATTTTTTCAAGTACTTCTGGTTCTATATATTCACAATTACTCATTTTCGCATACGACACCTCCGCCTGATACTGCTATAATTTCATCTAATAATTGATCATCGCTAAAATTTAATAGTTGTATCGCTCCTGTAGGGCAAGCAGGCATACACATACCACATGATTTACAAGCAACTTTATTTATCATTGGTATTCCATCATCACTTATTTCAATAGCTGCTGGTGCACATACAGTCTTGCATAAACCACATCTAACACATAAATCAAGATCTACTGATGGTACTAACATCTCCTTCTCGATATAGCCCTTAACTAATGGTGCAGCAGCTATAGCAGCAGCATTACCTGCTTGAGCAACTGACTCAGAAATGTCTTTAGGACCTTGAATTGCCCCTGCTAAGAAAATACCACCTTTACTACTTAAAGTGGGGTTCATTTTAATGTGAAATTCTTTTAAGAAGCCTTCTTTCGAGCGTAGTACATGCAGTTTTGATCCTAAGGGGCCAATTCCCTCTGGGGGAACCATTGCTGCTGAAAGAACAACCATATCTGCTTTTACTTTTAAAGGTGTAAGACTTAATGTATCTTCCACGATGACTCTTAATTCTCCTGTAATTGGATCTCTTAGAATTTCAGAAGGTCGTCCTCTAATAAATCTGACTCCTACCTCTTGAGCAGATTTATACAATTCTTCGAAGTTTAAGCCAGGAGTTCTTACATCAATATAGCAAATAGTTACATCTGTGTCTGGATACATTTCTTTAACAATTCGCGCATTTTTAATTGCAAACTTACAACAAACGCCTGTACAATATTTATTACCAACTTGATCATTTCTACTTCCTACACATTGTATCATCACAATGCTTTTAGGTATTTTACCATCAGAAGGTCTCAGAACTTGGCTATTAGTAAGAGAACCAGGAGCTAACATTCTTTCTAATTTAAGTTGAGTAATAACATCTTCATATCCTTGCTGACCATAATGGTATGCCTCAATTTCTGAAGGATCATATTCATCATACCCTGCTGCAACTACAATAGAACCAACTTTAAAGGTCTTAGTTTCAGGTTCCATAGAAAAATCAACGGCTTGGACAGGACAAACATTTATACAAGTTTTACACTCGATACAATTTTTTTTATCTCGTACATAAGTTGCAGGAATTGCCTGCGGATAAGCTTTATAAATAGCATTTCGAACTGAAATTCCACTATCCCATTCACTTGGGACTTCCACTGGACAATTTGCAGCACATTCACCGCAAGATGTACAATTATCTTTAACATATCGAGGTTTAATTTCAACTTCGACTTCAAAGTTTCCCATTGAACCTTCAACATTCTTGATCTGGGCATTAGTATACAATTCTACTAAGGGGTGATTGGCAACTCCATTTGTTAAAGGAGAAATTGAACACTGTGGGCATTCTAACGTTGGAAATGTCTTATTTAATTGTGTCATATGACCACCAATTGTCGATAGTTTTTCAATCAAATAGACAGGAATTCCTAACTCAGCAAGATCATAAGCTGAACGAAGTCCAGCGATACCTGCACCTATAACTAAAGCAGCTTTTGTAGTAGGAATTCTGCGTGTTTCAACATCTTCTAATTTTCTAGCTCTATTCACTCCCGCTTCCACCAGTTTCTTTGCTTTTTCAGTCGCTTTTTCTTTTTCTTTTTGATGAACCCAGCTATTAAATTCACGTACATTAACTTGTTGATGTCGATGTTTGTTAAGTCCCATTTCTTCAATGGCTTTAGCAAATGTTCTTCCATGTTGATTTTTGGAACATGATGCTACAACAGTTCTATTTACCCCTAATTCTTCAATGGAATCTTTAACCATTTGAACTCCAGGTTTTGAGCACATAAACATATAATGTTCCGCTTTAACAACATTGGGCAACTGTTTTGCATATTCAGCAACTTTAGCAACATCGACAGTACCAGCTATGTTATGACCACAGTGACAAATAAATACTCCTATTTGTGGTTCATCTTCATCAACCTTTTCCCCTAAACTTTTGGTATCTTCAATTTTTTCATCTTTTACAGTCATTTTATACTGCCTCCTCTTCTTTATTTACCTCAACCCCTTCAAAAATGTAATTCTTTCCCATTTGTTGATATTGTAAACCAATGAAGTCTTGATCCATTCCCATACAATAAGCAGTTAATTGAGAAAGGTGAATTACAGGATAATCATAATTATAACTTTTATTTTTATTCAGATAATCTTGTCCAGTTTCAAATTGAAGATGACAGAATGGACAAATATCTAAAATAAAATCTGGTTTTACGTCATCAATATTTTTCATCTTTTCGGAAAAAATTGTCATACTTGCATTTCCATCATAAGCTTTAACACCACCTCCAGCACCACAACACGTAAGTTGTTCTTTAAATCTCACAGATTCAACACCTAATACTTCAATGAATTCTTCTACTATTGTTGGCCCTTCTGAACTTTCAATTTCCCGTATTCGAGTTGGTTTCAGAAAATGACAACCATAATGTACTGCAGCTTTGGCATTTACTCTTCTCACAATTAAATCTTCAATCCCCCATGGTCCAATCTCATAACCTAAGACTTCTGCAACGTGTCGAACATCAATAGTTCCTTTAAACTCATAATCTCCTATAAGTTTTAATCTATCATTCACCAAATTTCGATGTTCTTCATTTTCTTTTAAATGTTTATTTACTTCTTGAAGTGTTCCAAAACAGCCATTACAAACAGTTAGGATATCTGCATCTAATTGTTCAGCAATACATAAGTTTCTTGCTGCTGCAACCATCCAATCAACTTTATTAAATGATCTAAAGACTCCAGGGGCAGGACAACAAGTTGCTCTTTCCATATCTAACATTTCATACCCTAACTTTTCCATTACAAATTTTGTAGATTTTTCTATTGCTGGATATCTATTTGGCATCAAACAACCTAAAAAAAATGCAAAAGTGTTTTCTTTAACCATTTTTTATTTCTCCTCCTTTTGTTTTTCCTCCTTAACTGGAGGTAAATCGAACATATGTTTTTCTATTTTATGTAAATCCTTGTCATCTCCCTCCTGCTTAAATTTAAATGCAGTAGGAGGTAGTTCTTCTAAACCTAATTTGACTCGTCTTTTCCTCACTTCATCATTTATAGGTACAGCATGTCCGAAATTCTTTAAATAACCTACAACTGCCCTATGATTAGGTGAAATATTTCCTAATTTAGTAGCATAATTTCTTAATTCCATTATTACATCTGTAGGTCTTACATCACGTGGACATCGCTCATAACATTGATAACAAGTAGTGCATAACCAAATATCAGGATCTTTTAATACTGATAAATCTCCTAAAACAACTTTTCTAATAATCGAACGAGTCTTTAAAGCAGTCCATCTGCCACTTTCACAGCTTGCTGTGCAGGTACCACATTGGATGCACTGCCAAATATTTGATTTTCTCTCAATATTTTTGAAAAAATCTTGATCAAAATCTTCGTCTGTTTTAAATTCCCTTGTTTTTTCTTCTACATCAGACGTTTCTCATCACCTTTTAACTTAAAAAATAAAAAAAAATTGTATTAATTTATAATTATAGAGAGACTATTCTGCCTCCATTACTCATTTCTAAAAATGAGGCTGCTCCAACAGGCGCTTCTGCGAAATCTATTATGTTTTCAGCTTTAATTCCCATTAAATCCATTGTCATTTGACATGGATATAATTTTAAATTACCGCTCTCAACACCATCTTTAATTAAAGCCCATGGATCTTCAATTCCAAACTTTTTCATCCTTTTTCTGAAAATTTTTGCACCCATCCCTTTCATAGGAGTAGGCATGCCAGCAACTTTAGGTTTAAACTTTTTGGTTAATAAATTTAAACCCCAAAAGGTGAAAAAGAAATTCATTTTCACATCCATAGCGTCACCTGTTGAACCAAGGATAGCCATCATCGCAAACTTCTCGAATGACTTATCCTTTACAATAAAATTTATTGTTTCAGCATCTTCAGCCATATTTATCACTTTTTTTTTCGGAAATTTTCCTTTTTTTTTGTTCTATTTTATTATTTTTCTGGTTTTAGCCAGTATTTTTCAAAAAATTTTTTGAATTTAATTTACTCTTGTCTAACTACATCCAAGATATTATTTTTGGTGTAGTATCTATTACATCTATTAGATCTTCATATTCTATAGATTCGATCTTGTCATGAACGTATTCCGGAGCTATCCCTCGAGCTTTCATATCAGGATTCATAGCAAATACTCTAATATCTAAACCAAGCAATTTTTCCATTTGATTAGGTATTTTTCCTTTTGTAGAAATACCAATTACGCCATCATGAATTAAAACTAATCCAAGTTTAGTATTCTTATTAAGCTGATTTTCTATTATAGGTAATAATCTCTGTAAATGATTCCCGTTGAGTCCGCTAAATCCAAACAAATATATTATATCAAGATTTTCTGACATTTTTCTCTCCCTCACTTAAAATCTAAAGCATGTATCAGAATTAGCAATTAAATCTGTCAATTCATCATATCCGATGATCTTCAGATTTTCATATTCGATCAAATCGTCCTTTGATAAACCCGCATCATTTAAGGCAGAATCGACAAGTATTACTTCTAAATCAGATAGATCAGCCATTTCCAAAACTTCTGCGAAGGAATCCATCCCTACAGCTTCAGGCTCGCAATTCTTATTAAACAGATACACAGCATCTCCAGTAAATACTATTTTACAGTCAATATATTCGCCTAGAGCAGTAAATCCTGAACCAATCCTAATTGCTTCAATTGC